>DVFZ01000074.1 GCA_018712945.1 Candidatus Pullichristensenella stercorigallinarum | reverse complement strand
CGAGCGCGTTTGAAAGACGCGGCTGGCCGCTGGACGCGGCGATTTTATCGTAACGAGGAGGAGATATGATGACAGACCGCCTGCATATGACGAAAATGACCTGGATGGATTATGCGCGATGCACAGACAGGCCAATCATCCTTCCAGTCGGCTCCACCGAGCAGCATGGCCCGCATTTACCCCTTGGGGTAGATTCGATTATAGCGGAAAATTTTGCGGCCCTGCTTGCGCAGAGAATTGATGCCGTGGTGGCGCCAACGCTTTCCTATGGATATAAATCAAAGCCCTTCAGCGGCGGCGGCCCCCTCTTTCCGGGCACGATAGATCTGAATGGGAGCACGCTGCAGGCTTTGGCGGCGGACATTCTTCTGGAATTTGCCCGCGATGGCTTTACGCGCATTTTCTTGATGAACGCCCACTTTGAAAACGATCCGTTTTTGATCGAGGCAATGGATTCTGTAAACGAACGCCTGGGGGGAAAGGCAACGATGCTGCTGTCAAACTGGTGGGATCCGCTGCCGGAGGAGATGCTCCCGGTGCTGTTTGATGAAACGCCGTTCCCGGGTTGGGCTTTAGAACACGCGGCCATCACCGAGACGTCCCTGATGCTCTATTTTGCGCCGGAACTCGTGCGGACGCCGGCCATTTCCCGCTGCGAAAATGTTTGCCCACCGGCGTACGCGCTCTATCCCATTCCCGCGGATGCCGTGCCTTCGAGCGGCGTATTGGCAAGCGCCTGGTCCAGTTCCGCGGAAAAAGGGCAGAAAATTGTAGAAGCGGTGCTGCCAGCGCTGGAAAAAATGGCCAGGGAAGTATTCAATCTCTGAGCGGTGCTTTTGCCCTTTCCACGGGCTGCTTCAAAAAAGCACTGGCAAATCCCGAACCTGGGACTGGAATGTGGCGCGCCGGAAAAAGCGATGGCCGGAAACGCAAGGGGAGGCAAACAGCCTCCCCTTAAAAATTGTCCAAGTTCCCCCGCATGTATAAGTGCGCGCTGGATCATGCGGCTTTGGCGGCGCAGCGGCAGAAGATCTTTGGCCGCTGCGCCGCCGTTTCCACCGGGATGTCCATGCGATGGGAATCCAATCCATTGGGCGCGCGGGCCGGCTTCTGTTGCAACTTATCGGCGGCGTTGACGCGAAAGCGGGAGGGTTAAAGTGCCTGCCGGGGTTTATGCCAACTGCCGGTAGGTTTTCAAATGGCCTGGGAACCGTTGGCCATGCCGTTCCCCAAAAAACGCGCGAAGATAAAAACAAGCGATATGTATAAACTTGCGCCGGGATATATGGCGCAAAACTTGTTTTTTCCAGCGCGTATGTTATAATCAAAATGGCGGGTCTTGCGCGCTGTCAACCAGGGCGGGCCGTTATCCTTGCCCCAAGGCTCCAATAGCGAAAACCGCGCGATAGACCGGCGCTTCGCTACATTGTAGGAAGGATTTGTGAAAAGCGCACTGCCGGCGGCGCAGCCGAAGCGGTGAACGTATGCCCTTACGCGGCGGCGCTGTTTTCACGTTGCCTGAAAACCTGGCCAGGGGCCTGCGCCGCGGGAAACGGGCAATCTGCTGACCCGTCCGGGAAAGCTGGGCCTTGCCTGGATCGTCGTGCGGCCGAAGGCTTTCGCGGTACATCGCTTTTCCATCCGTTCCGGCGCTGGCACGGGAGGCTCCCTTTGGGGGCCGCCCGCAGCGCCGCCCCAGCGATATTGTCCGCGCCCACCATGGACGCAGGATGCCAAAGAGCAGGAGTGATCGCAGATGAAGGCCATTATAAATGGAAAGATCGTGCTGCCGGATCGGATTGTGGAGGGCGGGGCGCTGCTGTTTGACGGACACATCCATGGCGCTGTGGATGCGCGGGATGTGCCTGCGGACGCAGAGCGGATTGACGCCTGCGGCGGTTATGTGCTGCCCGGGCTGATCGACATGCACATCCACGGATATCTTGGCCATGATGCTTCAGACGGCTCCTATGAGGGCGTTCGCACCATGGCGCGGGGCATCGCCCAAAACGGCGTGACCGGTTTTTTGCCCACGACTATGACCGTATCCCGCCCGGAATTGCGCGCCGCCTTTGCGCAGATTCGCCGCGCCATGGCCGACAGCGCAGCCCCGGGCTGGGACGGGGCGCGCGTACTGGGCTTGAACGCCGAGGGGCCGTTTATCAGCCCCGCGCGCAAGGGCGCGCAGGCCGGGGGGAATATTTGCCCCGGCGACGCGGCCTTTCTGGAGGAATATTCGGATATACTGCGGGTGTTCACCATTGCCCCGGAAGTGCGGGGGAACATGGAATGCGTGCGCGCGATGGCGGGACGGACGTTGGTCTCCATGGGGCATACCGATGCCACTTATACCCAGGCCGTGGCCGCCATTGAAGCGGGTGTGCGTCACGTCACCCATCTTTTCAACGCCCAGACGCCGCTTAAACACCGGGATCCCGGCGTGGTGGGCGCGGCGCTGACCGACGGCCGGGTGAGCTGCGAATTGATCGCGGACATGTTCCACGTCCATCCGGCGCTTTTTGACATGGTGGCCCGTCTCAAGCGCGATAAACTGGTGCTGATTACGGACTGTACGCGCGCCGGCGGCCTTGCAGACGGCGAATATACGCTGGGCGGGCAGCCCATCTTCGTGCGTGGCGTAGAATGCCGCCTGGCGGACGGCACCATTGCCGGCAGCGTGCTCAAGCTCAACCAGGCCGTAAACAACATGCGCAGGCATTGTTCGCTGCCCCTGTGGGAGATTGTCAACATGGCCTCGCTCAACCCGGCGCGGCGTCTCGGCCTGGACGCGAAAAAGGGCTCGCTCGAACCGGGCAAGGATGCGGACATCGCCCTGTGCGACGCGGAGATGGGCGTCAAAGCTACCTTTGTGTCCGGCCGGGCCGTATATACCGCCTGAATTTGGAGGGATAGAATGGAAGGATACGTCAGGGCAAAGTTGGATCCTGGGTTTCTACCCATGGAGCAGGTGTTGCGCGCCTATGAACGCGACGTGCGCGCCGGAGAACACGCGCGCCTCACCGTCGCCATTGAGCGCAATCACGGCTATTGCGAGGTGGAAACGCTGGACGTGTTCCCCGACGGCGTGGACGATGCGCGCAACTGCGCGGTGATCGAGCGGCTGGTCAAGACGCTTTTGTGGGTCTATGGCGGCTGGCACATCTGCATTCACGGTTCGCGCGTGATCTACGCGCACCTGAAGGCGGCATACGATTTTGGTGGGCCGTGCGATTTCGACCGGGGCTTCATGAGCCGCGTGTACGAGCGGCCATTCGCTGTGGAGTATTTTGAGGACGCCGCCGGCATGCCCGCCGGACATCGCTCTGCCGAAGCGATCGGCCGGCATCTGGGCGGCTGCCGCATCGGTTTTGACGCCGGCGGCAGCGACCGCAAAGTCAGCGCCGTCATTGACGGCGAGACCGTATTTTCGGAGGAGGTTGTGTGGCATCCCAAGGAGCAGGCCGATCCGGAATACCACTATCAGGGCGTTGTCGAGGCCCTGCGCACCGCCGCCGGGAAAATGCCCCGCGTGGACGCCATCGGCGTCAGTTCCGCGGGCGTTTACATCGACAACCGCGTCATGGTGGCCTCGCTGTTCATCAAAGTGCCGGACGATGCCTTTGAAAAGCGCGTCAAAAACATGTATCTGGACGCGGCCCGGGAAATCGGCGCGGACATCCCCGTGGCGGTGGCCAACGACGGCGATGTCACCGCCCTGGCCGGGGCGATGGAGATGGGCGTGACCGGCGTGTTGGGCATCGCCATGGGCACCAGCGAGGCCGGAGGCTATATCGACGTGGACGGCAATATTACCGGCTGGATCAACGAGTTGGCCTTCGTGCCGCTGGATATGCAGGATAAAGCGCCGGTGGACGACTGGTCCGGCGACCGGGGCTGCGGCGCGAGCTACCTTTCGCAGGACGCGGCCATCCGCCTCGCGCGCAAAGCGGGCATCGCGCTGGACGAAACGCGCAAGCCCGCCGAAAACCTGCGCGTGTTGCAGGCCATGATGGAAGAAGGCGATTCCCGCGCCCGCGCTGTGTATGAAACCATCGGCGTGTACCTTGGTTGCGCCGTCGCCTACTACGCCCGGTTTTATGATATCCGCCATGTGCTCATTATGGGTCGCGTCACCTCTGGCGAGGGCGGCGCCATACTGCTCGGGCAGGCTCGCGAGGCGCTCGGGGCCGCCGCGCCTGAACTGGATGGGCGCATCGCCTTTCACATTCCGGACGAATCCAGCCGCCGGGTCGGACAGTCCATCGCCGCGGCCAGTTTGCCGGAATAGCGCAACGCATGGGCGGGAGACCGCTCATATAAAATATCTTTGAAATCTGGAGGGGAAACCATGCAAATCCATATTTACAAAACCCCGGAACTGGCCGCGAAAGCCGCGGCTACGCTCATCGCCGCGGCCATTCTCGCCAAAAACGACGCGGTGATCGGTCTGCCGACCGGCTCCTCGCCCGTGGCGGCCTACCGGGAACTGGCGCGCATGAACAAAGAAGGCGTGATCGACTTTTCGCGCGTCACCACATTCAACCTGGATGAATACATAGGGCTGGCGGGGGATCATCCGCAAAGCTACCGCCATTTTATGGACGAAAACCTGTTTGACCACATCAACATCGCCAAGGAAAACACGCACGTGCCCAGCGGCATCGGCGACGGAGCGGCGAACGCACGCGCCTATGAGGAGGCCATCGCCGCTGCCGGCGGCATCGACCTGCAATTTATGGGCATTGGCCGCAATGGGCACATTGGCTTCAACGAGCCGGCTGCGGCTTTCAGCGACCAGACCGGCGTAATCACGCTCACCCCCTCTACCATCGAGGCCAACGCGCGCTTCTTTGCCAGCGCTGGCGAGGTACCGCGCGCGGCCATCTCCATGGGCGTGGGCACCATCATGCGCGCCCGCCGCACGCTTCTGATCGCCACCGGCGCAGACAAGGCCGGCGCGGTATACGGCCTGGTGCGCGGGGCAATCACGCCGTCTCTGCCCGCCTCGGCGCTGCGCTTGCACCCACATTGCGTGGTACTGCTGGATGAGGATGCGGCCAGCCGCTTGTAAAGCTTGTCTGTAAGAGACTTCCGGACGGATTGTCCGGAGTTTTGCGGCGCCGGCAAATGCAAAAATTGCTTTCCCGGACAGGCGCGGGGAAGCAATTTTTTTGCCTCATTGTCCAGGCCTACGCGTTTCCTTTGCGTCCCGGCGGCTTCTTCGCGTTCTTATGCGGCCGTGGATGTGGCAGCATCCGCGCCCATTTGGAACCCAACTCGGCGGCCATGGGCGTTTTATCAGGCGGGTCTGGCGCGCCCCACACGCTGTTCAGGATGGCGGCCCAGGCATACGGCCATCTGCCCAAATTTTGTAAGGCCTGGCCGTAGGAAACGGATCAAACCAGCCATTGCCGCGGCGCGAAAAGGCTTTGACTCCAGAGCCGGATTCTGGTGGAAACGTTTTTGTGTGATATCAGAACGTAAAAAGAACTGCAACGGAAAGGTGCTGGGCGCGTCTTGGCCATTTCGCCCCGGATTGCGCTCTGAATAAGTAAAAAATGTTCATATGGTACAAATTTTCTGGATAATTTTTGGGTTATAAATCAAAAATAAGAAAAGCGGTTCGGTGTGTGATGTAGGTCACAGAAAATCCCATAGGCCTGATGTATAATGTGCTTGTAACAGAGAACGTTCCCATACTGGTCATGATTCACAAAAAAACAAAAGATGTAATGTCGGGAAAAGGAGGCATTCCGTGCAAGCGAACATGCAAGTTAATAAGTGGAAAAATGGAGATGCAATCCCGCCTTTCCCTTTTGGAGCCGGCTAAGTGTCGAATCGAAGAATGAGATCCTCAACTCGATGACAGTAAAAACCTTCTTGGCGCCCAGGCAGGTCGATTTGCAAAGCCTGACCGGCGCGGGCGCAGATGCGCTATGGGTAATTGTACAGGGCAGTATTAATATTTTAATCGAAAGTTTGGACGGAAGGAACTGCAGGCTTTTGCGTATGGGCGCGGGAGAAGGTAGCCACTCGCTGGTATCGCTGCACAAATTGCGTTTTTACGTAAAGGCCAGTATTGAAAAAAGCGTGCGGATTTACGTTGTAGAGGAGGAATTAAGCAGAAAGCTTTTGCGGGACAACAATTACGTGCGAAACGCGGAAGCGGCATCGAATGTAATGATGTTTGAACGCCTGGTCAATTTGGCCGGAGATCTGGCCTTTTCAAACTTGCGCGAGCGGTTGATGCGGTGCCTGATGGAATATGGTGCGGAGGCGGAAAATGGGGAAATCTGCGTTACGCACGAGGAATTGGCAAATAATCTGGGCACATCCAGGGAGGTCGTATCCCGACTTTTGAAAGATATGGCAAAAGAGGGGCACCTGTCCATGCAGCGCAAGCGAATCATATTGAATAAAGATAAAACATTATTGAAACATGATTAAAAAGATGTGGTGAACAATATGCAGGGGAGGACCGCGGTGCCGGGTATGCTGCAGGCGGATGGGGGAGCGAAACATCGCGTAACGATCCGCGATGTGGCAAAGGAGGCCGGCGTTTCCACCAGTACGGTTTCCCGCTACCTCAATCACGCCGGTAATGTGGATCAAAATACAGCTGCCCGCATTGCCATGGCAATGGAAAAGCTGCGCTATGTGCCCAGCATTGCCGCGCAATCGCTGCGAATGCGCGCAAGTCGCATCATCCTGCTGGTCGTCCCGGATATTTGCAATCCTTTTTATTCGCAAATGGCCAGAACCGTACAGGGCCTCCTGGGGGATAAAGGCTATGTAATGGCGCTTTATGACTCAAATGAGAGCGTGCATGAACTGGAATCCATCCGCGTTGCCCGGCAAATGTATGCAAGCGGTATTTTGCTGGGTTCCATTGATATCAAGAAAGCGGTCATTGACGAGCTGCGCAGCGCCAATATTCCCACCGTAGGGCTGAATGCGTATCAGGAATACCCGTTTGACACCGTGCATGTACACGGCTCGGAGGGCAGTTATCTGGCCGTACGCCATTTGATCGCCTTGGGGCACCGCCATATCGGTTTTGCCGGCGGCACCCCGCATTCGATGATCGCCAACAGCCGGCGCGAGGGCTTTGAGCGGGCCATGCATGAGGCGGGCGTTCCCATTGAACCGCGCAACGTGATTGAAATCGGCTTTTCCCAATCGGATGGGTATGTGGCGGGGCGCTATTTTGCCAAGCTGGAGACGTTGCCTACCGCGATTTGCTGCGCCAACGACCAGGTCGCCCTGGGATTGCTGGCCGCCATGCAGGAGCGGGGCGTGCGCATTCCCGAGCAGGTTTCCGTAACCGGGATGGACGATATCCCCTATGCGCGAATCTCCAATCCAAGCCTGACCAGCGTAACCAACGACAGCGTGGCCTTCGCGCGCGAAGGCGTGCGCATGCTGTTTGAACGGATAGAGGGCGTTGTGACCAGCGGCCCGCGCGACGTGGTGATCCGGCACGAACTGATCGTGCGCTCCAGCGTGAGCGTGCCACGGGAGGCGTAATGAAGTTATAGAAAGAGGCGAACAAATTTCGTTCACTTTCTGATAGAAACTGCGCAAGCGGGAAAGGAGGTTTTGACGCGCCTCGGAAACGACCGCCGGCCGGGCGCGCCGGGAAAAGGCGGGGCACAACTACATATTTCTGGCACGTATTTTGAAGGAGGATTTTATCATGCGTAAATTCCGCTCGATTCTGGCTCTGGTTTTGGCACTGGTAATGTCGATGGGCATGGTTGCCTTCGCCGAAGAAGCGGCGCTGCCCAGCGCGGATGTTGAGGAACAGGGCTACGACTTCTACGATGGCGCTGTCGAATACAACGAGATCCGCGAGTCCCTCGGCCCGGTGCCGGCGCTCGACGAGGAGATCACCCTTGGCTTTACCACCAAGACGTTTGAAAACGAGTTCTGGCGCATGGAGAAGGAAGGCGCCGAGCAGGCCGCCCAGATGTTCCAGGATGCGGGCTACAACGTCACCATCGACGTGCGCGGCGCGCAGACCGAGACCGACGAGGAAGGCCAGCTGACCCTGCTTCTGGACATGGTCAACAAGGGTTATGACGCCATCCTGATTTCCGGCATCTCCGCCGGCAACCTCGTGCCCGGCATGGAGGCCGCCCTTGAGGCCGGCATCGACCTGACCACCGTTATGGACGCTTTCGTGCCCTATGCCAGCACCACCGTCGGCGCGTGGCACTATCAGGCGGGCGTGCAGGGCGCCGAGTGGATCTATAACAAGATCGGCGGCGAAGGCCAGGTTGCCTGCATCACCGGTCTGTCTCAGGCCACCGCTGCCCAGGCCCGCACCCAGGGCTTCAACGACTTCTTCGCCGACAAAGAGGGCATTGAAGTTGTTGCCGTGCAGAATGGCGACTGGGATCGCCAGAAGGCCTATGACATCACCCAGACCCTGCTGCAGCAGTACCCCGACCTGGGCGGCATCTACTGCAACAACGACACCATGGCCATGGGCGCCCTTGAGGCTGTCGTCGCCGCGGGCAGCGAGTGCGTGATCGTCGGCACCGACGGCACCAGCGAGGCGCTTGAGTCCATCCGCGCTGGCGAGCTGGACGCCACCGTCGACTTCTTCCCGACCACCATGGGCGCCATCGGCGTGGAAATGCAGATCCGCAAGCTGGCCGGCCAGGAAGTCCCGAAGGTCATCTACGCGCCCCAGTGCGTGCGTGACATCGACAATGCCGATATGAGCTTTGAGGAGATCTTCGGCTACGAGTACGCGCCCATCTTCGAATAATTCCGGACAGGGGGCGGAGCAAGTATCCGTCCCCTTTTTTACCCAATTCGTTCAATGGGAGATGTCGTCATGGCAGCATACATAGAATTCAGGCACATCACCAAGGTATTCCCCGGCCAGAAAGCCTTGGATGATGTCAGCTTCTCCATCAATCGCGGAGAGATCCACGCCATTATCGGCGAAAACGGCGCGGGCAAGAGCACGCTGCTGAACATATTGCACGGCGCTTTCCCGGCCACTTCGGGTGAGATTACGTTCGATGGCAAGCCGGTACACTTTTCCGGCACGGCGGACGCCATCAAGTTTGGCATCGCCAAGGTGCACCAGGAAATCGTCAGCATTCCGGAAATGACCGTTGCCGAGAACCTTTTCCTGGGCAAAGAGCCGACGGCCGGTATTTTTTTGAACAAGCGCAAGATGAACGCCGAGGCCGAGCGCATCCTCGGCCGCCTGCAGACCGATATACGGCCCACAGACCGCATGGGCTCCCTGTCCACCGGGCAGAAGCAGATGGTTGCCATCGCCAAGGCTTTGGATGGCAATGTAAAACTGATTTCCTTTGATGAGCCCACATCCTCTTTGAGCGACGCCGAGGTTAAGGTGTTGTTTGACATCATTGCCGACCTCAAGAAGAGCGGCATAACCATCCTCTATATCAGCCATAAAATGAGCGAGATCTTTTCCATCTGTGACCGTGCGACCATACTGCGCGATGGAAAATTCATCAATACAGTGCAAATGCGCAGCACCACGCGCGACGAGATCATTCACGACATGGTCGGCCGGGATGTTTCCCTGTTCGCGCAGCGCACCATTCCCAGCCAGTGTCAGAAGGACAAGGTCACGCTGGAGGTGGAAAACCTCAGCGGCGAGATGTTTCACAACGTCAGCTTCCAACTGCACAAGGGCGAGATCCTGGGCTTCTTTGGCCTGGTGGGCGCTGGACGCACGGAGGTCATGCGCGGAATCTATGGCGCGGATAAGGTGACGGGCGGCACGGTCCGCCTCAATGGAAAGACGCTCAAATGCTCCTCCCCGCATGACGCGATCAAGGCAGGCATCGCCCTGATTTCGGAAAACCGCAAGGAGGAGGGCATCGTGCCCAACCTCAACAACATGGATAACATGGCCCTCCCCTGTCTGGACAAGTTCCGCTCCGCCATGCTCATCAACACGCATAAAAAGTATGAAAACGCCAAGGACAAGGGCGGAAAGGTGGGCCTGCGGCCCAACGATCCCGAGTTTATGACCATGAGCCTTTCCGGCGGCAATGCGCAGAAGGTCATCCTCGCGCGCTGGATGTCTACCGACGCCACGGTCATGATCTTTGACGAACCCACCAAGGGCATTGATATTGGTGCCAAGGCGGATATCTATCATCTGATGGAGCAGATGGCGCAGGAAGGCATGTCCATCATCATGATTTCTTCGGAACTGACGGAGGTCATGGGCATGAGCGACCGCATACTGGTGATGCGCGACGGCCGCCTGACGGCGGAAATCGAGCGCGGCCAGTTCAGCGAGGAAAACATTCTTAATTATGCGGTGGAGGGAGAATGACAAGCCATGAAAGCACTGTACAGAAAATACCGGCGTGAATGGAGCGCGTTGCTGGCGCTGATTGTAACCATCGTTCTTTTCAGCATTCTGGAAAGTTCTTACCTGTCCGTAGCCAACCTCACCACGATCATCACCCAGGCGGTTACCTATGGCCTGATGGGCATTGGCATGACGTGCGTGATCATCACCGGCGGCATCGACCTGTCCGTTGGTTCGGCGTTGGCGCTGGTTGCCTGCATAGGCGCGCAGCTTGCCAAGGCTGGCGTGCCGATACCGATCTGGGTGGTTGTCTGCCTGGCCATGGGCTTTGTCTTTGGCGCGATCAACGGCTTCCTGGTCGGCGTGCTCAAGCTGCAGCCCTTCGTGGCCACGATGGGCACCATGTCCATCTACCGCGGCGTTTCCTACGTCATTACCGGCGGCTTCCCGGTTCTGAGCGTGCCGCGCGACTACCGCAATGTGTTTAACTTCCAGATCACTTCGACGATGACCTTCTCAGTGGTTGTGTTCCTCGTATTCGCGGTAATCATGACCATCGTGCTGAAAAAGACCAAGCTGGGCGCGCACACCTACGCCATCGGCGGCAATGAGGACGCGGCCCGCCTGTCCGGCGTCCGCGTGGGCCGCACCAAGGTAATCATGTACGGCCTGGCGCTTCTGGGCACGACGCTGGCCGGGCTTGTGCAGGTTGGACGCCTTGGCACCGGCGACCCCTCTACCGGCCAGGGCTATGAAATGGACGCCATTGCGGCCGCGGCGATCGGCGGCACCTCCATGGCGGGCGGCCGCGGCAATATCTTCGGCACGGTGATCGGCGCTATCCTCTTTTCCGCGCTGAAGGTTGGCCTGATCGTTATGGGCGTCGATACGTTCTATCAGTATATCGTCACTGGCGTTGTGGTTATCTTCGCGGCCTATCTTGAGATTGTCCAGGGCAACATGATGCAGAAGGGCAGCAAGAACGAGGTCCGTGTAAAGTAACGGCGCAAGGAGGACTTATGGGGGACACGGCTAAGAAAATTTGCGTGGCGGGAAGCCTGAACGTGGATTTGACGCTGCGTTTGGAAAGGTTTCATCAGCCCGGGGAAACGGTTATCGCCAAGAACATTCACACCTATGCCGGCGGCAAGGGTGGCAATCAGGCGGTGGCTACCGCCAAGCTCGGCCACGCCGTAATGATGGTCGGCATGCTTGGCGAGGACGACAACGGCCGCTTCTACCGGGAAACGCTGCGGCAAAACGGCGTTGACGCGGAATGCGTGGGCAGCGATGCCAATACGCCCAGCGGCACGGCCATCATCGAAGTGGACGACCGGGGCGAAAACCGCATTGCCATTATCCCCGGCACCAACGGGCTGGTTGACAATGCCTATATGGATAGCATGCTCGAACGCATGCTCACCTGCGATATCTTTCTGATGCAGTATGAGATCGACCTGAATACCGTTGCCCATCTGGCAAAAATACTGCGCCGCGAGGGCAAGTGCCTGATCCTTGATCCCGCGCCCGCGGCGAGCGCGCCGGAGGAGCTGTATAAGAACGTGGACTACATCACGCCCAATGCCACCGAGCTTGCCGCGCTTACGGGCGCGAGCACGGATACGCCCGAGGAAGTGGTCGCCGCCGCCCGCATGCTGCTTGAGCGCGGCGTGGGCGCAGTCATCGCCAAACTGGGCGGCAAGGGCTGCCTCTACGTCGACCGGAAAACGATCATGCCGGTGAGTGGGTTTAAGGTCAATACAGTCGATACTACGGCGGCGGGCGACAGTTTCAATGCCGGTTTTGCCGTGGCCCTTGCCGAAGGCATGCCCATTGAAAAGGCGTTGCGCTTTGCCAACGCGGTCGGCGCGCTTTCCACCACTGGCGCGGGCGCGCAAAGTTCCATGCCCACGCGCGCACAGGTTGAAGCTTTGCTTGCCAAAACCTGATTAAACTGAATTCCGTGCCCAATGGCCGTCCAGGCCCTGGCCAAGCCTGCGGCGATCTGAAGGCATGCGAATAAAAGAAAGAAGGAGGGTTCCCATTGAAAAAAATCCTGACTCTGGTATGTGTCCTGGTGCTGGCGCTTTCTTCCGTATCCGCTTTTGCAGCGATGGAGGACTACAACATCGTCACCTCCGCGGAAACGCATAAGGTGATCTTCGATACGGATATGGGTTACTTCGGCGACGATACCTATGCCCTGTTCATCCTGCTGCAGGCGGATGCCGCCGGCTATATCGACCTGCTGGGCGTGACCTCGGTCGGCGCGAACGTGACCATTGCCGAAGGCACCACCGCCATCCTCAACCAGCTCGAGGCCGTCGGCCGCGAGGACATCCCGGTTTACATGGGCACCGATATCCCGATCATGGGCCTGCATGACGATGCCACCATCGAAGCCAATGGCCTCAAGCGCATCAGCAGCATGCAGAAGGTGCTGGACTATGGCGACGGCATTTCCTACGACAACCTTGGCGACCTGGAGAATGAGACATGGGGTTACAGCTCCCTCCAGCCGCAGGAGCAGTCTGCTTGGGAGTTCATGATTGAGCAGGTTCACGAGTATCCCGGCCAGGTGACCATCATGGCCGTCGGCGCCTGCACAAACGTGGCGCTGGCGATCATGGAAGATCCCACCTTCGCCGAGAACACCGCGGGCATCTACTACATGGGCGGCGCGATCGACGTGCCCGGCAACGATACCCCCTGCGCCGAGCGCAACTGGTACTATGACCCCGAGTCCGTGGCGATCTGCCTGCAGGCCGATTTCCCGCTCCAGGTGGTCGTGCCCCACGACATCTCCTACAACCAGAAGCTGACCAAGGAGCTGGTCGAGCAGCTCATTAACGCCGGCGATACGCCCTACACGCAGTTGATTGAAGAATATGCCTACCCGCGCTTCGAAGAGGATCCGGACCGTCAGCAGTCCCTGTGGGATGCTCAGGTTCCCGGTATCTTCCTCTGCCCGGATCTCATCACTGTGACCGATCAGCGCGACATCGCCATGGAGACCAACATGGGCTACACTTACGGTGAGTCCGTCGCCTGGGAAGCCGGTACCGGCCCCGCGACCTCCACGACCTGCACCGTCGTCTACGATGTGGACGGAGAAGCCTATTGGAGCTTCGTCGCCGAGCTGTACGGCACGCAGTTCTAAGACCGGGCCAGTAGGACAAGCGTATGGGGATTTCATATCCCCATACGCAAATGGAAACCCAAATTTTACGAAGGGGGGGGGGTAGTGGATTTTCAACGCAT
>DVFZ01000073.1 GCA_018712945.1 Candidatus Pullichristensenella stercorigallinarum | reverse complement strand
GGCGCGGGCATGACCATGCTCATCGCCATCAGCGGCACCATCCTCGGCTTCCTCATCGGCCTGCTGGTGGGCATCGCCCGCACCATCGAACTGGGGCCGCGCGCGCCGGTGTGGAAGCGGGCGCTTGTCAGGCTGCTCAACGCCGTGCTGGCCATTTATATAGAAGTGTTCCGCGGCACGCCGATGATGGTGCAGGCGGCGGTCATCTTCTATGGCGTCCCCTACATGGGCGGGCCGCAGCTGGGGCAGTTGCAGGCGGCAATTTTGATTGTTTCCATCAATACGGGCGCATACATGGCCGAAATTGTGCGCGGCGGCATCATCTCTATCGACCGCGGCCAGACCGAGGCGGCGCGCTCTATCGGCATGACGCACTGGCAGACCATGGTGTCGGTAGTGCTGCCCCAGGCGGTGCGCAACATCATGCCCTCCATCGGCAACGAGTTCGTGGTCAACATCAAGGACTCGTCCGTGCTCAACGTCATCGCCGTGACCGAATTGTTCTTTCAGGCCAAGTCCGCCGCCGGTACGTACTACCGCTATTTTGAATCCTATGTCATCGTCGCGGTCATCTACCTCATCCTCACCTTTACGGTCACGCGCATTCTGCGCCTGATTGAAAAGAAGATGGATGGGCCGGATAACTACGTCATTTACGGCTCGCAGTCCGACAGCCGCGCCAGCATCCATGTGGTGGATGAAACCCGAAGGGAGGTTTGAGCATGGACAGCGTCATCGACATCAGGCATTTGCGCAAATCCTTCGGCGCGCACGAGGTGCTCAGGGACATCGACTTTTCCGTGGGCAAGGGCGAGGTGGCCTGCATCATCGGTTCCTCCGGCTCGGGCAAGAGCACGCTTCTGCGCTGCATCAACCTGCTGGAAACCCCGGACGCGGGCGAAATCCGCTTCCATGGCGAGGATATACTCTCCGGCAAGGTGTCCATGGGCAATTACCACGCCCGCGTGGGCATGGTGTTTCAGCAGTTCAACCTGTTTAACAACATGACCGTTCTGAAAAACTGCATGGTGGGGCAAATGAAGGTCTTGAAGCGCTCCGCCGCTGAGAGCCGCGAAAACGCCCTGAAATACCTGCGGCGCGTGGGCATGGAGCCGTTTATGCAGGCCAAGCCCCGCCAGCTCTCCGGCGGCCAGAAGCAGCGCGTGGCCATTGCCCGCGCCCTGGCCATGGACCCGGAGGTGCTGCTCTTTGACGAGCCGACCTCGGCGCTGGACCCGGAAATGGTGGGCGAAGTGCTCTCGGTCATGCAGGACTTGGCCGAAACTGGCCTGACCATGCTGGTGGTCACCCACGAAATGAATTTCGCCCGCAACGTGGCCAGCAAGGTGGTATTCATGGACGAGGGCGTCATCGCCGAACAGGGGCCGCCGCAAAGCGTGCTGGAGAACCCCTCCAACCCCCGCCTGCGCGAATTCCTGGGCAACGTATTGTAAGCAAGGCCCGCCGCGAAAAACGGCGGGCTTTCCCGTCTCTTGGCGTTGACAAAATTAACCACCGCTTTACAAATGCGATTGAACCAAAACAGCCCGTCCATCGTCGAATAGATAAACAGGAAAACGGAGGGAATTACGATGAGGAAACTTCTTTCATTGCTGATCGCCCTTGTGCTGGTCGCCCTGCCCGTGTGCGCCGAGGAAAATGCCGCGCCCGCGACGGAGGAAAATGCGCCCACAGAAGGCGGCTGGCTGGATGCCGACGGCGCTGAGGCGGAAACGGAAGCGGAAGCCTTTATGCTCGAGGGTGCGATCGTGGAAATCGCCGATGAGCGTATCACTATTTATACCGAGGATATGGGCAATGTGCTGGTGCTCGTCAGCGAGGAAACCGTGCAGGAAACCAACCACGACCTGGAGGTTGGAAGCTATATATACGTAGACTATAATGGCCAGATGACGCGTTCCCTGCCCCCGCAGGTGACCGCTGCGCGCATCGTCTCCCACCGGCTGGAGGGCGACGTGCTGGCCACCTATCCCGAGGAGAACGCCCTGCTGCTCTACGCCTCGGACGGCATGGAGTACCGTGTGAACCTGCCCGCCTCCTGGGCGGAAACCGGCTTTGACGCCCAGCGCGCCATCGTCTATTTCAACGGCGCGGCCACGCTCTCCATCCCCCCGCAGATTTCTGTGGGCCGCATCGTGGCTGAATACGCGATGGAAAACACCATCAGCGAACTTTCGGAAACGAGCATGGTACTGGGCGAGGGCGAAAGCGCTGTGCGCGTAAACTTTGACCCGGCACTGCTGCCCGAAGGCTTGGCCGTGGGCGACGCCGTGCGCGTGACCTACGATGGCACGGTTCATTCCGCCGAGGGCGAGCAGGATGCGATAGACGCCGTAGCGATTGTCAAGGTCGGCGCCTGACCTGGGCGGGATGCGGCGTCCCGAATGAACCGCCGCATTCCACTTTCCCGCACCGGCGCGCCGCCATTCTTTGTAAGGATTTCAAAAAACTTGCGCAGATGGGTTGACAGGCGCGCCGGAGCGTGATATAATAATGCGTGCCGTCGGAGCGGAACGCTTTGGACGGATTCCGCGGGGTAGAGCAGTCCGGTAGCTCGTCGGGCTCATAACCCGGAGGTCGAGGGTTCAAATCCCTCCCCCGCAACCATTCATGGCGGCGTAGCTCAGTTGGCTAGAGCAATCGGTTCATACCCGGTCGGTCAGCGGTTCGAATCCACTCGCCGCTACCATGAATACC
>DVFZ01000072.1 GCA_018712945.1 Candidatus Pullichristensenella stercorigallinarum | reverse complement strand
TCCGGGCTCGTCACCCGCTGGCGAGTTTAAATCATCGTAACCGCCGCGTAGGTGTCAGCTACACGGCGGTTTGCTTATCTCTTTTTCGAAATTACAATCAGCAATCCGATTACCGTCAGAACGACCATGATCAGCTCATAATCCGTCATCTGGCAACACCGCCTTCTGTCGTAACGTCCAGCGGTTAAGCAAGCGCGTGTAGTTCCTTCCTGCCGGGAGCAAAGCTCCGGCAGCATTTTACCATACGCATATTGTCACGTCAACAATTACAAATCCCTCCACCGGGGTGTAACCGTCACCTTCGTCACATTCCCTGTCCACGATATGATATTCGCCCCCGGCGCAAGCGTGGGGAAACCGTCGTCCATGAGCGTCACCTTGCCGTTGAGCAGGGCGCTTTCCGTGAGGTTGAAGCAATCCCCCAGCTCGCTGTCGATGATAATCCCATCTTCCAGCCCCTCGATCTCCACAACCTGCGTGCCGATGGCCAGCACCACGTCCCCCGCGCCCTCCACCTTGATTCTCGGCGCGCTCTTGTACGTGCCGGGGTTGGTCAGGGTGTGCGGCGAAGCGGTAATCTCTGCATCGCCGCCGCCCTCCGCCTCCACGTGGTAGCGGAAGGGCTGGCAGTCGAAAACCGCCGTGAAATTGCGGTTGACAAAGCGGCGGACGGCCTCGGTATAGGAAAACCCGCGCCGGATTCGGGCGCGGTAGAAGCGCTGCGGGTCGTCGGAAAAGCGCAACGCCCCCGCCCCGCGCAGCCACGCGCCGATGGCGGAAACATCCGCATCGTCGCCCGTCTGGCACTGGACGCGGACGGTCAAAGGCTCGTAGCCCCCGTCCGCCGCCCACAAGAAGCCGTCGCGCCCGGCTGCCTGCACAAGTTCGCCGCGCTCGGCCGGATGGCCGCGCTCCGGCAGGGAGAGCAGGCGCACGCCCTTTGCCGTATTGCGCGCGCCCGCGAATTCAAACCACACCGATTCCAGCTTTTTCATAACGCATACCTCCATCCTGCCGCCAGCCGTCCGGCGCGCATCCCGCTGCCCGGGCGCAAAGGCCCGCCTTCCACAACCGGCGCGGCCATCTCCCCGCGCGGGACGCCCTTCAAAGCCTGCCTTTTTGCATCGTTTCTACCGCACGCCCTGCGGCCGCCCGGCGCGCCTTCCATACGGCCCGGCGCCAAAGCCCAAAGGCGTTTTCCTGGCACCTGGAGCGCGGGGCGCTTTTCTGCCGGTTTCGCTTTTTCATACCGCGCGCTTCCATCGCGCCGCCGTGCGTCGTGGCGGCCTTGCGTTCCTTCTCCCGCGGCTCAACCCCCCGGCCCAAGGGCGTTCCCGCCTCAACCGGCGCAACCGCTGCCGCTCGCGGAATCCTTTTCCAGCGCTGTCCTTCCCCGCTTTTTATGTCGCATGGCCCCATCCCGCCGCCAATCTTCTGGCGCGCGCGTTGGCGGTGCGCCCGTTCGCGTCCGCCGTGGCCTCGGCAATTTTGCGGTCGTTTACATACAGGCCGATGTTGAGACCGGCAAGCGCGTCCTCCCCGGCCGGTTTTGCCGCCACAGCCGCCGTTGCTGGCGCGGCGTTGCGCGCCGGGATCTGCGCCGCGTCCGCCAGCGAACCGGCGAGGCCGCGCACCGTGCGCTGCGCCTCGCGTATGCTCTCCTCATAGCCGAGCGCAAAGCCCTCGCCGCTGAAGTGCCCCGACTGGCGGAACACCTTCGAGGGCGAGGCAATGCCCAGCGCGCCGTTGAACGCAGCGGTGATGCTGCGTGCCGCCGCCCGTGCCGCCGCGCGCATGGCCCCGACCCGGCTTTCAAAGCCGGAAATCCAGCCCTGCGCGGTATCGCGCCCGGCGCTGGCCGTTGCCGTGGAAACATCCATGGCCGCGGGCAGGCCCGATACCGCCGCCTGTCCAGCTTCGGAAAGCGCCGGTTGTGTCTGCGCCAGCGCCGCCGCGCCGCCCTGTCCGGCCTGGGTGAGCCGCGCCGAAAGATGCTGCGCCATAGCCTCCCAGTCCACGCCCTCGAAGCCGGGGCGCAGATAGCCCTCCATGAGGGCGGCGCGCAGCGTTTCCGCCGCGCCGGAAAAGTCCGCCTGTAGCCCTTCCAGCGCGTCCGTCAGCAGCGCCCCGGGATCCAGCGCCCCGCGCGCCGCCGTCAGCATTGGCGCTTCCAGCACCGCCGCGTCGCTCCACGCCTGCGCCACCGCCCCGGCCATCTCCCGTGCCCGCGCGATCAACGCCTCCGCGTCCCATGGGCCGTCCGCGCCGCCCATGGCCTCCCCATAGCGCGCCATCGCCTCGCCAAAGGCCCCGCCCGCGGCCGATGCCGCCGCCGTCAGGCCCTCCAGCGTGGCAAGGGCGCTGCTCTCCAGCGATGAAAGCGTCTTCAAAAACTCGCTGTCGTCGCCGGTAATGCGGATCTGAATGCCATCCGCCATCGCTCACACCTCCATTTTACAGCCGCTGCGGAAATCCACGTCAAAGCGCGCCGCCGCCATCCCATCAAGCGGGGCGCAAGGCCTGGGGAAGCCGGAAAACCGCGTTTCCCGAACCGCGCCCATGCCGCAAGCGCGGGAAAGCCTCTTTTGCAGCCAGGCCTGCGAAAAAAGCGCGTTCCGCCGCCGGGCTGGCAGACAGCCAGGCCCGACAGCCGTTTTCCTCCGGCCAGGCGCGCCGCCCAAGCCTTCTCCGCTTCACGATTTCAAAAGCCGAAACCCCGCATTCTTTTTCCACAAGCCCCTCAGGCAAGGGGCGGCGCGCTTTGCTCCGCCCCTTCCTGGCGAGCCAGCGAAAGGCAATGCCATCCAGCCTTTTCCCTCCGGCCAAACTCGCCGCGCCGGGCTTCCTCCGCTTCACGGTTTCAAACGCCGAAACCCCGCATCCTTTGCGCAGGCCCCGCCGCCGCACCGGCTTGTTTCGCCTCCCGGCTTTACAAACCGGCGGGGAACAGCCCCGCCCGCCGGAAATTTCCGGATCATTGGCCCGCGCCGTGGTCTTGCGCCGCTTCACGCCCCGTCCCGCCGCGCAGCAGCGCCGCCAGCTCCGCCAGCGGGCGCACGGCCTCGGCCAGGGCCTTCATTTCCCCGGCCAGCGCCTGCGTGTGTTCCTCGCGCCGGGCGCGGGCGGGCGCTTCCAGCGCCGTCAAAACGCCGTAGTAAATCGCCTCCAGGCGGTCGAGGTTTTCCCGCCCGCCCTGGCAAAACAGCTCCCTGACCGCGCCGCGCCCCAGCAGCAATTCTAGCTGTTCCAATTCCAGTTCATGGCGCGGCCTTCCCCGGCGCACGGCGCGTTGCTCGGCGCGCCGCAGCTTTTCCGCCAGCGCCGCGGTGCGGGGCGCGAGGGGGTATTCCCGGCCCTCGATTTCCACGCCCACGGGCGCGATGTTCGTATCAATGCGCATATGTTTCCTCCTTTTCCCCGGCGGCGGCGCGCAAGGCGGCGAGTGTGCGCCTTTCCCCGGCAGTGGGCTTGTGGGGCAGGCGCACCCGCCGCTTTGCCAGGCGCGCCTCGCGGCTGTCGCCCTTCAGGGCGCGCGTTTCCATCACCCGCAAAATGCGGTGGTCGCCGCACAGGGCGCGCACCTGCAACAAAAATTCCCACCAGTGATACGGCTCCCTGCGCCGGTAGGAAAGGTCGACGCCGCTTTGGGCGCGTATGGCCAGCACCAGGTCGTTGATGTCGTAATCAAAGCTGAGCAGTTCCTCGCCGTCCTCGTCCGCGCCCACGTCTTCGCCGACCATGGTGGGGTAGCCGCGCGCGAACGCCATCATGGCGCGCAAAACGGCGGCGGGGCTTTCCGCCAACACGCCGCCAAAGGCCATTTTCTGCAGGTCCGCCAGCACGCGCGCGTTGTGCCGCGCCTCCTCCAGCGTGCCCACGGAGGCATACAGTTCCCGCGCCCGGTCGAGTATATCAATCCAGACGCGGAAATCCACGTTTACCGCGTAGTCCGCGCCGCCCACGCGGATGCTTTGGGGCGGCGCGTCCTGCGCGTAATTGGGGCGAAACATCAGCCCGCGGCGGTGAAGGTGGGCGCACCGGCGGTAAAGGCCGCCGTGCCGCGCTGGATATCCCCGGCAAAGGACAGGCTGAAGGAGAGCTTTTTCTCCACCGGGTTATAGCTTGTGAAGGACACCGTGCAATCCACCTTCCAGGCCACAAACGCGCCCTCGGGCGTTTCCGCCCCCTTGGGGAACACCAGCAGCACCGGCCGCACCGCCTGCGTGCCTGTGGGCAGGGAATCCATCAGGGAAAACATGTAGTCAAACAGTTCGTCGCCCTCCTCGAGCATGGTTTCCTGCTCCATGGTGGGCTTGTAATACTTGAGGATGTCGCTGGGGAACTGTTGGTCGATGAAGTCCTGCGTTTCGATTTCGGGGTTGAAGGACAGCTCGAACACGGTCGATTTGCGCACGCGCGCCCAGGACGGCGTGGTGGAAGCGGACGTGTCCACAAAGAGCATGGAATTCTGTTTTTCCCAGGTTGCCATTATCGTTCACTCCTTTTCATAGCGTATGCGTATTTGCAGGGCGTACTTGGCGCCGCTTTCATCCCAGGCGCCAAACTCGCCCCCGGGCAGCACCTCCACGCCGAGGATATCGCAATCCGGGCCGAAGGCGGGATAATTCTTGGCGGCGTCCTGCGCGCGAATCCACGCGGCGATATCCTCCACGGCGGCTAGGGCGGCGATGTTGGCCGCGTCGTTGGGCGCGGTGGAATAGGCCGCAAAGCGCAGGATGGTGAAATCGTAGTTGCGGATGGACGAACCGTCCACAAACTCCTGTTCCGCGGCGTCTGTGCAGGTGGTCAGCGGCACCAGCGCCGTAGCGCCGTTTTCCGCGGTGGAAAAGGTGAAAAAAAGGTCCTGTATGTGCGGGCAGGCGAGCAGCCAATCCCACACTGCCTCGTGCGGGGAAATTCGATTTGCGCTTTCCATGGGGGCCTCCTTTTATGATAGGTAAAAAAACAGCGTCAGCGCTTCAGCTCCAGCCCGCCGCCGTCCACATATGCCTGTAAGGCTCGAATCAGCGCCGGTTTCTGCGCCTTTGCGGCGGCCAGGTCCCAGCGCGGGGCGGCCAGGGGGTGTTTGTCGCGGCGGAAATTCATGCCCTCGCCCCCGTAGACGCGCCGCGCGTAGGGCACATGGTGGGTAACCTGCCCGGGCGCGAAGGATACGTTGTTCAAAAGCGCGCCCGTGTCCATGGGCACCCAGGGCGCGTAGAGCCGGTGCCATTCCCGCGCCGCCCGCGTCCAGAAGGGCGCGGCGCGCACCTTGCGCAGATAGCGCGCCACATCCATGCCGCCGGTCGCGATATACATTTTCATGCTGGATTCCTCCTGTTCAGACGATGGAAACACCGCCGCGCCGGGCCATGCCGCAATGGAAGCGCAATCGCGGCGGCGTCTTTCTCCGCAGCGTTTTTTCCACAGCGGCGGCGCGCATCTGCGGCGGCGGTTCTCCCCGCACTGGCGGCAATGCCCGCAACGGCGGCCTCCATCGCGGCGGCGGTTCCCGCCGCGCCGGTGAAGTTCCCGCAAGGGCGGAACGCCCGCAGCCCACGGCGGCGCTGCGGCCATGCGCGCCCATCCCACCGGGGCAGCCGTGCCGCCTACGGCCTGTGGCCGCGCTGCACGGCGCTGCCCCAGGAGGAGCGCGCCACGTAGTGCGCAAGCGGGCCAAGATGCGTGTTTTCCTTGACGCTTTGCACAATCGCCGCCCCGCCGCGGGCGTACTTTTTCACCAGCTCGGCGGCGGACAGCCCCGCGCCAATCTCGTCGTCCACCACGCCGCGCACGAGGATGTCCCCGGCGGCCAGCGTGAACTTTCCCGGCGGCGCGCCCTGCGCGTCCCAATCGCCGGGCGGCAGGTAATCGGCGCTGGCGGGGATGCGGCAGGCCACGCTTTCGGCATAGCGCACGATGCCCTCGTCGCGCACGCGCTCGTGGGCGCGCACCCAGCTGCAGCCCGTGAGCACGCGCCGCCGCCAGGTCTCCGCCGTCCTGCCGTCCGCGCCCACATTCCGCACGCGGTTGTAGAGCGTGAGCGTATCTTTGGCGAAGGGGATCATGCGTCCACCCCCGCATAGGTGAGCGCCACGCCCGCCGCCGTGACCTCGCCGCGCAGGTATTCGCGGGCGATGCGCGCCCAGCGCCCCGCCTGCGTGTCCCCGGCGGCATAGGCCACGCTCACGCCGTCGTTGTCCATGGATATCACCTCGCGCCCGGCGTGATCGCCGTCCGCGTCCATGGCAGCAACCAGGGCCAGCGCCGCCTGCCGGACGGCCTCGCGCACGGGCGTCTCCTCCCGCACGCGGCCATGGGTGAGCGCGTCTATGAGCTTGGCGGCGCGCATTTCCAGCGCGGCGAACTCCGCCTCGGAGCGCGCGCCGCCCCTCTGCTGGTACTCCGCATAGGTCAGGTATGCCATCGTTTCCTCCTTTCCAGTGCGCCAAAGAGCCTGCAAACGCCGCGTTCGAAATGGAACGCGGCGGCAGGATGTTGACAAAGTCAACAGACTGCCAGAGGGATGAGAAAGCCCGCAAGACAAGGAAGCAAACTTGCAGGCAAGGGAGCTTACATGGACGTAAGTGACCGCAGGCTGCAAGTGCAGCTGACGCAGGAAGCAAAAATTGCCTCCGCTTCCTCTTTTATCAGGGCAATTTTTGCGTTTGCGGGCTTTGGCAGCGCTCTGGGGCGGGCGGCAATATTGCCACCCGCCCTTTTTTGCCCCGGAGCCACGCGCTCCGGGGCAAAATTTTTTACATTCCTCCCCATTGACTCTCCCATAATGGGATGGTTTATGATATGCCTCGCCCCTTGAGAAGATATCCGGGGCAGGGAGGAAATACACATGTTCAAATTGATGAAATTCCTGTCGCCCTACAAGGGCAGGGCGGCGGCGATGCTCATCCTGCTGTTTTTGCAGGTGCTGGGAACGCTGTACATTCCCACCCTGACGGCGGACATCGTAAACAACGGCATCGTCGCCGGGGATTTGGGCCGTATCTGGCAAACCGGCGCCTTCATGCTGGCTGTGGCCGTGGCGATCGCCGTGGTTTCCATCGCGGAAACCTACCTTTCCACGGCGATTTTCTCAGCGCTGGGCCGGGACATCCGCAACGCCCTGTTTGAAAAATCGCAGGCGCTGACCATCGACGAATTCAACCGCTTTGGCCCCGCCTCCATGCTCACCCGCTGCACCAACGATATCACCCAAATTCAGCAGGCGTACATGGCGGCCACGGAAATGCTGTTGCCCGCGCCGGTGATGGCCATTGCCGGGCTGATCCTGGCCTATTCCAAGAGCCCCACGCTGGCGCTGGTGATTGTCGGGGCGATGGTCATCGTGTGCGCGTTTACGGCGCTCATCGGCGCGCGGGCGCTGCCTCTGTTTTCCCGCCTGCAAACGCTTCTGGACAAAATCAACCGCGTTCTGCGGGAAAACCTCACCGGCGTGCGGGTAATCCGCGCCTTCAACCGCGCCGGATTCGAGCAGCAGCGCGCCGACGCCTCCTTTGGCGAATACGCGCAAAGCGCCATCCGCGTCAACAAGATTTTCGCCGTGCTGATGCCGGTAATCCTGCTGGTTTTGAACCTGAGCACGGTGGTCATCGTCGCCGTGGGCGGCCAGAGGGTATCCGACGGCGCTATGCAAATCGGCGATATCATGGCTTTGATTGAATATGCGGTGCTGATTCTGATGTACCTGATTATGGGCGTAATGATCTTCATGATCTTCCCGAGGGCGCAATCCTGCGCCAAGCGCGTGAACGCCGTATTGTCCGTGCCGGAGAACGGCGCCGAGGCCCCGCGCACCACGCCGGGACGCCAGCACAAATACACCGCCAAGCTGGAGTTCCGCAACGTCACGTTCCAGTATCAGGGCGCGGAAGAACCGGTGCTCAACAACATCAGCTTCACCGCGGACGTGGGCAAAACCACGGCCATCATCGGCGGCACGGGCTCGGGCAAGTCCACCATCGCCAGCCTGATTCCCCGCTTTTACGATATCCAGAGCGGCACCATCCGCATCGACGGCCGCAACATCGTCCACATCCCCAAGCCGGAACTGCGCGCGCGCATCGGCTTTGTGCCCCAGAAGGCGT
Organism: Candidatus Pullichristensenella stercorigallinarum; assembly: GCA_018712945.1. Lineage (GTDB taxonomy): Bacteria > Bacillota > Clostridia > Christensenellales > Aristaeellaceae > Pullichristensenella > Pullichristensenella stercorigallinarum. The sequence goes on along the minus strand of DVFZ01000072.1, from coordinate 18,334 downwards.
TCCTGTTCAGCGGCACCATTCTGGACAACTTCCGCCACGGCAAAAAGGACGCCACCATGGAGGAAATCCGCAAGGCCGCGCAGACCGCCCAAATCGCCGGTTTCATCGACGGCCTGGAAGATGGCTACAACACCCGCGTCGCCCAGGGCGGCAACAACTTTTCCGGCGGGCAGAAGCAGCGCCTGGCCATCGCCAGGGCGCTGGTGAAAAAGCCGGAAATCTACATCTTCGACGACAGTTTCTCGGCGCTGGACTTCAAGACCGACGCAAAGCTGCGCGCCGCGCTCAAGGACGAAGTGAAGGACGCGGCCGTCATCGTCGTGGCCCAGCGCATCAGCACCATCATGGACGCGGAGCAAATCGTCGTGCTCGACGAGGGCCGCGTGGCCGGAACCGGCACGCACAGGGAGCTGATGGCTTCCTGCCCCGTCTACCAGCAGATCGCGCGCTCCCAGCTCAGTGAGGAGGAATTGGCATGAGTATGGAAAAAGATACCCGTGAAACCACGCTCAACGGCTTTGACGACGGCATGGGCGCCGAGCGCGCCCAGAATGCCAGGGGCACGGCCGCGCGCCTGCTCAAAACGCTGATGCGGCAGAAATGGAAGCTGCTGGTAATCTTCCTGAGCGTCATCATCGGCTCCCTGTTCAACATCCTTGCGCCCAAGGTGACGGGCGTGGCCGTGAACCAGATTTTCAGCGGCGTGCAGAACGCCCTGGCAAACGGTGGCAAATTCCAGGTCAACTGGGAAACGATGGGCATGGTGCTTTTGCAGCTTGCGGGGCTGTACGTGCTGACCTCGGCGTTTTCCTACATTCAGCAAAACACGATGGCGGGCGTATCCCAAACCCTGACGCTGACATTGCGCCGCGAAATCAGCGAAAAGCTGAACCGCCTGCCCCTGCGCTACTTTGACCGCCACAAGAAGGGCGAGGTCTTGAGCCGCGCCACCAGCGACCTGGAAAAAGTGGCCGATACGCTGCAGGACAGCCTTTCCCAGCTTTTGACCGCCTTTGTGAGCATCGTCGGCTCGTTTATCATGATGCTGGTCATCAGCCCGACGCTGACGCTGGTGGCGCTGGTCGCCATCGCCGTCAGCCTGGTCGTGGCCGGGCTGGTATCCAGGCGGACGCAGCGCCGCTTCGCGGCCAACCAAGAGGCGTTGGGCCGCCTCAACGCCGGCATCGAGGAGGCCTTCAGCGGCAATATCGTCATCAAGGCCTTCAACCTCGAGCCGCAGACGGTGGAAAACACCAAAAAGCTCAGCGAGGAATTGTTCCAGGCCGGTAAAAAGGCGATGTTCTCCAACTACGTCATCAGCCCCATCATCCGCCTGATCAACCAGTTTGGCTATGTGGCCATCGCCATTGGCGGCGCTATGTCGGTCATCCGCGGGCGCATTTCCATCGGCGGCATTCAGGCGTTTATACAGTATGTCAACCAGGTTTCCGAGCCGGTGACGCAGATTTCCTTCACGGTCAACACCCTGCAGGGCGCGGTGGCGGCGGCGGAGCGCGTGTTCCGCCTGCTCGACGAGGAGGAGGAAGCGCCCGACCCGGCGCAGCCCCAATTCCTGACCGCGCCCCGCGGCGAAGTGCGCTTTGAAAACGTACGCTTCGGTTACAGCGACGACGCCATTCTGATGCAGAACGTGTCCTTCACGGCCAGGGCGGGCGACAAGATCGCCATCGTCGGCCCCACCGGGGCGGGCAAGACCACGCTGGTCAACCTGCTGATGCGGTTTTACGAATTGCAGGGCGGGCGCATTACCATCGACGGCGTGGACATTGCCAGCATGACCCGCGGGCACCTGCGCTCCCTGATGGGCATGGTCTTGCAGGATACCTGGCTGTTCGGCGGCACCATCCGCGACAACATCGCCTATGGCAAGGCCGACGCCACGGACGAACAGATCTTCGCGGCGGCAAAGGCGGCGCGCGCCGACCACTTCATCCGCACCATGCCGCTGGGATACGATACGGTGCTCAGCGACGAAATCGCCAGCCTCTCCCAAGGGCAGCGGCAGTTGCTTACCATCGCCCGCGCCATCCTCGCCGACCCCGCCATCCTCATTCTCGACGAGGCCACCTCCAGCGTGGACACGCGCACGGAGTTGGAAATCCAGAAAGCCATGGACGCGCTGATGCAGGGCCGCACCAGCTTTATCATCGCCCACCGCCTTTCCACCATCCGAGACGCCAACTGCATCCTGGTGATGAAGGACGGCGCCATCATCGAGCAGGGCAGTCACGAGGAATTGATGAAGCTGGGCAAATTCTACGCCGACCTTTACAACAGCCAGTTCGCCGCCAAGGCGGCCTGAACGGCATACAAAAGGCGCGGGCCGGTTCCCGAACGGGACGGCCCGCGCCGCGCTTATTCCCCCGCGCCCTCCGGCGGCAGCGAGCAGCACAGCTCGTACAGCGGCGCGGAAGGGTCGCTTACCTCCACATAGGCCTGCGTTTCCAGGACGACCCGGTCGTAATCCCGCGCGAACAGCTCGGGAAAGGCTTCTGAGGCCTTGCCGATATCGCTCTTGCGGGTATGCAAAAAGCGATAGCGCGCCGCAGGCAGCACAATCAGGCCATCGACGCCCTCCCCCCGCGCGGCGGCATCCACATCGGCGAAGATGAGGCTTTGCTCCTCTCCCCCGCGCCGGACGCGCAACAGCCCCACGTCGTAGCCCGGCCGCAGGCCCTCGTGCTCCATGCGCTGAAAAAGGCGGCCGACCCCGCGGTAAAAATCCACGCTGTCCTGCCCGCCCGCATAGGGGGCCGTCAGGCAGACCTTTTCCGGCACGTCGAAATCCCCGCGCCCTCCGCTTGCCCACAGCGCCTCGCCGCGGGCAAACACCTTTTCGATGCGGCGCAGGAAATCGAGCCGCTCCCGGATGTCCCGGATTTTCGCGTCCGCCAGCTCCGCGCCCCGGGCCAACAGGCGGGCATAATGGATGCGGTTTTCCCCCGCGCCCATAAACTGGGAGAACTGCTTGAGCGGTATATCCAGCGCCACGCAGAACTGGATGGCCTCCACCACATGGATTTGCGCGAGGGAATAATAGCGGTAGCCCGTCTCCGGATCCACCCAGGCCGGGGGCAGGACGCCAATTTCCCCATAGTAGCGCAGGGACTTGATGTGAACGCCGGTGAGCTTGGACAGCGTTCCAATCGACAACAGCTTCGCCTGTTCCATAGGCCGCCTCGCACGCTCCTGAAAGTATATTGCCATCATTATAGGGGCTGGGCGGGGCTTTGTCAATCTCCGCGCCAGACCCTTGCGCATTTTACCCGCGCGTGGTATAATCGGCTTCAGTTTGGCAAAAGGAGGCGCGCATATGTCTGTCGATCGCGTGCGGGAATACTTGAAAAGCTATGGTTTGGAGGACCGCATTCAGGAATTTGACGTTTCCAGCGCCACGGTGGAACTGGCGGCAAAGGCCGTGGGCGTAGAGGGGGCGCGCATCGCCAAGACGCTCTCGTTCCACCTGGGCGACGGCTGCGTGCTGGTGGTGGCGGCGGGCGACGCCCGCATCGACAACCACAAATTCAAGGAGACCTTCCACACCAAGGCGAAAATGCTTACCGCCGGCGAAGCGTTTTCCATGACCGGCCATGCCGTGGGCGGCGTATGCCCCTTCGCCCTGCCCGAAGGCGTGCGCGTGTGCCTGGACAAGTCGCTCCAGCGCTTTGACACCGTATATCCCGCCGCGGGCAGCGCCAGCAGCGCCGTGAAGCTCACCTGCGCGGAGCTGGAAAAGAGCACCGGCGGCGAGTGGGTGGACGTATGCAAGCTGCCGGAGGGGCAATAACCCCCGGCTGAAGACAGGCCGCTTGTCCAGCGTATGAACAGCGGCCTGTTTTATGCAACGGACGGCTTGTACGTCCGTTTTGATCTTTTTCGGAGCAAGCGCTCGCGGTTGCGAAAAAACACATACCCGCTCCAGCCATCCCGCCGGATCCCGGCAGATTCCCAGGCGAGCGGCTTTCCGCGTTGCAAAACAGAGGCAACGCTTTGCAGGCCGCTTCCCCAACGCGCGGGAAGCGGCCCCGTCTATAACAGCAGGTTCAGCAAAATCACCAGCACAGCCCCGGGCAGGCCGAGGAAGCCCACGGCCAGGGCAGTAAACGGGTTTACCTCCACATGCAGCCCCATAAGGCCGCCGAAGGCGTTTACCAGCCACAGCGCCAACGCGCCCAGCACGCCGCCCGCCACCAGCCGCCACAAAAAGCGCATCGGCACCAGCAAAAGATACCCGACCAGGCACATCAGCCCCAGGCCGATGGCAAACGCCAGCACCATTTCCCAAGGGATCCGCATACGACCACCTCCGCCCCCGCGGAGACGCAAGCGCCCCCGCACAGCTCATACTATGCGGGGGCGCGGGGCGTTCAGAACCGGCCTTACGCGGCTTCTTCGATGCCAACGGAGCCTTCCGGGGGCAGTTTTTTCCAATCGCGCTTAAAGCGCAGCATGATGAAGGCCGAAAGCACACCTGCCAGCAGCGAGGTGCCCGCGAAGTTCAGCCACAGCCCGGTCAGGCCCAGCGGCCAGAGGGCGGCCACCAGCAGCACCGGGAAAATCAGCGCCGTGGAAACCGAAATCAGCGTGGCCGCGCCCGAGCGCTCAATGGCCAGCATGAAGCTCTGCGTGGCAAAGGAGAACCAACGGGTGACATAGGTGAAACTGAACAGGCGCAGGGCAAAGGCGGTCGATTCGAGGATGGCCTCGTCGCCGCTGCCCAGGAACACCGAGGCAATCGGCGCGGGAACCAGGAAAATGACCACCAGGGCGGCCAGCGAGATGATGGCCGCGGCGGTAAAGCAGTATTTTTCAATGGCCTTCACGCGGCTGAAAGCGCGCGCGCCCCAGTTGTAGCCCACCGCGGGCTGGAGCGAATCGCACATGCCGTACATGAGCGGCTGGATAAAGCCTTCGACATACATGAGGATGCCGTAAATGGACACCGCCGTTTCGCCGCCCAGGCGCACCAGCAGCACGTTCATGAGGATAGAGGTGATCCTGCCGGCGATGTTGTTTAAGAAGTTCGGCGCGCCGCTAAATACAATTTTCTTAATCATCGCCCCGCTGAAACGCGGCCTGCGGAAGCGCAGGAGCATCTTGCCGCGGAAAAATGGCACATAGGCGACGGCGGCGGTAATGGCCATGCCCAGGCAAGTGCCCAGAGCCGCGCCGGCAATGCCCAAACGCAAAACCAAGAGGAAAAATGCTTCTAACGCTACACTCAGAACAGACATGAAGATGTTGAGAAACATGCTTTCACGCGTCTTGCCACAGATGCGCAGAAAATTATCCACGGCAAAGACGATCGTCGTCACCGGCGAACAGATGCCATAAACGCGCAGATACGTCACGGCCAGAGAAGCAAATTCGCCCTCCGCCCCCATCAGGGAAATAATCAATGGCGCCGCGGCATATATCACCGCCCCCACGACGATCCCCGCCAACACAATTAAAACGCTGGCGCAGGTAAAGTAATTGCTGGCCTCGTTGTCCTCATGCCGCCCCAGATGGATAGAGATGGGTACTGAGGAGCCGACGCCAATCAGATCGGCCAGGGCGAAGTTGATGATGACGAAGGGCATGGCCAGATTCAGTGCCGCAAACGGCGTGCTGCCGAGAAATTGGCCGACAAACATACCGTCAAAGAGCTGATAGAGTGCGGAAGCGAGCATACCCACCGCGCCCGGCAGCGCCGCGTAGAAAAACAGTTTGCGCGGCGGGGTGCTGGTAAACAGTTCATGCGAGTTCATGGGGTTTCCTTTCCTCCCTTTTGTTCGGCAAGGCGCTTTTCGTACTCCTCGCACAGGCAATTTGAGAAATCTTCCAAGGCGTCGATAAAGGCGGGCGGATGCCTTTGCAGCGCGCGCGCAAGGGCGGCCTGCTCCGCTTCGTGCACCACGCGCAAGGCCTCCCGGGCATAGGCGCGGCCGCTGCCGGTCAGGCAGATGGTCTTTTCCCGCGTGCCCTCGCTGGATAACAGCGTCGCATACCCCTGCGTCACCAATTCCCGCACGATGGTATTGATCGTCGTCTTGGGAATCAGCCAGTCTTCGCAGACTTCCTTCTGCGAGTGCGGCTTGCCATCGTCCAGGGCGTAGAGCAGCGTCAGCAGGTTTTCCTTCAGCCCGGACTTGCGCGCAAAGTAATAATACGCGCCGTCCATGCGGCTCATTGCCAGCGTCAGGCGGCGTACGGTTTCCCGGTTTTCATCCATGGGCGCACCTCGAAAAATACGGATTCGTACTGTATTGTAGTACGAATCCGTATTAAAATCAACAGGCCAATGAGAAGTTTTGGTGAAATCAAAGAAAACCGCCGGAATCGCCAGCTTGCCTTGAAGGCGGCAAGCCTCCTTCGATTCAAAATGTGTGTCGAAAGCGCCTGCAAAACCGGGGCCGCAGATATTTTTCTCCGGCGAATCCCATTTGCCGGAGAAAAACCGCCTTGCAACTTCTGCTTGCACCGCGCAGCGGCTTCCCCGTCCGCCCGCTACAAAAGCAGCATGGCGTCGCCAAAGGAGAAGAAGCGGTATTTTTGCCGCACGGCCTCGTCATAGGCCGCCAGCGTGCCTTCGCGGCTGTAAAAGGCGCTTACCAGCATTACCAGCGTCGATTCGGGCAGGTGGAAGTTGGTAATCAGCGCGTCCACCAGCTTGAAGCGGTAGCCGGGGGTGATGAAGATGTTTGTCCAGCCGGACTGGGCGCGCAAAAGGCCGTCCTCCCCGGCGGCGCTTTCCAGCGTGCGCACGCTGGTGGTGCCCACGGCAAACACGCGGCCCCCCGCCGCTCGCGCGGCGTTGACCGCTTCGGCGGCCTCGGGCGTCACCTCGTAGTATTCGGAGTGCATCTCGTGCTCTTCCACGTCCTCCACCTTCACGGGACGGAAGGTGCCCAGCCCCACATGCAAAAGCACGGGCACAATTTTTACGCCCATGGCGCGGATTTTATCCAGCAGTTCCGGCGTGAAATGCAGCCCGGCGGTGGGGGCGGCGGCGGAGCCGTCGTGGCGGGCGTAGACGGTCTGGTAGCGGTCGCGGTCGGCCAGCTTTTCGTGGATGTAGGGCGGCAGGGGCATCTCGCCCAGCTCGTCCAGCATGGCTTCCAGCGTGCCCTCGCAGATAAATTCCACGATGCGGCCGCCGGCGCCGGTCGTTTCCAGCATGCGGGCAATCAGCTTGCCGCCGCCGAAGGATACCTCCGCGCCGGGCTTGAGCCGCCGGCCGGGGCGCACCAGCGTTTCCCATTTCTTGGGGCCGAGCTGCTTGAGCAAAAGCACCTCCGCCGCGCCGCCGCCCGCGCGCTCGCCAATCAGCCGGGCCGGAATGACGCGGGTATTGTTGACCACCAGCACGTCGCCGGGGCGGAGATACTCCGCAATGTCATAAAAATGCCTGTGCTCCAGTTCGCCGCTTGCGCGGTGCACCACCAGCATGCGGCTGTGGTCGCGCGGCTCCACGGGAGTCTGGGCGATCAGTTCTTCGGGCAAATCGTAGTAAAAATCACTCGTTTTCATTGTCTATCAGCCGCAGAAGGCCCTCCACGATGTATTCGATGTTCTTTTCTTCCAGCACGGTATCGCGCCGGGTATGGATGCGGCCCAACGCCGGGCCGGCAAAGCGCCGGCGGCGCAGCGTGGCCATGGCCAGCGATTTTTTGAACCCGAGCTGGTCGGACGGGTAAAAGGCGCGCGCGGCGGGCACGGGCAACGGCTCGCATGCGCCCGGGAGAAAAGCGGCGCGGGTGCGCGCCCACAGCGCCTCATCGGCGCGGTAGCCCTTGCTGGCGGCGAGCAGCAGCGTTTCGCCTTCGCCCACGCAATCCAGGTTGATGAGGGGTTTTTCTTCCATGACGCGCGCATGGCGGCGGCGGAACAGCGTCGAGCCGAGCAGCCCGGTTTCCTCGTTGTCAAACAGCACCACGGCCACGCGGGCGCGCTTCTCTTTGGGCAGGCGCGCAAGCAGCGTCAAAAGCGCGATTACGCCGGAGGTATTGTCGTTCATGGTATGCCGGTTGGCGGGGCCTGCGACCATCAGCACCGTCAGCGCGATACAGCAAAGGCCGCCCACAATCCACGCGACCACTCCCGGCGCGCCCAAGTGCGCGCACAAAAGCGCCGGCAGCGCGGCCAGCAGCAAAAGCGCCGCCGTCAGGCCGAGCTGGAAGAGAATGGACAGCGGCCAGTTGAGCGGCGCGACGAAGTTGGGAAAGGGAAGTTCGGCGCAGGTATCATAGTGCGCGCCGAGCACATAGTCCGCCGTGGAAAGATTCCCGCAGACGAGGTTGACGTTTTCCAGCAGGCCCTTGGCGCGCTCCTCGCGGAAAAGCACGCCCTCCTTGCGCATTTCCGCCTTCACCAGCGCGCGGAAAGCGGCCTTGCGCGCCCTGCCCTTGCGCACCTGATGATCGCGGACAATGGCTTCGCACAGGGGCGTCACAGTTCCATCCTCATCTGGCCGTCGTCGGCCTTGGGCGCGGGCGGGGTAAGGCCAAGGTGTTCGTAGGCGGCGGGGGCGGCCACGCGGCCGCGCGGCGTGCGCATGATGAAGCCGAGCTGCAAAAAGTACGGCTCGTACACATCCTCAATGGTGGTGGCGTCCTCGCCGGTGGAAGCTGCCAGCGTGTCCAGGCCCACCGGGCCGCCGCCGAACTTTTCAATCATGGTGCGCAAAAGCATGCGGTCGGTGTGGTCGAGGCCAAGCTCGTCCACTTCCAGCATCTTCAGCGCCTTGCGCGCCACATCCAGGGTAATCTTTCCCCCGCCCTCCACCTCGGCAAAATCGCGCACGCGGCGAATCAGGCGGTTGGCGATGCGCGGCGTGCCCCGCGAGCGGCGGGCGATTTCCAGCGCGCCTTCGCGGTCGCAGGGAATTTTCAAAATCTTCGCCGAGCGCAAAACGATCACGGAAAGCTCCTCGGGCGTGTACAGCTCGAGGCGGAAGTTGATGCCGAAGCGGTCGCGCAGGGGCGAAGTGAGCATACCGGCGCGCGTGGTGGCGCCGATGAGCGTGAATTTGGGCAGATCCAGGCGAATTGAGCGCGCCGAGGGGCCTTTGCCAATCATGATATCGAGGGCAAAGTCCTCCATGGCCGGGTAGAGCACTTCTTCCACGGCATGGCTGAGGCGATGGATTTCATCGATGAAAAGCACGTCCCCGGCGCTTAAGTTGGTGAGGATGGAAGCCAGATCACCGGCGCGCTCAATGGCGGGGCCGCTGGTGATGCGTATGTTGTGCCCCATCTCGGCGGCGATGATCCCGGCCAGCGTGGTTTTGCCCAGACCGGGCGGGCCGTACAGCAGCAGATGGTCCAGCGGCTCGCGGCGCGCGATGGCCGCCTGCATGTACACGCTCAGGCTCTTTTTGAGTTTTTCCTGTCCGAAGTACTCCGCGAGCGTGCGCGGGCGCAGCGACAGCTCGGTTTGTTCGTCCTCCTCGCGGAATCCGGTCGTAATCAGCCGTTCCTCGTCCATCATTGGCATTTCCTTTCCTGCCGATAAATTCCTTCAGGGGCGTAATTCCCAGGCCGATGCCCGCCAGCAGATACACGCCCAGTCCGCCCGCGCCCATCACCAGCACGCGCAGGATCGCCTGCATGCGGGTGATTGCCTCGGGCATGAGGCTGCCCAGCCCCCAGGCCGCCACCGCCGTGAGCGCGGAGGCGCAGAAGATCTTGGCGATATCGGGCACAATCCTTTTCAGCCCCAGACGGCGCATCTTGCGCCGGAGCAGATAAAACAGCACCAGCATGCCGGCGGTTCCGGAAATGGTGGTGGCCAGCGCCAGGCCGCGCACGCCCATCAGGCGGTGGAATACGCTGTTGAGAATGACGTTGGCCACGACGATGCCAGCGGATACATACATGGTGGTGCGCGTGTCCTGCATGGCGTGGAATGTGCGGTTGAGCAGGTCGCGCAGACCGAAGCCGAGCACGCCGATCACATAAAACAGAAACACGCCGGCGGTGACGGAGGCGCTGTTTAAGTCAAATTCGCCGCTCAAATACAGCGCCTTGATAACGTCCTGATTGCCCACGGCGCAGATGGCGATAATGGGCGTCATCACCATGGCGATGGTGACGGTGGAGCGGCGCACAATCTGCAAAATGCCGCGGCGGTCGTTTTCGGCCACCAGGCGGCTCATGCGCGAAAACATGATTGTGGTCAGGGGCACGATGATCACGCCCGTCAGAAGCGTGATAACCTTGTAGCCGTAGGAAAGCGCCGATACGTCGCCGGCGTTGCCGTAGGAGGCGCGCCACTGATCCACCATGTGGTTCAGCTCGCTCACCGCCATGGAAAGCACTGCCGGGCCTGCCAGCCGCACCAGGCGGCGGAAGCGCCGGTCGCGGAAATTGACGATGAGCCGGTAGTTGAACCAGCCGCGCATGAAGGGGATAAGCACCAGCGTTTGCAGTATATTGGCCGCGAACACGCCCCAGGCCAATGCCCGCACGCCGTATTGCCCGGCAAACAGCGCCGCGGCGAGAATTATCGCAAAGCTGAGCGGAAAACCGGTGATCTGGGCGGCGATGTACTTTTCCTGGGCGTTGAGAAGGCTGGCCAGGGAAATGGAGGTGATGTTGAACATCAGCGTCAAAACCATGATGCGCACCATTTCCACCGTCAGCGCCGCTTTCCAGGGTTCATAGCCGGGGTAAATCAGCCGCACCAGCGGTTCGGCCAGCGCCAGCATCAAAACCGTCAGCCCCAGCGCCGCCAGCGCCAGTATGTTGATGGTGTTGCTGGCAAAGCGGTCGGCGCGCGCAAGACCCCGGCGCGCGCGGGCTTCGGTATACATGGGCACCAGCGTGGAGGTAATACAGGAATTGAGCAGCAATACCGGCACATAGAACAGCGCGTAGGCGGCGACATAGGCGTCGTTTTCCGGCAGCGTACCGAAATAGTGCGCCACCACCATTTCCCGTACAAACCCCACCGCCTTGCTGGCAATAATGACCAGCGTGACCAGCATGGTCGTTTGCAAAAGCCTGTCTTTGCGGGCCAAGGACTCACCTTCTTTATTGAAAGACGGCACGGGCCGAACTGCCCATGCCCTGCCATAATATAGTATAGCATAGCCGCACAAAAAATTAAACCCCCGGCGAGGGGGTTTAACTTGACGTTCGCACTTTGGGCGCGGATTCGCGCTTTTTACGCCTTGCGGCCAAGCAGCGCGAAAGCGCCCACGCGCTCGTTGAGGCCGGGCCATTTTTTCACGCTTTCGGCGCTGAACAGGCCGTTTTGGGGATCGACCGTGGAGCGCCACTCGTGGGCGATCAGCGCCCAGGTGGAATCAAACAGGTTGCGGAAGGCCGGGTCGCGCTGCGCTTCGCACACGAACGACTGGCGCGGGGAATTGATATCCTCGCCGCTGATTTGGAACAGCCCGTATTTTTCACACAGGGCGCGCACACGGTCGAGCTGCGGCCGGGTGTTGCGCGAAGGCATATAGGTGATGGCCTTGAAGCCCAGTTCCTTGAGATAGGGCACCAGTTCGTCGAGGTAATCGTCCTCAAACTTCTGGGCGCGCTTGTCACCGGTAACGGAGTTGCCCACGTCGCCCAGGTAGGCATAGGCGGATATAGCGCCCATTTCGTCGCACAGCTTCAGGGCCTCGCGCACGTCGGGCAGTTCGTCGGTGGCGTCGATGTAGAACTTGGAGATCAGGTCGCTCTTGACCCAGCCGAGCAGGTCGTACATGGCGTGGGGATTGCTTTCATCCAGCAAATAGCCCTCTACCTTGGCGGAAAGGGGCATGCCCAGCTCGTCTTTGATGAACGAAACCAGCTTTTCGCCCCGGCCCACCACTTCCAGCAGCTTATAGGAAAGGGCGCTGGCCAGGTGGCGCTCGGTGACGGTGCCGCCCACGGCGTAGTTGGAAAGGGGCAACACGTCGCGGTCAAAATCAATGGCGACGCCGTATTTGCCCATCAGGCCGTTGACGGCCTCCACCATCTTGCGGTTGCGCACGTTGCGCTTTTCGCGGTAGGGCGCATAGCGGTCGTTTAATTCATGGGCGCGGTTGTGGGGCACGCCGTGCATGGCCATGTAGGCCACGCCGTCCTGGTCCGGATTGTTGATGCGGCGGGTGGCAAAGGGCGTGTCCTTGAAGCTGACGCGGCACTCCATGCCGATGGTGGCCGCCATGCCCGCCAGCGCCGCGGCCTGCAAAAATTCCTCCGCCCCGGCGATGGAATCGTGGTCCATCAGCCCGCAGGTACACAACCCCGCCTTGCGCGCAAAGTACACCGCCGCCGTGGGCGAATAGGGCGAAAAGGAATAGGTGGTATGGATATGGTTATTCACATCGTCGCCCGTGGGCGGCATGGTTTCGGTCTTGAGCAGCTTTTGCAAATTTACAAGCGCGCCTTCGCAGTTGAGCAGGGCGAGCAGTTCTTCCCGGGGCATAGCCATATTGTACACTCCTTTTCCGTTGCGGCTCCAAGCCGCCGTCCCAGTAGCGATTGCAGGGGGGGGGAGGCGAAATGTGTTTCCAGGGAAAGAAACGGCGTTTCCGGGCATTCTTACCGGAAGGGCATTTCAGGAAATTTCGGAACACTTCCTATTGTATCATGACGCGCCCAACAATTCAAGCGGTACCTTGCCCATGGCGGTGCGCGTCTGGCCGATTTGCGTATCCTGAAAATCGCCATGGCAATCGCTGCCGGCGGTGGGCAGCAGCTTCCGCCGCGCGCACAGGCTCAGGCAGATTTGCTCCACATCGCGGGTATGCGCCGGGTAGTAGCACTCCACGCCGTCCACACCCTCGTCGGCCAGGCGCTCAAGGGCGCGGGGGAAGTTCCCCTCGCCGGAAAGCGTCAGCCCCGGATGGGCCAGCACCGCCCGTCCCCCGGCGGCGCGGATGGCCGCGGCCACTTCCCCGGCGGGACGGAACCCGGCGGACGCATAGGTCACGCCGTAGCGGGCGTAGAAGCGCATGCCGTCGGTCATGGCGCGGGTGACGCCCTTTTTCAGCAGGTAATTAAGCATCTTCCAGCCGCCCAGGGAAGGGTCGCGCCGGAAGGCGGCGTACTCGCCCGCGTCCAGCATCGGGAAATCGGGCAGCATGCGCGCAAGCAGGCGGTCGCTCATTTCATCCATGCGCTCGCGCGCCTCGCGGATGATGGAAAGCAGGCGTTCATCCTCAAAATCTGCGCCATAGGCGAGCATATGCACATCCCGCCCTTCCCAAAGGGTATCAATTTCCACGCCGCGCACATACAAAAGCCCGGCCGCGCGCGCCAAAGGCTCTGCGCGCAGCGTGCCCTCGATTGCGTCGTGGTCGGTGACGGAAATCGCGCCCACGCCGGCTTCCACGGCCCGGCGGACGATCTCCTCCGGGGTGAACGTGCCGTCGGAATAAGTGGAATGGATGTGCAAATCGACGTATGCCATGCGCGCCTCCGGACGTTTTCTTCCATTATCCCATGCCCGCTTCAAAATGTCAACATGGCATCGTTACACCGCCGTCGCAATTTGACGGCGCTTCTATGGTATAATATAGACGGATGTATATGACATGCCGCGCCGGGCCTGCGGCGCGGCCGCTTACACAGGAGGACAGAACATGCGTAAGTGGATAGCGTTGATTCTGGTTTTCGCGCTTTGCCTGTGCGCCCCGGCGTGGGCCGAGAGCGTCACGGACGCGCTGGGCATTACCGGCGGCGAGGAGGGCGCCGTGCGGGGCGACCTTTCGGCGCGCACAGACACGGATTTGTACGTGGTGACCAACGAAGGCTCGGACAAGGTGCTCGTCCGCATTCCCCGCGCCGGCGGCGCGAATGTGCGGGTGGAAAGCGCCAGCTCGATTTCCGACCTGGTGACCGCGGGCGACCTTCTGTATTTCCTGCGCGTGAACAACGGTACCGCCACGCTGATGCGCCGCAATACCGACAGCACGCGCTCGGAGGTCTACACCTTCCCGCTGGGCAGCGCCGTGAGCACGCTCACCTATCACCAGGGCAACCTCTACGCGCTGATTGACAACCAGCTCAATGTCATCTACCCCTCTACCGGCCAGTGCGTGATGCTCTCCGGCACGACGATGCTGGATTATGTGATCGTCGGCGATACGATTTACTACATATCCGGCAGCGATCTGATGACCTATGAAACCGATTCCTTGCTGGGCGACGGCACGCTTTCCGTGGAGGGCGGCTGCCTCTACCGCATGAGCCTGACCAGCGGCGAATCCTCGCTGGTCGTCAAAACCGGCATCGAGGACCTTCGCTACAACAACGGCGCGCTCTACTTCCACAACCTTTCGGACAACTACGTAATGGGCGACGAGACCCGCGAATGGATGGAAGGCAAGCTCTACCGCTACGATTTGGAATACGGCCAGCTCACTCGCCTGGTGAACGGCTACGACTGGGGCTTTTACCCGATGGACGGCGGCGTGGCCGTGTATACCGACGGCGATTTGAGCTATTACAACGACCTGGGCGGCCTGGAGCGCAGCATGTACTCGCCCGAGGCTTACGCGGTGCTCTCCGGCGGCGGCGATGTGGTGGTCATCTATGAGCCGACGGCCGGGAACATCACCTATGCCTACGCCGACGGCACCACCGCCAGCGCCAACAACGGCGAGCCGGGCTACTCGGCCCCCGCCGCGCAGGATGGCGGCGAGACGCAGACCGGCGACGGCACGCAGACCGGAAGTGACGCGCAGACCGGAAACGGCACGAATGAGGGCGGCGGTACCAGCTCGGGCAACGGTTCCGGCAGCGGCTCCGGTTCCGGCAGCGGCTCCGGCAATTTCACCTCCGGCGGCAGCGACTGGTTTGAGGAGAACCAATCTTCCGGCGGCGGCTCGAGTTCCGGTTCCGGTTCGGGCGGTTCCGGCACAGACATTCCCACATTCACCGAAAAGGACAGTTAAGCGGTTTCTCCACAGCGCGATGGCGCGAATGTACCTTCAGGCCCCTTCCACGCGGGAGGGGCTTTTTCAACAGGGCTTTTGAAAGGGGAACAGGTATGCTGGAAGTCACTTTTTCCGAAAGCGCCTGCGGCTCGCTGAAAGTGGCGCAGCACTACGGCGAAGGCAAATACCGGGGCGGGGCCTTTGGCTTCATTGCCTCCCATAAAGATGGCTCCAGCCTGTCGGAGCCGGAGCTTGAGCGCCTGCGCCGCGAGGCGGATGCGCGTGCGCGCCGCGCCTGGGAACAGGCCGTGCCCTTGGGCGGCAGGGCGGCGGACGTTTTCTGCTTTGACCTGGCCCTGAGCGTGGGGAACATCGCCCGGGAGGGCTTCTGGGAAAACCGGCGCGCGGCGCTTCTGCGCCTGTGGGGCGCATGGGACGCGGCGGAAGGGCGCAAAGAGGCCGAACGCCGCGTGCGCGAGGCGCAAACGGCATTGGAAACGCTGCTCGAGCGCTTTGACGCGGGCGAGGACATGCGCGTGTGGTACAGCGAACAGCCCGATGAATTCTGCGGCCTGCACTGGCTGATGGCGGCGCTGTCGCCCTGGCGGGACGGGCGCGGAAACGTGTTTCTGGTCAAGCTGCCCGCGTATCTGGACGAGCCGGAAAACAACTGCGTGCGCGGTTTTACCGGCTGGGGCGAAGTTGGCCCGGAATCCTGGGGCCGCCTCGCCGCCGGGCAAAAGGCCGTCTCCCCGTGCCTCTGCCGCGCCCTTGCCGGCATCTGGCGGGCGGCGGAGGAGGAAAACGCGCCCCTGCGCGCGGCGCTGAACGGCCATGTGCGCGGCGTGCCCGAAAGTCTGTACGACGGCTGGATCCGCCGGGAAATCGCCGCCGCGCCGGAGGAATTCCACGAGGCGCGGCTGATCGGCAACGTGCTGGGCAAGCACACGCCCGGCATTTTCGACGGCTGGCTCGCCCTGCGCATCGAGGCCATGGTGGAGACGGGCGAACTTGCCGTGGCGCGGGAGGGCGAGGCGGACAGGCCTTACAGACGCATGATGCGGCGGGCGCGGAAGGCCTGAAAACGCGCCTTCCATCGCGCGCAGGGGAACGCAATATAAAGACCGCCGGCGGCGATGGGATGCCGGCGGCCCAGGCTTGTTGAAAGCGCTCAGGCTCCCGTGCGGGCGGGAAGCAATTTCTCCCCGTCAAGTGCCACGGCGCTTTCTCTCTTGACAAAAAACGCGGAATTTCCTCGATTCCGCGTTTTTTGCCTGCCTCTGCAAGTTCCGTTCGCGCCGCTTTGCCGCACGCTCGGGAATTACAGGGCGGTTTTGTCCATTCTCAAATCGCCGGAGGCAATCGGCCCCGGCAGCCTGAACCCCCGGGCCTGGCCCGCCGCCGGGAAGCGCTTTACGGGCGGTTCCACCGATCTTTTGGACGGGCCGCGGCCAGCGCTTTATTCCCCCGCCTTTTTCCCGTATTCCGGGAACGGCTCCAGGCTGCGGTGGAGGATGCCGTTCATGTAGGCGATGATGATGCCGTAATTCGTATAGGGCACGCCGCTGTCGGCGGCCAGGCCGCGGCGGTAGCGCATCTCGCGCTCGTTGAGCATGCAGCCGCCGCAGTGCACCACCAGGGCGTAGGGGCTGAGGTCTTCGGGGAATTCGCCGCCGGAAGTGAAGGCGAATTGCGGCTCCACGCCGGTGAAACGGCGAATCCAGCCCGGCAGCTTCACCGTGCCGATATCCTCGCACTGACGGTGATGGGTGCAGCCCTCGCAGATGAGCACGCGGTCGCCGTCGCGCAGGGTTTTGAGCGCCTCCGCGCCGCGCACGGCCGTGTCCAGCACGCCCTTGAAGCGGGCAAAGAGGATGGAAAAGGACGTAAGGGGCACATCCTCCGGCACCATCCGCTTGACGGTTTCAAAGGCCTGCGAATCGGTGACCACCAGGCGCGGCCTGCCCAGGCGCTTGAGCATGGCGGGAAGCTGGGCGGGCTGGACGACGGCGCAGGCCGCCTGCGCGTCCAGTATATCGCGGATGGCCTGCACCTGGGGCAGAATTATCCTGCCCTTGGGGGCGGAGGCGTCGATGGGCGTGACCAGTACGACCGCATCGCCGGGGGAAAGCAAATCGCCCAGCAGCCGCCTGCCCCCGTCCCCGGCTTGCACCAGGCGGGCAAGGCGCTCCTTGAGGACGTCGATGTTCTCGCCGGTCCTGGCGCTGACGGCGATTTCGCCTTCGCCGCAGGGCACGCCGCACAAATCGCATTTGTTGTATACCGTGATATGGGGCACGCCCTTTTTGTCGAAACGCCGCAGAAGCTCCCGGTCCTCGTCTGTCAGCCCTGCCGCCGCGTCCACCACCAGCACGGCGGCGTCGGCGCGGTTGAGCTCCCGCAGGGCGCGCTGCACGCGCAGGGAACCGACCTCGCCCGCGTCGTCTATGCCGGGGGTGTCGATGATCACCACCGGGCCGAGGGGCAGAAGTTCCATGGACTTGCGCACCGGGTCGGTGGTGGTGCCCGCCACCGGCGAGACGATGGACAGCGCCTGCGCGGCAATGGCGTTGACCAGGCTGGATTTGCCCGCGTTGCGCCGCCCGAAGAAGGCGATGTGCGCGCGGTTGGCCGAAGGGGTGCCGTTGAGGTCTGCCATGAATACGCCCTCCCTGTTGAAAGTGTAATTTTCCAATCCCATGGGGCCAAGTCATCGCAACTTCGGCCCCGGCGAAACCGGCGCGGCGGGCGGGGCCTTCCCTCCCCCGCCGCATCCTGCGTCAGAAGCGGAAATCGCGCGCGCCCTGTTCGATTTTGGCGAGGTAATCGCGCGTCACCTGGCGCACCTTCTCCTTGGGGATGTTTTCAAGCTCCTGCCGGATCATCTTTTCGCCCACGGCCCGGGTTTCGGGGCTGGCGTAGTCCTCCAGGAATTCCTTGAGGGTGATGATGGCGTTGGGGTGGCAGCAGTTCTGAATCTGCCCGCTCTTGCACAGGCTCATGAAGCGGTCGCCGGTGCGCCCCTCGCGGTAGCAGGCCGTGCAGAAGGAAGGGATGTGGCCGTTTTCCATCAGCCAGCGCACCACCTCGTCCAGCGTGCGCTGGTCGGACACGTCAAACTGCTCGGTGTCGGTGGGGCGCTCTTCCTCGGTATAGCCGCCCACGGAGGTGCGGGAACCGCCGCTGATTTGGGAAATGCCCAGCTCCATGGCGCGCTCGCGCACGCGCTGGCTTTCGCGGGTGGAAATAATCATGCCCGTATAGGGCACGGCCACGCGGATGAGGGCGCAGAGCTTGAGGAAGATTTCGTCGCTGATGCCGTTGTCGAACGTGGAGGGGTCGATATCGTCGGCACGCTTGATGCGCGGCACGGAAATGGTGTGCGGCCCGACGCCGTGCACGGCCTCGAGGTGTTCGGCGTGCATCAGCAGCCCGGCGAACTCGTAGCGGTAC
>DVFZ01000071.1 GCA_018712945.1 Candidatus Pullichristensenella stercorigallinarum | reverse complement strand
TTCCGCCTGCTGCTCAGCGGCGCGCACGGGACGCACTTCGCCCACTTTCTCGACGAACTGGTGGATATCGAGGTCGAATACACCTACAAGTACATGGAAGTGATCGGCTGTGAAAGCGTGAAGCAGGGTGTGGTCACGGAGGACTTCATCCACATGATCGTCACCGCCTATTTCAACGGCATGTTTGAGGTCGTGCGCCACGGCATGCCTAAGGAGGCCGCCGTCCGCTATATCGGCATGCTCAACCGCTATCACATGGCAGGCTTTGACACCATCTTTAACGCCCAATGCCCCTAGTGTAAACAGGTCGTTTTCCGCGGGACGGCCTTTTTGCAAGTCATACTGTTAGTCACAACAAACTCAAGGAGGGATCTCAATGCAGAAACAAAGCCCCATGTTGCGCCTCTGGCAGCTGGGTGCAAGCCATCACAGCGGCCTTGTGCGGGCGATCGTCTCCGCTTCGCTGGGCGTGCTGGGCGGCATGCTGCCCTATTTTGCGGCGGCGCAGATCATCATCGGACTGCTCTCCGGGCGGACGGGATACGGCTTTTATGCCGCATGGTGTCTTGTCGCGCTGGCGGGCTTTTGCCTGCGCGCCCTGCTCTACGCGCTGGCGCTGTCCATGTCCCATAAAGCGACGTTTTCCATCCTCAAGGAGATTCGTGAGCTCATCCTGCAAAAGCTGCCGAAGATGCCCCTGGGCACGGTCATGGACACGCCGAGCGGCGAGATGAAACAGGTTATCGTCGATCAGGTGGAGTCCATGGAGCGGCCGCTGGCGCACCTGTTGCCGGAAATGACCTCCAACCTGCTGGCGCCTGTGTGCATACTGCTCTATCTGTTCTTCCTCGACTGGCGCATGGCGCTGCTCTCTATCGTCTCCATCCCCGTGGGCATGGCCCTGATGATGGGGGTGATGAAGAACTACGGCAAGCAGTACGAGGGGTCGGTAAAGGTCACGCAGGCGATGAACGCCACCATCGTCGAATATATCGGCGGCATCGAGGTCATCAAGGCGTTCAATCAGGGAAAAAACTCCTATGCAAAATTCGCCCAGCGCGTGCGCGCCAACGCCGCCTACTTCTACAACTGGATGAAGAGCTGCCAGCTGCCCATTTCCTTTTCCAAGGCAATCTCCCCGACGACGCTCATCACCATCCTGCCCGTGGGCTGGCTCCTTTACCAGAGCGGCAGCCTGTCCGTGGAGACGTTCATCACCGTCATCATCCTCTCCCTGGGTATTGCCGGCCCGCTGCTGGCGGCAATGGACTTCGTGGACAGCCTCGCCAAGGTGGGCACCATCGTGGGAGAGGTAGACGCCATCCTGAACGGCGAGGAACAAATCCACGCCACCCGGCCGGTTTCGCTTCCCAACCGGGACATCGCTGTCGAGCGCGTTTCCTTCGGCTATCACGAGGACGCGGAGGTCCTCCACGACGTCAGCCTCAGCATCCCCTCGGGCAGCATGGTCGCCTTCGTCGGGCCCAGCGGCGGCGGAAAATCGACCATCGCAAAACTCATCGGCGGCTTCTGGGATGTAAAGAAGGGGCGCATCACCCTCGGCGGGCGCGACCTCAGGGACATCCCCCTCGCCCAGCTCTACTCCAAGGTGGCCTTCGTTTCGCAGGACAATTACCTCTTTGACGATACCGTGCGCGAGAACATCCGCATGGGCCGGCTGGACGCCAGCGACACCGAAGTGGAGGCCGTGGCGCGCGCCGCGGGCTGCGACGCCTTTATCCGCGCCCTGGAAAACGGCTACGACACGAAGGTGGGCGGCGGCGGGGCGCACCTCTCCGGCGGTGAGCGGCAGCGCATCGCCATCGCCCGCGCCATGCTGAAGAACGCGCCCATCGTCATCCTCGACGAGGCCACCGCCTACATCGACCCCGAGAACGAGGCCGTCGTCCAGCGCGCCGTGGCGAAATTGGTGGAGGACAAGACGGTGATCGTTATCGCCCACCGCCTTTCTACCATCACCGACGCCGACCGCATCTTCGTCATCGACGGCGGCCGTGTGACGGCAAGCGGTACGCACGAGCAGCTTTTGAAGGACAGCGAACTGTACAGGGAAATGTGGCGCGCCCACATCGGCGCAAAGGATGGTGACGCAGCATGATCGGCGTTTTGAAAAAGATCTGGCGCTTCGCCGGCAAAGAACAGGCGAACATCGGTAAATCCATCTTCTGGGGGTTCTTCTACGCCGTATTCCATATGTTGCAGGTGGCGGCCATCTACTTCGTGGTACTCGCGCTCACCGGCGGCGAGCAAACGAGCCGCGCAGCGTGGTTGTCCCTGCTTCTGTTGGCCGTCAGCATTGTAGGCCGTGCGCTCGTCAACCGCTTCACGCAGTTGCAGCAGACCCACGCGGGCTACTTCATGGTGGCCGACCGCCGCGTAGCCATCGGCGACAAATTGAAGCGCGTGCCCATGGGGTATTTCAGCGACAGGAGTCTGGGCGAGATCACCGGCGTGACCACCACCGTGCTGGACGTGGTGGAGACTGTGGGGCCGGTGGTTCTGGTAAATATCCTCAGCGGCTTTATCAACGCCGTGGTGTTTATGCTCTGCGTCTTTGCCTTTGACTGGCGAGTGGGTCTGCTGGCGCTCGCCGGTACGCTCCTCTATCTCGCCATTACTGCGGCGATGGAAAAGCGCTCCGCCGCCGTTACGCCGCGCAGACAGGAATCCGAGGCGCAGCTGGTGGACGCGGTGCTGGAACAGCTGCAGGGCATGAGCGTCATCAAGTCCTTTAATCTCACGGGCAAGGGCGACCGGCGGCTGCGGGAGGCGCTTGAATACAACCGCCAGAGCAACCTGGCCATTGAAAAGCTGTTCACGCCCTACAACATCGCGCAGAGCCTGAGCCTGAACCTCTTTTCCGTGCTCATCATGGGCGCGGCGGCGCTCTTTTTCCTGAACGGCGCCATGCCGCTGGCGGACGCGCTGATGACAGTCGTCATCGCCTTTATGGTCTTTGCGCAGATACAGTCCGCGGGCAGCGCCATGTCGAGCCTGCGGCTGGTGGGCGCGTCCATCGACCACGCCGACCGGATCGACGCCCTGCCGGAAATGGATGAAAAGGGCGGAGACGTGCATCCGCGCAGCCACGATATCGCCTTTGACCATGTGAACTTCTCCTACGACCGCAGGCCCATCCTGCGGGACGTCTCCCTGACCATCCCGGATAAGACGACCACCGCCATCATCGGGCCCAGCGGCAGCGGCAAGACGACGCTTTGCAACCTCATCGCCCGATTCTGGGATGTGGACGGCGGGGCCATCCGCGTCGGTGGCATGGACGTGCGCGACTACACGCTGGAATCGCTGATGGAACAGGTGAGCATGGTCTTTCAGCGCGTGTACCTCTTCGCGGACACCATTGAGAACAACATCCGCTTCGGCCGCCCGCAGGCCACGCATGAAGAAGTGGTCGCCGCGGCGAAAAAAGCCTGTTGCCACGATTTCATCATGGCCCTGCCGGATGGCTATGACACCGTCATTGGCGAAGGCGGAGCCACGCTCTCAGGCGGCGAGAAGCAGCGCATTTCCATTGCTCGCGCCATGCTCAAGGACGCGCCCATCATCATCTTCGACGAGGCCACCGCCAACGTCGATCCAGAAAACGAAGACAAGCTACAGCAAGCCATGGAAGCGCTCACGCAGGATAAGACCATTCTGATGATCGCGCACCGTCTCAAGACCGTGCGTAAGGCCGACCAGATCCTCGTTCTGGACAAGGGCCGGATCGTGCAGCGCGGCACGCACACAGAGCTGGCCGAACGCCCCGGCCTTTACCGCGACTTCCTCGACGCGCGCAAGGAAGCCGCCGGCTGGAAATTGTCCTGAGGGCGGCAAAGGCACGAAAGCGGCGGAGGCATAGCGCTCCCGCCGCTTTCCCCTGCAAACAGGCCGCGCCCCTTTAACGCGTCGCGCCTTGCCCGCGCTGCTGCCCCGTGCTACAATATTGGCGAAATGGAGGTGCGCAGGATGGACTACACAAACGCCATAATGGTCTGGGACGCGGTTTCCGTGCGCATCGCCGACGTGCGCCATGGAACGATTGCCGGGGGTCAGTCGGAGTTGACCAGTGAAAATGCGCTGTTCTTATTCGTGCTCGGCAAGGACGCGCGCGTGACCATCGGGGATTCGCCATATGCGCCGCGCGGGGAGACTTTGTTCCACATTGCGCGCGGACGCCATGTGCACATGGGCGCCGCGGGGAAGGCAGAATATTACTGCGTCTCCTACCAGGCGGAAACGCCGCAGGCCGTCGGGCGGGAGATGGCGCGTTTGCTTCTGGAAGCAGCCCCATTTGAGGCGACCATCGCCGTGCGCCCGGCGGACGTCGCGGCCGCGCTTCGCGCCTGCGAGGCGCTGGAAAGCGCATGGAAGGAGGCGTCACCGCTCGGCCGTCTTCGCGCAAAGGCGGCGTTCTATGCGTTGCTGGCCGAATTTTGCGCCGCGCTGTCGCAACCGGAGCGCCGCGTGGCCGCCGACGCCGTGGCGTGGACGCAGCAGTATCTGCGTTCGCATTTTTCGGAGGACGTCTCCATCCTGCGGCTGGCCAGCATTCTGGGTGTCAGCCGTTCCTCTCTGCACGAACAGTTTGTCCGTCGCGTGGGCATGAGCCCCCGGCAATACCTGACCAACCTGCGGCTGGAAGCGGCGCACAGGGCGCTGCGGGAAAGCGAAAGCAACATACAGGAGATCATCGCCGCCTGCGGCCTGCGGGATAAGAACCACTTTTACAACCTGTACCATCAGCGCTTTGGCATGACGCCGGGAGAATACCGCAAGCAGTTCCCGGTGCGGAAAAGGGCGGAAAACCTCCCCGGCGCTTCAAAGCCGGCGCGCAGCGGCGTATTGATTGAAAACTTCGGGCGCATCCACCACTACGCGAAACCGCCGCGGCGCATCGTCTGCCTCGACTATGCGGCGGCAGAAATCTGCGCGGCGCTGGGCGCGGGCGAGCGCATTGCCGCCGTCGCCGAGGCGGAGACGAGCCTTTCGGATTGCGCGCGGGAGTACCGCGGCATCGTCGCCGCCGCCACATTCCTGCCCGCAGAGTCCGCCGAACGCCGCGTGCCCTCCTACGCGGCTGTGCGCGCCTGTGCGGCGGAATTGGTCGTGGGTACGGCCTACGCCTTTCATGAGAGCACGGGCGTGGCGGACGCCGCCGCGTTCGAGCGCGACGGCATGCACATCTACGCCATGCGCGCGACCTACAAATTGAACGGCACGTTTGAGGACACTTACGAGGACATTTTCTCCCTGGGGAAGATTCTCGATTGCGAGGCGCGGGCGGCGGCGCTGGTCGAGACGATGCGGGCCAGAGAAGCAGCGTTGAACGAAATGCGCGTAGCAATCAAAGAACCGCCGCGCGTGTTCGTATTCGACGCGCAGATCGCGCAACGCGCCTTTACCTGCGGCCAATCGTTGGAAAACTGCATGATTCAGGCGGCGGGCGGCCGCAACGTCTTTGCGGACAGAGCGCGGATGTTCGTCCCCGTGGACTGGGAGGACGTGGCGCGCGCCGATCCGGAGGTGATCCTCGTACACCGCTTCAACGGCGGCGAAGATGGCGAGCAGAAAATTGCCCTGCTGCGCCGCAGGCCGGAGCTTGCTCAGACCGCGGCTATCCGCAACGGTCAAACGCATATCGTCAGCGTCAAATCCGTGTTTCCGGCGCTGGACAACGTGGATGTGGCTTTGCAAATGGCGGCGTGGTTTCAGGAATGCCGCAAGAATTAACATTGATTTGGACATTATCCTATTTGAATTTGGATAAATGCAGATTTACAGGCATGGTCAGGCGTTGTATAATGCCTTATGGTTAGATTCAACTAACCAAATATCAAATCCGTGGAGGGATGACCGTGAAAAGAATCATGGCGTTTGCGCTGTGCCTGACGCTGCTTTTGTCCGCGTTTGCGGGCGGCGCTGTGGCCGAAGAAGAACCCGTTGTCATCGAGAACATGGGCCGCACGACGACCTATGAGGAAGCGCCGGAAACGGCGGTGGCGCTGTCCTACAGCATTGCGGAGATCATGGTGGCGCTGGGGCTGGAGGACAAGATCGTCGCCATTGCCCCCAGCATGTACATACTCGACCAGGTGAGCGAGGAATACCGCGAAACCGTCGGCTCCTTCCCGGTGCTGGAGGGCAGCTACGGCGTGCCAACGCTGGAAACGGTGCTGGACACCGGCGCTGAATTTGTCTTTGGCGACGCCTATTCGTTCTACGCCAACAGTGTGGGTACCGTCGAGGACTTTGAGGCGGCGGGCGTGAACATCTACGCCACCGAAGGCACCTACGTCGAGGATGCAACCTTCGAGAACATCTACAATGACATCATTAACATCGGCAAAATCTTCCGCGTCGAGGAACGCGCCGGGGAACTGGTCGCCCAACTGCGCGAACGCGAGGCTGCGGTGGAAGCGTCTGTGGCCGGGCTGGATCCGGTGCGCGTATTCTACTTTGACTCCGATACCGGCGGCGGCGTGGATATGTCCACGGTCGGAAATACCGGCTTGCAGAGCCTGATGCTGGAGATGGCCGGTGCGGAGAACATTTTCAACGATGTGGAGGGACAATTTGTCGCCGTATCGTGGGAAGACGTGGTGGATCGCGACCCGGAATACATCATCGTCTGCGACTACTATGGCGAGGGCTATGCCGATGAAAAGATTGCCGAACTCAAGGCCAATCCCGCCACAATGGACATGGACGCCGTCGTCAACGACCGTTTCATCGTCGTGCCCGGCATGGCGATGTTCCCCAGCCTGGAGTGCATGGACGCGGTGGAGCTGATTGCCGCCGGGCTGCACCCGGACGAAGCCGCGTAATTTCCAACCCTGCCCTGTGGAGGCTGGCCAGTCGTCGGCCAGCCCCTTTCTCTTTTAACGGGAGGACTGACATATGTTCATCAACCGCTATCTGGCCGCTTTCGCCCGTGGGCACGGCGGCAAAATCACCCTGACCTGTTTTTTGCAGCTCATTTTGACGTTGCTGGGCACGATGATTTCCCTGGGCGTGGCCTTTGTGGTGCGCATGCTGCAGGGCGAGGCGCGCATCCTCTTTTTCTCGGAGCTGTGGCAGGTGTTTGCGGCCATCGGCGCATGTATCGCCCTGCGCTATGCCCTCTCGCGCAGAAAAATGCTGGTTGCGGAGCAATGCAGCCTGGATATCAAGGCCTCGCTGCGCGATAGGCTTTTGCGCAAACTCTTTGCCCTCGGCCCCGCCTATACGGGGCGGGAGCGCACGGGCAACATTGCATCCACTGTATCTAGCAAGGTGGAATACCTCAACGAATACTATACGATCTATCTGCCCGCCGCCGTATCGGCCGTGGTCAACGCGGCGCTGATCGTTTCAACGCTGTTTCTGTTTAACCGTCCCTCCGCTTGGACGTGCCTTGCGGGCTGTCTCGGTATGCTGGGCTGCCCGATGATTTTTTACTTCCTGATGCGCAGGCGTGGCGAGGCGGAAATGCAGGCGCACGCCCAGTATTACAGCGATTGCCTGGACAGCGTGCAGGGCATGAGCACGCTCAAGGCCTTCAACGCCAATGGACGGCAAAAGGAAGCGATCTATCAAAAGGGTGAACAACTGCGGCAGGCGGTGATGGGCCAGCTCCGCGTCACCATGCTGGAAAACGTGGTTCTGCAATTTTTCGCCGGCCTTGGCAACGCGTTTTCCATCGCCATCGCCGCGTATCAGTGCGCGGGAGGCCATATGGATCCTGACGCGCTGGTCTACGCCCTGTTCCTCATCGGCGCGTGCTTCGCGCCCATGTCCAACCTCATCAACGCCTGGCACATGGGCTATCGC
>DVFZ01000070.1 GCA_018712945.1 Candidatus Pullichristensenella stercorigallinarum | reverse complement strand
CTGACAAGCGCCCGCTTCCACACCGGCGCGCGCGGCCCCAGTTCGATGGTGCGGGCGATGCCCACCAGCAGGCCGATGAGGAAGCCGAGGATGGTGCCGCTGATGGCGATGAGCATGGTCATGCCCGCGCCACGCAAAAACAGCGAGCCGTATTCCTCCAGCAGGAAGCCGACCCAGCCGAAGAAGGTCGTCGGCATAGAAACACCCCTTTCCAAGGTAGCGCGTCTCGCGCAGAAAGCGGCGGGGAAGCTGCCCCGCCGCGCTGTACCCGGGCCGGAAAGCGTTCCGGCTACGGGCACCGTTCGGTGTTATTCCGCGCTCGGCTGTGCCGCCAGCACGTCCAGCATGATCTGTTCGCGCTCCTCTGCGGAGATGGTGGCGAGCGCCTCGTTGATCTGCGCGGTCAGCTCGCTGCCCTTGGCCACGCCGATGGCGATGGAGGTGTCGGCGGGGTCGGTTTCAAAGCCCTGGCCCTCGGCAAACTCCACGTAGGTAAGATCGGGGTTGGTGGCGATGGCGCTCTCCGCGCCGGGGCGCTCGGAGATGTAGCCGTCGATGGAACCGGCGTTCAGGGCCACGATCATGGTCGGGAAGGTGTCCATGGCGGTCTGCTTCTGCACGTCGGGAATCTGGTCGATCACGGTGTAGTGGAAGGTGTTGAGCTGGCCGGTGATGCGCGCGCCGGCGAAGTCGGCAAGGGACGTGGCGTCGGCATACTCGCCGTCCTTGCGCACGACGATGACCAGTTCGCTTTCATAGTAGGGGTCGGTAAAGTCGATGGTGGCCATGCGCTCGGCGGTGGGGCTCATGCCGGCGATGATTACGTCGATGTTGCCGGAGAGCAGCGAGGGCACCAGGCCGTCCCACTCGGTCTTGACGATTTCAATATCGTAGCCCAGTTCCTCGGCGATGCGCCTGGCGATGCGCACGTCATAGCCGTCGGCATAGCCGCCGCCCGCAAGGGGCAGGGCCTCGTCGCTGGCCTCGGCCTGCGTCCAGTTGTAGGGGGCATAGTTGCACTCCATGCCCACGCGCAGCGTTTCAGCTCCGGCCACGCCGAGCAGTAAGGTAAGGGCGATCAACGCGCAAAGCAGCTTTTTCATGGGAAGAACCTCCTTCAGTGTCCCGTCAGATTTGTCTCTGCCGGCCGGACAAGCAAAAAGCGGTCGCAGCCAGCGCCACAACCGCTTGAATATACAGAAATAAAACACTGTATCCGGCAATAGCGCTCCACTGTTCAATATGAACTGTGACAGTCGACCGGATATTCTCCGGTCGCCCAACACATGCCCTCTCAAGCGGGCCTGCATTTCGGCGGCGTCCCCTTTTGCGCGGGCTCATGGCCGCTTGAGCGGCTCCCCCGCGTGACTGATGAACAGCCGCGCCTCTAATTGCGTCCGGCTCCTGCGAGCCGTGCCTTTATCATACGCGCGAAAAGCGGCGCTGTCAAGTGATTCCCTGCAATTTAACAAAAAACGCCGTCCAAAAACGGCCCGGAGCTGCATCCGGGCCGCAAAAAAGTTGCAATTTGCGCGCTATGTCGTTTCCTGCGCCGCCGCTTCCAGCCGGTTGAGGCTTTCTTCCTCCAGGCCGCTGATCAGCAGCGTGGCGGCCAGGGCACCCTGATCCATGGAAAGGCCGAAGCGGCGCACGAACAGCAAAAGCAGCCGGTCGCGCCGGGCCTCGAGCGCTTCGGCCAGGCCCATGCCCTCCGGCGTCAAGCGCACTGCGCCGTAGGGCTTTTTCTCCGTCAGCCCTGTTTTGCCAAGAATTTCCAGCATGCGGTGCACCGACGGGCGGGAAACGCCCAGTACCTTGGAAACGTCTTTGGAGGCGATTTCCTCCCCGCAGCGCGTCAGCGACAAAAGCGCCAGCAGGCAGCGAATCTGCGCGTCTGTCAAACGCATGGGCAAACCCTCCGTTTCTGGAAGGCGGGAAGCGCTTCGCGCCTCCCGCCGTATGAGTTCGTTGGTTGGTTACTTTGCCGCCGTATGATGGTGGCACCCGGAGCAGCCGGCGCAGTTGCAGCTGCAGCCGCCCTTGCCTGCGCGCTTATCCCGGATCATTTTGAAAACAACCGCGCCGACGATTACGGCCAATGCGCCGCCGACTAACCACGTTGCCATATTGCGCACCTCCTCGGGTATTGAATGTTCTTACGCGCCCACTTTGACCTTCTGCGTGAAGTGGCTCTCGTCATAGCGGTTCTTGCGCACCAGCATGTAGACGATGAACGCAAGCAGTACGATGGCGACCGCCGTGCCGACGCCGAAGCCGCCGCCGGTGAACAGCAGGCCGAGCTGGTAGACGATCAGGGCGACGGCATAGGCGAACACGCACTGGTAGGCGATGGCGAACGCCGTCCACTTGCCGTTGTTCATCTCACGCTTGATCGCGCCCATGGCCGCGAAGCACGGCGCGCACAGCAGGTTGAAAACCAGGAAGGCGAAGGCCGCCAGCTGGCCGTGGCCGCCGCTGGATTCGTCAAAGCTCTGGGCGATGGGGGAGAGCGCATCGCTCTTTTCCTCGTTGCTCATATTCTCGTCTTCGATGATGCCCATGGCCGCGTCCTCGCCTTCTTCGTCGGTGACGCCGTAGAGTACGCCGAACACGCCGACCACTTCTTCCTTGGCCACCAGGCCCATCACCGTGGCCACAGTGGATTGCCAGTTGCCGAAGCCCAGCGGGTCAAAGATAGGGGCCACAGCGCTGCCCACCTTGCCGAGAATGGAATCGTCGGAGTTTTCCACCGCGCCGAACACCACGGGGCCTTCAGCCTGCGCCGCTTCTTCGGCCGCCGCTTCAGGATCGGCCGCGGCCGCATCGGCCACCTCGGTTTCGGTCACGGCCGGCTCAGCCCCGGCGGTTTCCACCGCGGCGGGCGCCCAGCCGTAGCTGGAGGTAAACCAGATCAGTATGCTGGAGATGAGAATCACAGTGCCGGCGCGCTTGATAAACGACCAGCCGCGCTCCCACATGCTGCGCAAAACGTTGCCCGCCACCGGAGCGTGATAGGCCGGCAGCTCCATGACGAACGGGGCCGGGTCGCCGGCAAACATCTTCGTCTTTTTGAGCATGATGCCGCTGATGATGACCGCCGCCACGCCGATGAAGTACGCGCCCGTGGACACCCAGCCGGAGTTGCCGAACAGAGCGCCCGCAATCAGGCCGACGATGGGCATTTTCGCGCCGCAGGGGATGAAGGTGGTGGTCATGATGGTCATCTTGCGGTCACGGTCCTGCTCGATGGTACGGGAGGCCATCACGCCGGGCACGCCGCAGCCCGAGCCGATCAGCATCGGGATGAAGCTCTTGCCCGAAAGGCCGAACTTGCGGAAGATGCGGTCCATGATGAAGGCGACGCGGGCCATGTAGCCGACGTCCTCCAGAATGCCCAGCATGATAAACAATATCAGCATCTGCGGCACAAAGCCGATGACCGCGCCGACGCCGCCGATGATGCCGTCGCCAATCAGCCCCACCAGCCAGCCGGCGGTGCCGATGCTCTCGAGCCACGCCATCACCGGCGCCTGAATCCATTCGCCCACGAACACGTCGTTGGTAAAGCCGGTGACGATATCGCCGATGGTCTGGATGGACACCCAGTACACAAACCACATAATCACCACGAAAATCGGCAGACCCAGCCAGCGGTTGGTGACGATGCGGTCGATTTTGTCCGAGGTGGTCAGCGAGCCCTTGGGCCTGCCCTTCTTCACGCAGGTATTGACCAGCTTGTTGATGTAAGCGTAGCGCTGGTTGGTGATGATGGATTCGGCGTCGTCGTCCATCTCGTTTTCGCAGCTCCTGATGGTCTCCTCAATGGCGTCCTGAATGCCCTTGGGGAGATTCAGTTCCTGCTGCACCTTTTCATCGCGCTCAAACAGCTTGATGGCATACCAGCGGGCCAGATGCGGCTCGACGATGGAACCGGCGTGTTTGCTGCCGTCGGCATGGTGGTGGTGCTCCGGCTCCTGGCCGTCTTTGTGGGTGATGAGGTCCTCGATGTGCGCCAGCGCGTGCTCCACGCTGCCGGCAAACACATGCGGCGCTTCGCGATGACCGCCCTTGCGCCCCAGCTCCGCCGCCTTTTTGGCCACCTCCTGGCTGCCCATGCCCTTCAGGGCCGAAGTTTCCACCACTTCGCAGCCCAGCGCCTCGCCCAGCTTTTTCAGCTGGATTACGTCGCCGTTTTTGCGGGTGACGTCGATCATGTTCAGCGCAATCACCATGGGGATGCCCAGTTCGGCAAGCTGCGTGGTCAGGTAGAGGTTGCGCTCGATGTTGGTGGCGTCCACGATGTTCAAAATCGCGTCCGGCTTTTCGTTGACCAGGTAGCCGCGGGCCACAACTTCTTCCAGCGTATAGGGGGAGAGGCTGTAAATGCCCGGCAAGTCCTGGATGATGACGTCGTCCGCGCCCTTCAAACGTCCTTCCTTCTTTTCAACGGTGACGCCCGGCCAGTTGCCCACATACTGGTTCAGGCCGGTGAGATCGTTGAACATGGTTGTTTTGCCACAGTTCGGGTTGCCCGCCAGGGCAATTCTGATCGCCATTCCCGGTTCCTCCTTCAAATGTTAGCGATATCTAACTTTCGGGCAAAATCAAAGGCGGGCGTTACTCCACCTCGATCAGCTCGGCGTCGGCCTTGCGCACGCTCAGTTCATAGCCGCGCACCGTCAGTTCCAACGGGTCGCCCAGCGGGGCTACCTTGCGCACGTACACCTCTGTTCCCTTCGTCAGCCCCATGTCCATGATGCGGCGTTTGAGCGCGCCTTCGCCGTGGAGCCGCTTGATGACGGCCGTCTGACCAATTTTGACATCCCTGAGTGTCTTCATGCAGCGTTCCCTTCCTTTTTTGTTTGTTCGGCGTCTTGCCGGGTTCAAACCATGATGCGCATGGCCATGGTCTTGTCCAGCGCGATGCGGCTGTCCTTAATGGAAAGGATCATATTGCCGCCCATCTCGCTGACAACCGTCACCTCTGCGCCGACGACAAAGCCCAGCTCCGCCAGATGCTGCCGCACCTCGTCACGGCCGGTGATTTTGCGAATGGTGTTGGTATCCCCAACGCTCGCCATTCCCAGAGGCATCATATTCTTCCCCCTTCCAGAACATTAGCTTAGCCTAACTAAACTGGCGGAAAAGCGGTGGTTAGAAAACCTTAACCACCAACCAGAGTTAGTTTAGCACTACTAACTATATGTGTCAAGCGTTTCATCAAAAAATTACACAGGAAATTCCCGGCGCTGCCGGGGAGGAATGCCGGGGGCTTGCAAAAGCGGTTAGAAAATGCTAATATGGGGTATATATAGATCCATAATTCGATTCCGGAGACATGCGCGGCGGAAGCACAGGCAGGTTTCCGTGCTGGAAAACGGCTCTGCGAAACCGGTTTGCGCTGCGAAACGCCGCGAACCGATTCTGCGGCAGGGAGCTGCAGTGGGGGAGATCTTCCCCGGTTCGTATAGGTTGTGGAAAGGAGAGTGGTCATGAAGATTCATAAATCTGCCGAGGATTATTTGGAAATGATCCTCATGCTCACGGAGCAGAAGGGGTATGCGCGCTCCATTGATATTGCCGCGGGGCTGTCGGTGAGCAAGCCGTCGGTCAGTTATGCCATGAAACAACTGCGCGAAAACGGCTATATCACCATGGACAAGGATAATTTCATTCACCTGACGGAATCGGGCGGCGAGATCGCCCGGCGCATTTACGCACGTCACAGGGTGCTCACCCGCTTCTTTTTGCAGATCGGCGTGGATGAGGCGACCGCGCGCGAGGACGCCTGCAAGATTGAGCATGACATTTCCGACGCCACCTTCGAGGCCATTACAAAATACGTAAAATAGGGCTGCGCGCCGCCCGTTTTTCCTCCCGCACGAAGCAGCGGGAGGTTTGTTTTGTCTTACTAAACTTTTGGACGCATGATTATAGAAAATTAACGCTGCGTATATTGACAAGAGGCTTCCATAGTGGTTTAATATAAGTCGCTTTGCAGTTTAGTAATTTTAAACCGACGCGCATGGGGGAGGGCCTTTATGGAAATTGGAAACCGCATCCGCCGCCTGCGCCTGCAACGCGGGCTGACCCAGGAGGAGCTTGCCGACCGCTGCGAGCTTTCCAAGGGCTTTATTTCGCTTCTGGAGCGGGATCTTACATCGCCCTCCATCGCCACGCTGGTGGACGTACTCGAATCCCTGGGTACGGACTTAAAGACCTTCTTTGGCGAATCGGGCGATGAAAAGCTGGTCTTTGGCGAAAAGGACGTCTCCGTCAAGGAGGACGCCGAGGGGCTGAAGGGCTGCATCCGCTGGCTGGTGCCATCGGCGCAGAAAAACCGCATGGAGCCGATTCTGCTCGAGCTTGGCCCCGGCGGGGAGACGGATGAGGACGACCCCCACGAGGGCGAGGAATTCGGCTATGTGCTCTCCGGCTCGGTGCGCATCGTCATCGGCGACCGCGTGGAGCGCGCCCGCAAGGACGAGAGCTTTTATTTCAAGCCCACCGCCCCCCACAAACTGGTCAACGCGGGCAAGTCGTCCTGCCGGGTCTTGTGGGTATCCACGCCGCCTTCGTTTTAGAGCGCGTCTGCACAAGCGCTCGCCGGCGGCCCGGCGGGCCTTTTCGCGCCTGACTGCGCTGCCTCCGGTGGACGCAGCCTGCCGCGTCCGCTCTTTTCCGGCCCTGCCGGGCACAAAAATCCCCCTCGCAAATCCCACAATTCGATTCGTGCAGACACACTCCGGAAGTCAGCGAACTGAATTCTACCATGGAGGAATCGCGCCATGTATGATGAGCAGCGCCTGATTGAGCTTCGCGGCGTGTCCAAGAGCTTTGGCGACACGCAGGTTCTTCATAATATCGACCTTTACATCCGCAAGCGGGAATTCGTTACCCTGCTCGGCCCCTCCGGCTGCGGCAAAACCACCATGCTGCGCATCATCGGCGGCTTTGAAATGCCCACCGAGGGCAGCGTCCTTTTTGAAGACAAGGATATTACCGACGTGCCGCCCTACCGCCGCCGGGTCAATACTGTATTTCAGAAATACGCCCTGTTTTCTCATCTGAATGTGTTTGACAACATCGCCTTCGGCCTGAAGCTGCGCAAGCTGCCCAAGGCGGAAATCAAGGAGCGCGTGGACCGCATGCTCCGCCTTGTAAAGATGGAAGGCTATGAAAAGCGTTCGGTGGAATCGCTTTCCGGCGGCCAGCAGCAGCGCATCGCCATCGCCCGCGCCCTGGTCAACGAACCGGAGGTGCTGCTTCTGGACGAGCCGCTGGGCGCGCTGGATCTCAAACTGCGCCAGGAGATGCAGCTGGAGCTGAAAAGCATGCAGCAGGAGCTGGGCATCACCTTCCTCTATGTCACCCACGATCAGGAGGAAGCGCTGACCATGTCCGATACCATCGTGGTGATGAAGGGCGGCCGCATCCAGCAGATTGGCGACCCCAAGCGCATCTACGATGAGCCGAAAAACGCTTTCGTGGCCGATTTTATCGGCCAGAGCAACCTGCTCACCGGCGTGATGCTGGCAGACGAGCTGGTAATGATGGCGGGCAAGGAGTTCCCCTGCGTGGACGAGGGCTTTGAGAAAAACGAGGTGGTGGATGTAGTCGTCCGCCCCGAGGATATCATGGTTGTGGGCACCGATGTGGGCATGCTCGAAGGCGTGGTGGAAAGCGTGCTGTTTAAGGGCGTCCACTATGAAATGATGGTGGCCACCGGCGAAACGCGCTGGAAGGTGCATTCCACCACCATGCAGCCGGTTGGCTCGCGCGTGGGATTGTCCATTGTGCCGTTCAACATACACATCATGCGCAGGGAGGCCGTCGCCATCCCCGCGGAAGGGGGCGGGCAGGTGTGAAACGGAGATGGTTTGCCACCCCTTACGCCCTGTGGATGCTGATTTTTACCATCGTACCGCTCCTGTTTGTGGTGTATTTCGCCTTTACAACCCGCGATGGGGCCTTCACGGTGGAAAACTTTGGCAAGTTCTTCCGCCCCGGCAACCTGCCGGTGGTGTTCGACAGCTTCCGCCTGGCTTTTTTCTGCACGGCGATTTGCCTGTTGCTGGGCTATCCGGCGGCCTATTTTCTGGCCTCGCGTGATTTTTCGCGCGGCCGGGCCATCGTGGTGCTGATTCTTTTGCCGATGTGGATGAACTTCCTTTTGCGCACTTACGCGATGATGACGCTGCTGGAGCGCAACGGCGTGATCAACACGCTGCTGGAGGCGCTGGGCCTGCCGCCGCAAAGTTTGATCGGCACGGAAGGCGCGGTGCTCCTGGGCATGGTCTACAACTACCTGCCGTTTATGATCCTGCCGATCTATACGGTGCTTAAAAAGATGGACCACCGCGTCATCGAGGCCGCCGAGGATTTGGGCGCGCCGCCGATGAAGGTATTTTCCCGCGTGGTAATCCCCCTGTCGGTGCCGGGCGTGGTTTCGGGCATTACCATGGTGTTTATGCCGGCGGTGACCACGTTTGCCATCTCGCGCATGCTCGGCAGCGGCATGATCTACTTAATCGGCGATACCATTGAGGACTACTTCATCAACTTCAGCAACCGCAACGTGGGCAGCGCCCTGTCGCTGGTGTTGATGGTGCTGATCGTCATTTCCATCGGCCTTCTGCGCAAGGCCGACCCGAAGGGAGAGGGGGGCGCGCTATGGTAACTTCTGTCGCCCGGCGCGCGCCGCGCCGCCGCGCGCACCGGCTGAAACTGACGTATATCATCGTATTGCTGGTGTTTCTTTATCTGCCCATCCTGGTGATGATCGGCCTGTCGTTCAACGCCTCCGAATCGCGCGCCCAGTGGACGGGCTTTACGCTGGACTGGTATGGCCGCCTGTTTAACGATTCACGCATTATGTCGGCTTTGCAGGTGACGATTTCCGTGGCGGTGATGGCCACGGTGATTTCCACGGTCATCGGCACGCTGGCGGCCATTGGCATGCACTCGATGAAACAGGGCTGGTCGAATTTGCTGACCAACGTGGCCTACCTTCCCATGACTACCCCGGATATTGTCACCGGCGTCAGCCTGATGCTGATGTTTGTATTCGTGCAGTGGCCGCTTTCGAAGTGGACGATGCTCTGCGCGCATGTGGCGTTCGATACCCCATACGTGCTCTTTTCCGTGCTGCCCCGCTTGCGCCAGATGAACCCCAACCTCTATGAAGCGGCGCTGGATCTGGGCTGCAAGCCGACAAGGGCGCTGTTTAAGGTGATTCTGCCCGAAATCATGCCCGGCGTGATCACTGGCAGCCTGCTGGCTTTTACCATGTCGCTGGACGATTTTGTAATTTCCTACTTCACTTCCAATACCGACCAGAACCTGTCCATGATCGTCTATTCTGCCGCCAAACTGGGCGTGGAGCCGACCATGTACGCGCTCTCGACGCTGATGTTCCTGGTGATCCTAGCGCTGCTATTGATCATAAACCGACGCTCCAAACTGGAAGAAATCTGACGCTACAGGAGGAAGGATTCGATGAAAAAGACCCGACTGGCTTTGATCGCCCTGCTTGTGCTGTCGCTGCTGGTTGCCGCGTTTGCCACTGGCTGCTCCAACCAGAGCGAGCCCGCCGCGACGGAGGCGCCCACCGTTGAGGCTACGGAGGAGCCGACGGAGGGACCGACAGAAGAAGCGACGGAAGCCCCGACGGAGGAAGTGACCGAAGCGCCCACCGAGGCGCCCACGGAGGAAGCGACCGAGGCGCCCACGGAGGAGCCGGCGGAAGCGCCCGCTGAGGAAGCGACGGAAGAACCGGCCGAAGCCTCTGCTGAGGAAGCCGCTCCCGCCGTTGCTGCGCGCTCCGTTGAGGAACCCGCTGAGGAAGCGACCGAGGAACCCGCTGAGGAAGCAACCGAGGAACCCGCTGAGGAAGCGACCGAGGAGCCCGCCGAGGAAGCAACTGAGGAGCCCACCGAGGAAGTAACCGAGGAACCCACCGAGGAAGCGACTGAGGAGCCCACCGAGGAAGTAACCGAGGAACCCGCCGAGGAAGCGACTGAGGAGCCCACCGAGGAAGCGACCGAGGAGCCCGCCGAGGAAGCGACCGAGGAGCCCGCCGAGGAAGACGCCGCCGCTGAGACTGCCGCGGTCACCGAAGAACCCGCCGAACAGCCCTACGCCGGCACTACGCTGACGGTATACAACTGGTACGACTATATCGACCCGGCCGTTATCGACCTGTTTGAGGAAGAAACTGGCATCACCGTGGAGTACGTCAACTTCACCACCAATGAGGAAATGTACACCAAGCTCGAGGCCACTCCGGGCGCCTACGATGTAATCTTCCCCTCGGACTATATCATCGAGCGCCTTGTCAACGACGGCATGCTCGCCGAGCTGAATTACGATAACATGCCCAACGCCGCCGGCCTGATGGAGTGGCTCAAGACCCCCGATTACGACGAGGGCGGCACGCATTCCGTGGCCTACATGTGGGGCACCGTCGGTTATCTGTACAACACCACCATGGTCGATCGTGAGTTGACCAGCTGGGACGACATGTTCTCTGAGGAATTTGTCGGCGAAGTGCTGATGATGAACAGCGTGCGCGATACGCTGGGCGTGGCCCTCAAGTCCCTGGGTTATTCCATGAACAGCGTCGAACGCTCCGAGCTGGAAGAGGCGCGCGATAAGCTCATTGAGCAGAAGCGCAGCGGCGTGTGCGCCGGCTACCTCGTCGATGAGATCAAGGATAAGATGGTCGCGGGCGAGGCCACCATCGGCCTGGTGTGGTCTGGCGACGCCCTCTATGCCATGGAGAAAAATGAAGATTTGGCCTACTGCGTG
Organism: Candidatus Pullichristensenella stercorigallinarum; assembly: GCA_018712945.1. GTDB lineage: Bacteria > Bacillota > Clostridia > Christensenellales > Aristaeellaceae > Pullichristensenella > Pullichristensenella stercorigallinarum. Next base: position 54,548 of record DVFZ01000070.1, on the reverse strand, counting down.
CCCGAAGAAGGCTCCAACATCTGGGTGGACGCCATGTGCGTGCCCGCCGCCAGCCAGAACAAGGAAGCGGCCGAGTGCTTCATCGACTTCATGTGCCGCCCTGACATCGCCCGCATGAATATGGACTACATCTACTACTCCACCCCGATCCAGGCCGTCGTGGACGGCATGAGCGAAGAAGAGGCCGCCAACGAGGTACTCAATCCTCCGCAGGATGTGGTAGATCGCTGCGAGTTCTTCCTCGATGTGTCCGACCATATGGACCTCTACGAAGAAATCTGGATGGACGTGCGCACGGCGAACTAATCCCGCCTGCACAAGCAACCGCGCCGGGTGCGAATACTTCGCACCCGGCGTCAGAGCGCTGACAAATCCCGCAAACGCAAAAATTGCCCTGATCAAAGAGAAATCAGAGGCAATTTTTGCTTCCTGCGTCAGCCGTACTTGCCGTCTGCGGTCACTTACGTCCATGTAAGCTCCCTTGCCCGCAAGTTTGCTTCCTTGCCTTGCGGGCTTTCTCATCACTCTGGCAGTCTGTTGACTTTGTCAACATCCTGGCGCCGGGTGCGAATTTACTTCGCACCCGGCGTTTTTGTCATATCTGCGGCGGAAAACCGCGTTTTGCGTGGAAATCCTGCCGCCGCCCTTGCTTTTCCGGGCCGCCGGCGGTACAATGGTGTGGAAAATAATACAGGCGGGGGAAATCTATGCAGAAAATCGGCATTCTCGGAACCGGCACTTGGGGAACGGCGTTGGCGCGCCTGTTGGCGGGCAATGGCCACGATGTCACGGCGTGGTCGGCCATCGCCCAGGAGGTGGAAACGCTGCGTCAAACGCGCCGGCATCCCAAGCTGGGGGATATGGTAATCCCTGACGCGGTGGCGTTTACCGGCGATATCGCCGCCGCCTGCGCGCAAAAGGATATCGTAGTCTTTGCCGTGCCTTCGGTCTACGTGCGCGCCACCGCCCGCGCCGCCGCGCCCTTTGTGGCAGATGCGCAGGTGATCGTGGACGTGGCCAAGGGCATGGAGGCCGGCACGCTTTTGACTCTCACCGAAGTGATCGGTGAGGAAATGGCCGCCGCCGGCAAAGCGCCCCGGCTGGTGGCGCTCTCCGGCCCTACCCACGCGGAAGAAGTGGCGCGCGATTTGCCCACCACCATTGTCTCCGCCAGCCCGGACCTGCAGGCCGCGGCGCTGGTGCAGGACGCCTTCATGAGCGATTGCCTGCGCGTATATACAAACGAGGATATTCGCGGCGTGGAAGTGGCTGGGGCGCTGAAAAACGTCATCGCCCTGGCGGCGGGCATCGCTGGCGGCCTCGGCTATGGCGACAACGCCCGCGCCGCCATCATCACCCGGGGCATCGCGGAAATGGCGCGCCTGGGCGCGGCCATGGGCTGCGCGCGGGAGACGTTCAGCGGCCTGACCGGGCTGGGCGACCTGGTGGTCACCTGCACGAGCATGCACAGCCGCAACAACCGCTGCGGCATGCTCATCGGCCAGGGCATGGCTGCGGCCGACGCCGTGCGCGAAGTAGGCATGGTGGTGGAGGGTTTGAACGCCCTGCCCGCGGCGCTGGCGCTGGGCAAGAAATACGCGGTGGAACTGCCCATCATCGAGAGTGTGGAGCAGATTGTCCATCGCGGCGCGCCGCCGCGCGAAGTAGTGGGCAACCTTATGCGGCGCGAGCGCAAGCCGGAAAACTGGATGTAACCCAAAGGCTCTCCCTTTGCACATGTGTGCGGGGAGAGCCTTTGCGATTCCGGCGGCGCTATGGCCGAATGACGCCTTTGCGAATCATGGCGCAGCCGTAGAGCGCGCTTTCTGTGGTCTGCACCACGCAATATGCGCCCTTGGCCTGCTCGTAGAAATCATAGCGGGCGATGCGGCCGATGGCCTTTGCGCCGCGCGGGTCGTGGCGGGATACGATTTCGGCGAATTTGTCCCAGATTGGCGTGGGCAGATCCTTGTCCAGCGCCTCTTTTTCGATCAGCACTACGGGCGTTTCCACATATTCGTCCAGGGGCATGACCTGCAAAATCGCTTCCAGCATTTCCGCCGCGCCAATGCCGTCCGCGCGGATGAGCTTCGCGCCGCCGGCACGGGCAATGCCGCTGCCGGGGAAGTTGCCGTCGCCCAGCACCAATACGTCGTTGTGGCCCATTTCGTCCAACGTTTTGAGCAATTCGGGACAGAGGATCGTCGGGACGCCCTTGAGCATATCCATCGCTCCTTTATACTATATTGGCATTCTGTGCCGCACATGTATTCTACATGATTTCCATTTATTTTGCAATCAATATGGAATGATTTCGTATATTTTGCTGGATTTTTTGAAAAATATGTGTTACAATGGGGGAACGGATTGAATCTGCAAAGGAGGAAGGCTTCATGAAGACGATCAAGGATAAGCAACTGCTGGTGGGAGCGGATTTCGCGGGCTATCCGCTCAAGGAAGCTGTGTGCGCGCATTTGCGCAAAAAGGGCTGGGAGATTACAGACGTGGGCGTGACCGACCCCAACGTGGAGGACACGGAGCTGATGTTCCACCGCATCGGCCTGCGCGTGGGCAGCCTGATTGCCGAACGCGAATTTGAGCGCGCCCTGATTTTCTGCGGCACGGGCATGGGCATCCACATTGCCGCCAGCAAGTGCCCGCACGTACACGCGGGCGTGGTGGAATCGGTGCCCGCCGCCCTGCGCGCCATCACCGGCAACGGCGTGAACGTGTTGGCCATGGGCGCCTTCTACGTCGCCCCGCAGATGGGCTGCGATATCGCCGACGCCTATTTGAACGCCGGGTTGGGCACAGGCTACGAGTGGTGGCATAACTTCTATGAATTCCATAAACTGGCCATCGACGAACTGGAGGCCTTTGACTACGAGGAATACAAGAAAAACGGCTTCAAGGTCAAGCACCTGGGCGATTACCCGCTTTCGCTGGAGAACAAGGACGACGTGCGCTTCCAGCTTCGCGGCGATCAATAGCGCTTTGAGCGGCGGGAAGATCTTCCCGCCGCCTTTCGTTTGCAAGCAGGCGCGTTTTGCCATTTGGCCCTTGCATGGCGCTCCCTGTTTGGGAAGCGTATGCCGATATGGAGATTATGTCAAATTCCCCTTATTTGCAGCAATCCATGCTTTACAGGTATAACTTGCTTGTGATATGCTGAATGCAGCAAGCACAGGGGAGGGTTTTGCATGGACGTGCGCGTACTGCGCTATTTTTTGGCTGTGGCCCGCGAAGAGAGCTTTTCCCGCGCCGCCAAATCGCTCTATTTGAGCCAGCCTTCGATTTCCCGGGAGATTCAGGAATTGGAGGAGGAACTGGGCGCGCCGCTGTTTGTGCGGGGCAGCCGCAATGTCACCCTCACCCGCGAGGGCATGCGCCTGCGCAGGCGGGCGCAGGAAATCGTAGACCTGGTGGACAAGACGCGCGAGGAATTTGTGGATTTGGAAGATGAGATCAGCGGCGATGTGTACATCGGCGGCGGCGAGACGCATCTGATGCGCGAAATCGCCCGCATTGCCATCGCCGTGCGCGAGGAATACCCCGGCGTGCGCTACCACCTGCACAGCGGCAACGCCGATGATGTCATCGAGCGGCTGGACAAGGGGCTGTTGGACTTTGGATTGCTCATCGGCCCTGCGCCGGTGCAGAAGTACGAGTTTTTACAGCTGCCCGGCTGCGACGTATGGGGGCTGCTGATGCGCGCGGAGCATCCGCTCGCGCAAAAGGAGACGGTGGAGGCAGCGGACCTTGCGGGCGTGCCGCTGCTGCTTTCCCGCCAGTCCATGACCGCGGGCGACCTTTCCCGGCGGCTGGGCCGGAATCTGGAGGATTTGAACATCGCCGCTACCTACAACCTGGTGTTCAACGCCGCCATCATGGTGGAACAGGGCATGGGCTGCGCGCTGACGCTGGATAAGCTGGTGGACACCATGGCGGGCAACGGTCTGTGTTTCCGCCCGCTCAAGCCGCGCCTGGAGGAGAATTTGAGCTTGGTGTGGAAAAAATACCAGATTTTTTCGCCCGCCGCCGAGATCTTCCTGCGCCGCGCCCGGCAGGCTTTTGCCGGGGCGTGATGCAACGGCGCGTTTGCAACCTTCCGCATCGGAGAGGTTCAAAGCGCTGCTCTCCGTTTTTCCGTGCGGCCACCGGGCGGATATGTAGTGTTCCCTGCAAATGCGGGCGTCTGCTCCCGAAAAATGCCAAAACGGACGTATGCGCGTCCGTTTTGAAATACTTTGAGCGCATCCAGAATTTATGCCGGGGATGCGCTGCTTTCATTGTGCGTCCGTCAGCTCTCCAGCAATTTGAGCACCCGGCGGTGCAGGGCGCTGTCCAGTAGGCAGGTCACCTTTGTGCCGCTTTCCCCGTATTCCTCGGAAAGTACCTGCCCTCTTTCGTGAATCAGCGAAAGCGCCGCGCCCTTTTCGTATGGCACCAGCAGTTCCACCGGATGGCGCAGGGCGGCGACGCGGCGGGAAATTTCTTCCAGCAGGCGGTCAAGCCCCTGGCCGGTGCGCGCGGAAATCAGCACCGCGTCCGCCGGCTCGATGATACCTTCCACGTGCGCCTTGTCCGCCTTGTTCAAAGCCTCCAGCACGGGCTTGTCCTGCGCGCCGAGCTGGTTCAGGACTTCAAACACCGTCTCGCGCTGCTGGCGGTAAAAGGGGCTGGAAAGGTCGCTGACCACCACGATCAGGTCGGCGCACAGCGCCTCCTCCAGCGTGGAGTGGAACGCTTCCACCAGCTGATGGGGCAGCTTGCGGATGAAGCCAACCGTATCCACCAGCAGGCATTCGCGGTTTTCCGGCAGGGAAACGGCGCGCATCACCGGGTCGAGGGTGGCAAACAGCTTGTCCTCCACCAATACGTCCGCCCCGGAGAGTGCATTGAGCAGCGTGGACTTTCCGGCGTTGGTGTAGCCCACCAGCGCCACCACGGTTTTATCCTGTTTTTCGCGGCGGGCGCGGCGCATGTCACGCTGGCGCTTGAGCTCGGCAAGCTGGTTTTCCAGATCGTCGATTCTGCGGCGCACGCGGCGGCGGTCCACCTCCAGGCGCGTTTCGCCGGGGCCGCGCGTGCCGATGCCGCCGCCCAGACGGGAAAGCGACTGCCCCAGGCCCACCAACCGCGGCAGGCGGTACTTCATCTGCGCCAGCTCCACCTGCAATTTGCCTTCCGCGGACTGGGCGCGGCCGGCGAAGATGTCCAAAATCAGCGCTGTGCGGTCGATGACGCGCACGCCCAGCGCGCCCTCCAGGTTGCGCTGCTGCGCGCCGGTCAGCTCGTCGTCGAGGATGGCCAAGTCCACCTCCAACGCCTGACAGGAAAGCGCCAGTTCCGCCGCCTTGCCCGAGCCGATGAACATGCCCGGGTCGGGCCGCTGCCGCTTTTGCAAAACGCGGCTCACCACCAGCGCCCCGGCGGTTTCGGCCAGCGCCGCCAGTTCATCCAGCGATTCCTCGGAATCGGTGGAGATGAGCATGGCGCGCTCGGCGGTTTCGGTAAGCCCCCCGCGCTCGATGGCGCGCTTGACGCGCTCCTCGGCGGCCTCGATTTCCCGCATCCACAGGTTTTGCGGGATGCGTCCGGGCTTGACCGGGCCAAAGGTGACAATGGAAAGGCGGTCGTACTCCGCCTCGCCCAGAAACGCGGCCATGATGCCCGTGGCGCGGTTTTCCGCCACGCCCACCGAGCACATGGAGTCAAAGCGCAAAAGCCGCAGCGCCTGCAAATCGACATCCGAAAGCCGCGCGTCCCCGCCCGGATGGGTGTGGATGCAGCGGTAGCCGGAAAGCCGGTCGAGGTTGCGGCGCAGGTGCAACTCCGGCAGGGAAATGCTGGAAATGGAGCCGATGGCGATTTCCAGCACCACGCCGTTGCGGTCGAGATAGACCAGCAATTCGCGGTTTAACTGCATGGTGAAGCGCACCAGCGCGTTCAAGAGCCGGTCGGGCAGGTATTCGTCGCGCGCGAACTGCGCGTCGTAGAGCTTTTCCAGCTCATCCAGTATGCTCTGGCGAATGCCTTCCAAATTGCCGTGAATCATTTTGCCTCCAATCCGGCGCGAAAACCCCGCACGGGGACGAAGTTGTTCGCCTCCGCGCGGGGCCGCGCGGCCTTACGCCTTGGGGTGGTTTTTGCGGTAGTCCTCAATGGCCGCGTGCAGGGCTTCCTCGGCCAGCACGGAGCAGTGCAGCTTCACCGGCGGCAGCCCGCCCAGGGATTCGGTGACCATCTCGTTGGTGATTTTCAGCGCTTCGTCCACAGTCTTGCCCATGACCATTTCCGTGGCCCGGCTGGAGGTGGCGATGGCCGCGCCGCAACCGAAGGTTTTGAACTTCACGTCGGTGATGACGTCGTTTTCGTCCACTTTGATATAGATTTTCATGATGTCGCCGCACTTGGCGTTGCCGACCTCGCCGACGCCGCTGGCATCCTCAATTTCGCCCACGTTGCGGGGGTTCATGAAGTGGTCCATGACCTTTTCGGAATACATCATCGCTTAATCCTCCTGTGATTTGAGAAATTCGTCGTAAAGCGGGGACATGGCGCGCAGGCGCTGGACGATTTCTTTGAGCGCGTCCACCGCGTAGTCCACTTCCTCCATGGTATTTTCCTCCGAGAGCGTCAGGCGCAAAGAGCCGTGGGCAATCTCGTGCGGCAGGCCGATGGCCAGCAGCACATGCGAAGGATCGAGAGAGCCGGAGGTGCAGGCCGAACCGGACGAACCGGCCACGCCCTTCAAATCCAGCGACAGAAGCAGCGCCTCACCCTCGATAAAGCGGAAGCAGACGTTCACGTTGCCCGGGAGCCGTTTTTCCGGATGGCCATTCAGGCGCGCATAGGGGATTTCGCCGAGAATGCGCTCGATCAGGCGGTCGCGCATGGCGGCGATTTTGGCCACGTTTTCATCGAGCTTGCCAACCGCCAACTCGATGGCCGCGCCCAGGGCGACGATGGAGGCCATATTCTCCGTACCGGCGCGCTGCGTGCGCTCCTGGGCGCCGCCCTCCATAAAGCGCTGGATGCGCACGCCGTTGCGGATGTAGAGCGCACCCACGCCCTTGGGGGCGTGCAGCTTGTGGCCGGAAAGGGAGAGCATGTCCACATCCAGCGTCTTTACGTCGATGGGCACATGCCCAACGGCCTGCACCGCGTCGGTGTGGAACAGCGCCCCGTGCGCCTTGGCGATTTTGCACAATTCGGCAACCGGCTCGATGGTGCCGATTTCGTTGTTGGCAAACATGATGGAGACGACGGTCGTCTCCGGGCGCAGCGCCTTTTCCAGTTCTTCCGGATGCACCAGGCCATATTCGTCCACCGGCAGGTAGGTAACCTCAAAGCCCTCTTTTTCCAGCTGTTGGCAGGTGTGCAAGGCGGCGTGATGCTCGATTTGGGTGGTGATGATGTGGTTGCCCTTGCGCTTGCGGGCGTAGGCCGCCCCGCGGATGGCCCAGTTGTCGCTCTCGGTGCCGCAGCCGGTGAAATAGATTTCCGCCGGGGAAGCGCCCAGCGCCCCGGCCACCTGCGCGCGCGCCCGGTCCAGCGCCGTGAGCGCCTCGCGGCCAAAGGCGTGTACGCTCGAGGGGTTGCCGTAAATTTCGCAGAGATAGGGCTTCATGGCCTCGAATACCGGCTCGGTCACCCGGGTCGTGGCCGCGTTGTCCATGTATATTCTCATTCCTCGTCCCTCCGTAACATATCTTCCAGCGTAATGCCGTCTACAATTTCATTCAGCCCGTCGCGCAGGCGCTTCCATACCTTGCGGGAGGGACAGTCGCAGCTCTTGCCGCAGGCGTCCTCCTCGCTCAGGCATTCCAGCAGGTTCAGCCCGCCTTCCAGCGCGCGCAAGACCTGCCCCACGGTAATTTCCCCCGGCGGGCGCGAAAGCATGTACCCGCCCTGCGCGCCGCGGGCGCTTGAAACCAGCCCAGCGCGCCGCAGCGTGCACAGAAGCTGCTCCAGATACGCCTCCGGAATGGCCTGCGCTTCGGCCACGGCCTTGAGCGGGCGCGGCTGCGCGCCGTAGTTTTGCGCCAGGTCGTACATGGCGTGTATGCCGTAACGGGCGCGTGTGGACAGTTTCATGGCGTTGCCTCCGTTGAATCCTGACCTTTTCGGTCGTATTTACTATATCACCGCCGGCACGCGCCGTCAATCAATTCTGACTGATTTCGTCAGAATTTAACGCTGCGGGGTTTCTTCATGAAATCGTCTTTGCGGCGCCAAGCATTGCTTATTGTCAAAAACGCCGCCTTGATGGTATAATAGGCAGTATGGAGGGCTATGCCGTGCGAATGTTAAAAGGATTGTTGATCTGGCTTTTGCAGGCGGGGCTGACGCTGCTGGCGTTTGTGTTGCTCACCCTGCTGATCTGGCTGACCGGGCCGTGGTACGAGCTTGCGGCCTGGGCGGCCATGCCCCTGTTGGGCGCGGCGTCGGCATACTGGGCCACGCGGCGGGGGGTAAACAACTATATTGCCTGGCTCGCGCCGCCTCTGGGGGTGTTTTTCGCCCATTATATCGTCACCGGTTATACGCCGACCAGCGCCGGGCCAACGCTGCTTACGGCGTTGCTGGCCATTGTGGGCGCGGCGGCAGGTTATGTGCGCAACGAACGCAAAAACGAAGCGGAGGGATAGCATGGAGCAAGAGAGGGATCTGATTCTCACCTGCGACGCGGGTACGACGGGCCTGAAGTGCAGCCTGTTCAACACCCGGGGCGAGGCCGTGCGCACAGTGCGCCGCGCCTACTCGACCGAATATCCGCGCCACAACTGGGCGCAGCAGGATTCCGACGTCATCATCGAAAATGTATACTCCGGCATCCGCGAGCTGCTTGAGCAGGTCAGCGCCCGGCGCGTGGCCTGCGTGGGCCTTTCCGGCCATATGAACGGCTGTATCCCCGTGGATGAGGCGGGCCGCGCCCTTGCGCCCAATATCATCCATGCCGATTCGCGCGCGGAAAGGCAGGTGGAGGAAATTGCCCGCGTCATAAGCCCGGCGGAGTTTTACCGGCTCACCGGCAACCGCCTGGACGCACACTACACGCTGCCGAAGATGCTGTGGGTGAAGGAAAACCTTCCCGACGTATACCGCAAAACGCGCTGGTGGCTCAATACCAAGGACTATATCTACGGCCATCTTACCGGCCGTTTCGGGCAGACTGACTTTTCTGACGCTTCCCTGACCATCGCCATGGATATAGGCCGTGGCGCCTGGGCGGAAGAACTGCTCAGAAGCCTGCATCTGCCGCTGGAAAAAATGCCGCGCATCCTGCCCGGGCACGATGTGCGCGGCAAGATTACGCGCGACGTATACCGCAAAACCGGCCTCATCGCCGGTACGCCCGTGGCCATCGGCGGCGGTGACGGCGCCTGTACAGGGCGCGGCGCCGGGCTGTGCGAGGCGGGGTCGAGCTATACATACATCGGCTCGTCGGCCTGGGTTTCGCAAATGGCCCGCCGTCCTGTGCTTGATCCGCAGATGCGCATTTTTAACTTCCTGGACATGGATGGGCAAAATTGCCATGTGCTGGGCACCGTGCAGTGCGGCGCGGCGGCGTTCGATTGGGCGCGCGCCAACCTGTTCGGCGGCGCGGGCGATAAGGATATACTTGATATCTCCCGCATTGAAAACATGGCCCGCCAGTCGCCGCCCGGCGCGGAGGGCGTCATGTTCCTGCCCACTTTAATGGGGTGGCGCACGCCCTATTGGGATCCCAATACCCGCGGCGTGCTGATGGGCTTTACGCTTTATCACGACCGGCGGCATATCGCCCGCGCCGTCTATGAAGGCGTGGCCTACGCGCTCAATTCCTGCCGGGAGATCATCGCCGAGTGCGTAGGCTCGCTTAAGGACATGATGTTTACCGGCGGCGGCGCGCGCAGCGGCCTGTGGCCGGACATGCTCGCGGCGGTGTACGGCCAGAATGTGCGCGTGCACAAGACCCCCGGGGAAACCACATCGCTGGGCGCGGCCATCGCCGCCGGCGTGGGCGTGGGCCTGTTTGAAAGCTATGAACAGGCGGCGCAGATGGTGCAGGCGCGCTCCAGCCACGCGGTCAACCCGGCCTGGCGGGAAAAATACGCGCAGATGTACCCGCTGTACGCAATGATTTACGAGCGCATGCGTCCGATCACCGACCGGCTTGCCACGCTGGGGGGCTGAAAATGTCCACTGTCGTAACCACACAGGCGGACGACCTGCGCGCCTTTTTTACCCGCGCCAAGCCTTATTACCGCGAACTGTTCAACATGGCGCATGCCATCTGCGGCAATTATGAGCTGGCGGAATACGCCGTGCAGAGCGCCATTCTCGAATGTTTCCGTCAGGGCGGGCTGCGCAGCCGCGCCGGGCTGCACGAGAACCTGCGCGCCCAGACGCGGGCGCGGGCGCTGGAGCAGACCAACATCATCGACGATGCCGAGCTGACCTGGGACGGCTTCCGCGAGGACGCCATCGACGGCGCGCAGGGCGATATCATCCTGCAGGCCGCCTCTCAGGAAAGCGTGGACGGGCGCAGGGTGCTGATGTTGCGTTACGGCTGCGGCCTGCGCACACGCGATATTGCCCATCTTACCGGCATACCGGCATCGCAGGTCACGGGCGTGCTGTCGCGCTTTGAAAGCCGCGTAAAGCGCCGCCTGCCGCCGCGCGAACGCGCCAGGGCCGAAAGCCGCATTGTCCGCAGCGCCCGCGCCTGGCTGGAGCGCCAGAGCGACGGCGTGCCCGATCCCGGCTCGGTCTACCGCAGCCTGGAGGCGGAACTGATGGAGACCGGCGCGCCCGGCCGCCGCGTTTCGCGCTGGGTATTCAGCGTGCTGGCGGTGCTGCTGGCGTTGTTCCTGGCCGCCCTGTTTTGGCTTTTGATGATCCTGCTCGAACCGCCGCAAATGGAGGAGCCGGGCCAGATTGCCGTGGAAACTGCCGCTCCCACAGCCGTGATGGACGATTTCAGCGCCATAGAGTAACCGCCAGAGCGCGCATTTTATCCCTGCTGCGCCTCCGCGCAGTCCACATCGTCCACCGCCGCGCGCAGAAGGTCGGGCAGGGAATTTTTGGCATCCAGCCAGGCGCGGCGCATGCCGCCCTCAAACAGCACGGGCATGCGCGTGTGGATGCGCCGCGCCGGGGCCGGGGCTTCGCGGGTGAGGATGACAAAGCGCTTTACGCCGTCCGCGCCGGGCCGCCACAGCCCGGCCATATACACAGCCCCGCCCGGGCGGGTGAAAGCGAACCTGCGCTTTGCCCCGTCCCACTCGTAATAACCGCTGGCTGGCAAAAGGCAGCGGAGCGCGCCGCGGAACAGAGGCTTTTCCGTTGCCGTTTCGCTGCGGGCATTGATGACCACCTGCCCGCCGCCGGGCCGGGGAAAGCCCCAGCGCATGGTCAGTATGCGCCCCAGCGCCAATGCCGGGGCCGCGTCTGTGGGAAAGATATCCCCGCTTCGCTTACATTCTTCCTCCCGCGCCTCAAGCGTTTCCAAAATGCGCAAAAGGGCTTCATCGGAAACTTCCCGCGCCAGGAAATAGCGCCCGCACACATGCGATTCCCCCTTTCCTTTTGTATGATTATAACATCGCGTTTGTGAGACGTAAATATTAGTAAAATCTAACGTAATGTAAAATGTTTATGCGAATATATGGGATTATATATACCTATATGCCGAAAATTTATATACCTGTGGCCGCCAGGCCGCCGCAGGCCCAGAAACGGGGCAAATTCCCTTGTTAATTTACTCAATTTCCCCTTGACCACAAATGAAAGTTTGAAATACAATATAGGTAATGGCATAACAACATGCCGGATTGCCATCTTCACGAACCGGCGGGTTCCTACTATGATAAATAGCGGGAACAAACACACAGACCAGGAGCCATGCGCTCGAAGAAAGGAAAGCTGCAATGAAGAACAAGATTACTGTGATCGGAGCGGGTAACGTCGGCTCCACCATCGCCTTCATGATGTCTGTCCAGCACACCGCGGACGAGGTCGTTATTGTAGACATCAACGAGGAAAAGGCGCTCGGCGAGGCTATGGACATCCGTCAGGGCACGCCGCTGACTGCGTCCCCCGTGTCTGTCTATGCGGGCACCTATGAGAGCGCCGCCGGTTCGGACATCGTCATCATCACCTCCGGCGTCCCCCGCAAGGAGGGGCAGACCCGCATGGATTTGGCCCAGACCAACGTAAATGTCATCAAGGCCATCGCCCCGCAGATCACCAAGTACTGCCCGGACGCTACCTATATCATCGTCTCCAACCCGGTGGATATCCTCACCTATGTGTTCCACAAGGTGACCAATATCCCGCATGAGCGCATCATCGGCTCCGGCACGTTGCTGGATACCGCCCGCCTGCGCGCCCGCCTGGCCGAGTACCTGAACGTGAGCGAAAAGAACGTGCACGCCTATGTGTTCGGCGAGCATGGCGAAACTTCGTTCATCCCCTGGTCCATCGCCCAGGTCAGCACCATCAGCCTGCTTGAGTATAAGGATTTGATCAAGCTGCGCACCGGCATCCTCACCGACCTCGACTTTGACGAGATCGAAAAGTACATGCGCTCCTCCGGCGCCAAGATCATCAAGCGCAAGGGCGCGACCTACTACGCCATCGCCATGTCCGTGTGCGGCATCTGCGATTGCCTGTTCGGCTCGGTCAACGCCGTGGCCACGGTTTCCTCAATGCTCAACGGCGAATATGGCATCGACGATGTGTGCCTGAGCCTGCCCATCCTCATCGCCGACGGCGAGATCCGCGGCCGCATCCTGCCCAAGCTCACCGATGTGGAGCTGGAGAAGCTGCACGCCAGCGCGAACGCCCTCAAGAGCGTCATCGCCACGCTGGATATCTAATCCGATTCGCGCAGGATCGGCGGCGCCAAACGGCACCGCCGGTCTTTCCGCGCTTTACAGAACATGGGAAACCTCCCCAAACTGACGACGGAAGGAGTACGCGCATGGAATACCGCATCGAACGCGACTCGATGGGCGAAATGAAGGTGCCCGCCGACCGCTACTGGGCCGCGCAGACGCAGCGCAGCCACGAGAACTTCAAGATCGGCATCGAGGTCATGCCCCGCGAGATCACGCATGCTTTCGGCATCCTCAAGAAAGCCGCCGCCCTCGCCAACCACAAGGTCAAGCCCGAACGCATGGACGACAAGCGCGTCAAGGCCATCTGCGCCGCCTGCGATGAAGTCATCGCCGGCAAGCTCAACGACCACTTCCCCCTGGTCGTCTGGCAGACGGGCAGCGGCACGCAGTCCAACATGAACGCCAACGAAGTCATCGCCAATCGCGGCAACGAGATCGCCGGCGAAAAACTTCTCCATCCCAACGACGATATCAACATGTCCCAGTCCTCCAACGATACCTTCCCCACGGCCATGCACATCGCCGCTGTGCTGGGCATCGAGGACCAGCTTTTCCCGGCCATGGACAAGCTCACCGAGACGTTCCGCCGCCTGGAAAAGGAAAATGACGACGTGGTTAAGAGCGGCCGCACCCACCTGCAGGACGCCACACCCATCAAGTTCTCCCAGGAGATCAGCGGCTGGCGCAACATGCTGGAAAAGACCCGCAAGATGCTCGAAGCGGCCCTGCCGGGCCTCAAGGAGCTGGCCCTGGGCGGCACCGCCGTGGGCACGGGCCTCAACTGCCCCAAGGGCTTTGCTGAAGAAGTGGCCCGCCAGGTGAGCGAGATCACCGGCAAGCAGTTCGTCACCGCCGAAAACAAGTTCCACGCCCTCACCTCCAAGGACGACCTGGTATTCGCCCACGGCGCGCTCAAGGCGCTGGCGGCGAACCTGATGAAGATCGCCAACGACGTGCGCTGGCTGGCTTCCGGCCCCCGCTGCGGCCTGGGCGAGATTCACATTCCCGAAAACGAGCCCGGCTCCTCGATCATGCCCGGCAAGGTCAACCCCACCCAGTGCGAGGCGCTGACCATGGTGGCCGTGCAGGTCATCGCCAACGACGTGGCCGTGGGTATGGCCGCGTCGCAGGGCAACTTTGAGCTGAACGTGTTCATGCCGGTGTGCATTTACAACTTCCTGCAGTCCGTGCGCCTGCTCTCCGACGCGATTGTGTCCTTCAACGACAACTGCGCCGTGGGCATCACCGCCAACCGCGAGAAGATGGCCCACAACCTGCACAACTCCCTGATGCTGGTGACGGCCCTGAACCCCTATATCGGCTACGACAACGCGGCCAAGACCGCCAAGAAGGCCTTCAAGGAAAACATCTCCCTCAAGGAAGCGTGCGTGGCGCTGGGCTTCCTCACGCCGGAGCGGTTTGACGAGGTCTTCCACCCCGAACAGATGGTCTGACGGAGGAACCCCTCCGCCCGGCCGGTGGATTCCGGCGCGCGCCCTTGCCCGCCGGGGTCCATGGCAATTTGCGCGGAACCGTTTTTCGCGTCCGCGCGTCAAATACCACGCAAAAGGAGCATGCCTCATGCGCTATTCTTACTACCCCGGATGCACGCTGAAGACCCGGGCCAAGGATCTGGACAGGTACGCGCGCCTGTCCGCCGCCGCCCTGGGCGCGGAGCTTGAGGAGTTGCCGGAATGGCAGTGCTGCGGCGCGGTGTATCCCATGGCAAAGGATGAGATCGCCACGCGCCTGTCCGCCGTGCGCGCCCTGATGGCCGCCCGCGATTTGGACAATACGCTCATCACCGTATGCTCGGCCTGCCACAACGTCCTCAAGCGCGCCAACGAGGATATCAAGGCGGACGAAAACTTCCGCCTCAAGGTCAACAATTACCTCGCCCCCGAGCGCCCTTACGAGGGGGAGGCGAAGGTCATCCACTATCTGGAGATGCTTCGTGACGAGGTGGGCTTTGACCAGGTCAAGGCCAAGGTCGTCAATTCCTTCAAGGGCAAAAAGATTGCCGCCTACTACGGCTGCCTGCTGCTTCGCCCTGGCAAGGTCATGGCCTTCGACGACCCGGAAAACCCCACTGTAATCGAGGATTTCATTCAGTCCATCGGCGCGACGCCGGTGATCTACGGCCAGCGCAACGAGTGCTGCGGCGCTTATGTGACGCTGGAGGATAAATCGCAGGCTCAGAAGAGCGCCGCGCGCATCCTCGATTCCGCCAAAGCCGCGGGCGCGGAGATGATCGTTACCGCTTGCCCGCTGTGCATGTACAACCTGACGGCCAACGCGCCCGAAGGCGCTGTGCCGGTCAAATACTTTACCGAGCTTCTCGCCGAGGCCCTGGGCGTAAAGGAGGTTCAGGCATGAGCGGACATACGAACCTGAAAGAAACCGTGCTTGAAATCAGCGGCGTCAACCCGCGCAAGTGCATGAAGTGCGGCAAGTGCTCGGGAACCTGCCCGGCCTATGGCGAGATGGAGTACCATCCGCACCAGTTCGTGGCCATGGTGGACAAGGGCGAGATCGAAAAGCTGATGGCTTCGCCGTCTTTGTACCGCTGCCTGGCTTGCATGGCGTGCGTGGAGCGCTGCCCGCGCAATGTGGAGCCGGCCAAACTGGTCGAGGCCGTGCGCCTGCTCGTCATCCGCCAGCAGGGACTCAACCACATGACCAGCGATGAAATTCCCGCCAAGCTCGATCCCGAGCTTCCCCAGCAGGCCATCGTCGCGGCCATGCGCAAGTACGGCAAATAAGGAGAGATACGACTATGCAGAAAATCGGCGTCTTTGTTTGCTGGTGCGGAAGCAACATCGCCGGCACGGTGGACGTGCATGCGGTTGCTGAGGCCATGAAGAACGTTCCGGGCGTCGTATACGCCACGGATTATCAGTATATGTGCTCTGAGGTCGGCCAGCAGAAAATCCGCGACGCAATCGCGGAATACGGCCTGACCGGCGTGGTGGTGTGCTCCTGCTCGCCGCGCATGCACGAGGCCACCTTCCGCAAGACTGCGGAAAAGGCCGGCCTGAACCCCTATATGGTGGAAATCGCCAACATCCGCGAGCAGTGCTCCTGGATTCACAAGGATAAGGAAGTGGGCACTGAGAAAGCCATCACGCTGGCCAAGGCCGCGGTGGCCAAGGTGCTCAAAAACGCGCCCCTCACCGCCGGCACCAGCCCGGTCATCAAGCGCGCCCTGGTCATCGGCGGCGGCATCGCCGGCATCCAGACCGCTCTGGATATCGCCGACGCCGGCTACGAGGTGGACATCGTCGAAAAATCGCCCACCATCGGCGGCCGCATGGCGCAGCTGGACAAGACCTTCCCGACCCTGGACTGCGCGGCCTGCATCCTCACCCCGAAGATGGTGGACGCCTCCCAGAGCGAGAAGATCGACATCATCTCCTACGCCGAGGTCGAAAAGGTTTCCGGCTTTGTGGGCAATTTCACCGTCACCATCCGCAAAAAGGCGCGCTATGTGGATATCACCAAGTGCACCGGTTGCGGCGCGTGCATGGAAAAGTGCCCCTCCCGCAAGGGCAAGAATGAATTCAACATGGGTCTGAATACGCGCACGGCTATCTATATCCCGTTCGCGCAGGCCATTCCCAACGTCGCCTGCATCGACCCCGAGCAGTGCATCAAGCTCAAGACCGGCAAGTGCGGCCTGTGCGAAAAGGTCTGCTCCGCGGGCGCGATCAACTACCAGCAGGAAGATGAGATCATCGAGCGCCAGTACGGCGCCATCGTCGCCGCCACCGGCTTTAAGCCCATCGACCTGAACGGCTTTGACGAGTATGGCTACAATACCTGCAAGGACGTGGTCACCTCCCTGGAGTTCGAGCGCATCATGAACGCCGCCGGCCCAACCAAGGGCCAGCTCGTGCGCCCCTCCGACGGCAAGCACCCGCATGAGATCGTGTTTATCCAGTGCGTCGGCTCCCGTTGCTCCGAGGACGCGGACAAGGGCAAGCCCTACTGCTCGAAGATCTGCTGCATGTACACCGCCAAGCACGCCATGCTCGTGCGCGACAAATACCCGGATGTCAACGTCCACGTATTCTATATAGACGTGCGCACCCCCGGCAAGAACTTCGACGAGTTCTACCGCCGCGCGGTGGAGCAGTACGGCGTGGACTATATCAAGGGCATGGTCGGCAAGGTGTGGGAGCAGGATGGCAAGCTGATGGTGCAGGGCAGCGACCTGCTCAACAACGAACAGCTCACCATCCCCGCCGACATGGTGGTGCTGGCCACGGCCATCGAGCCCAACCCCGGCGCGCGCGATCTGGCCACCATGCTCACCGCCTCCATGGATACCAACGACTTCTTCACCGAGGCGCATCCCAAGCTGCGCCCCGTGGAAAGCCCGACGGCGGGCGTGTTCCTCTCCGGCGTGTGCCAGGGCCCCAAGGATATTCCTGAAACCGTGGCCCAGGCGGGCGCGGCGGCCTCCAAGGTCATTGGCCTGCTGGCCAAGGATCACCTGGTCACCAACCCCTGCGTGGCCCACTCCAACGAGCTTCTGTGCAACGGCTGTTCTCAGTGCGAAAAGGTCTGCCCCTACGGCGCCATTTCCTACATTGAGAAGGAAGTGCGTGGCCCCGGCGTGCGCGAGGTTCGCCGCATTGCCCAGGTCAACGAGGCCGTCTGCCAGGGCTGCGGCGCCTGTACCGTTACCTGCCCGTCCGGCGCGATGGATTTGAAGGGCTTTGCCAACCGACAGATTATGGCGGAGGTGGACGCGATATGCAAAGCACAGTAAAGGAGTTCAAGCCCCTCATCGTGGCTTTCTGCTGCAACTGGTGCAGCTATGCCGGCGCTGACCTGGCCGGCTCCAGCCGCCTGAGCTACCCGGCGGATGTGAAAATCATCCGCGTGCCCTGCTCCTGCCGCGTGAACCCGCTGTTCATCCTGCGCGCGTTCCAGCGCGGCGCGGACGGCGTGATCCTCTGCGGCTGCCATCCCGGCGATTGCCACTACACCACCGGCAACTACTACGCCCGCCGCCGCATGACGCTTCTGTTCAGCATGCTGGATTACCTGGGCGTGGACCGCCGCCGCGTGCGCGTGGAGTGGGTTTCCGCCGCCGAGGGCGCGCGCTTCGCAAACGTCATGAACGACTTCGCCGCCACCATCCACGAGCTGGGCGAGAATGTGAAGCTGGAGGATTTGAGATGCAAGCAATAGCTGAAAAAGTTCTTGCGCGCGTAAAAGAGCTGCTCGCCTCCGGCGAGGTTCAACGCGTGCTGGGCTGGGAAAAGGGCGAGTTCGATTACGAGCGCACCCCGGCCCTGTTTGAAAAGGATGATATAGACAACCTGGTCTACGACAAATTCTGCGCGGCCAACCTATCCAAAAAGCTGGTCGAGGCCTCCAAACTGGAGGGCAAGACGCTGGCGCTGATCAAGCCCTGCGATTCCCTGAGCCTGAACCAGCTTCTGTGCGAGCACCGCGTCAAGCGCGAAAATGTGTACGTGCTGGGCGTGGGCTGCAAGGGCATGGAGGGCAAGGACGGCCTGTGCATGAAGTGCGAATTCTGCAAGGGCAAGGATTTTGCCATCGCCGATGAAGTGATCGACGACGAGTCCTGCCATGAGGTGCCTGAAAGCGACCGCTTCGCCGAGGTGCGCGCGCTGGAGGAAAAGACGCCCGAGGAGCGCTTCGCCTTCTGGCGCAGCGAGCTTTCCAAGTGCATCCGCTGCAACGCCTGCCGCAACGTCTGCCCGGCGTGCACGTGCGTCAAGTGCGTGTTTGACAACCCGGATTCCGGCGTATCCTCCAAGGCCAACACCGATACCTTTGAGGAGAACCAGTTCCACATCATTCGCGCCTTCCATGTGGCCGGCCGCTGCACGGACTGCGGCGAGTGCTCGCGCGTGTGCCCGCAGGGCATTCCGCTGCACCTTTTGAACCGCAAGTTCATCAAGGATATGGATACGCTCTATGGCGATTACCAGGCCGGCGAGAATTCGGAAGGCCGCCATCCGCTGATCAACTTCACCAAGGCCGACGCGGAGCCTTCCGTCATCCTGAACAGGGGGGAATAGCATGCTGAAGCTGAAAACTGCCAACGCGGACGCCCTGTACGCCCGCATCAGCGATTCCGCGAAGCTGTACCTGCCGGTGAAGAAGGCCGGCCAGGTCAATTACGACCTCTGGGAAAGCGGCTGCGAAGTGACGCTGGATGAAATGACCGTCAAATCCCCCAAGGATTTGTTCTTCCCGCAGAGCGAGCACCTGATGGAGTTCCGCGTGTCGGGCAAGAGCATCGAGGTGGAAAACCCGGAACTGCCCACCGAGCCCTACGTCCTGTTCGGCGTGCGCGCCTGCGACGTGCGCAGCTTTGACGTGCTCGACCGCGTGTTCCTCTCCGACCCCGTGGACAATTACTACCAGGCGCGGCGCAACAACGGCACCGTGGTGTCGCTGGCCTGCCTGTCCCCGCTGCGCGAGAGCTGCTTCTGCTCGGTGTTCGGCATCGACCTTGCCGAGCCGCAGGGCGACGCGCAGGTGTGGATTCTCGGCGACGAGATGTATCTGAATGCCGCCACCGAAAAGGGCGAAAAAGTGCTCGAGATGGTGAAAGACCTGTGCGAAGAGACCGACGGCGCGCCCCTGGCCGCCGCCAAGGACGAGGCCCGCGCGAAGATGGCGAAAAACCCGCTTGCCGACCTCGACCTGACCGGCTTTGACGGCGAGCACATGATGGAGAAATTCAACGCCCCCGAGTGGAAGAAGCTCTATCAGGCCTGCCTGGGCTGCGGCACCTGCACGTTCGTCTGCCCCACTTGC
Organism: Candidatus Pullichristensenella stercorigallinarum; assembly: GCA_018712945.1. Lineage (GTDB taxonomy): Bacteria > Bacillota > Clostridia > Christensenellales > Aristaeellaceae > Pullichristensenella > Pullichristensenella stercorigallinarum. Next base: position 34,854 of record DVFZ01000070.1, on the reverse strand, counting down.
CAGTGCTACGATATCCGCGATTTTGATACCGGGCACGGCATCCAGCGCTATCGCTGCTGGGACAGCTGCATGTATTCCGACTTTACGATGATGGCGGCGGGCACCAACCGCAAAACGCAGATGGAACGCTTCCGTCAGCGCTTTATGCACAAGCTGGTATACTTCCCCGCCAACAACGAGGGCATGTATTCCTGCGTGGGCTGCGGCCGCTGCGTCAGCAAGTGCCCGATGCACCTGCACATCGCCAAGGTGATTCGCGCGTTGGGAGGGAAGAAACAATGAACAACAACGCTTTGATCCCCACCATCGGCGTGGTCAAGGCCATCCGCCGCGATACGCCGGACGTAAAGACCTTCACGGTCGTGCGCGCGGATACGGGCACAGGCGTGTGCTTTAAGCACATGCCCGGCCAGTGCGCGATGCTGTCCATCCCCGGCGTGGGCGAGGCGATGTTTTCCATCACCTCCTCGCCGACCTGCACCGACCACATGGAGTTCTCCATCAAAAAGTGCGGCTGCCTGACCTCGTGGCTTCACCAGATGGACGTGGGCCAGCAGATTACCGTGCGCGGCCCCTACGGAAACGGCTTCCCGGTGAACACCGAGCTCAAGGGCAAGGATCTTGTCTTCATCGCCGGCGGCATTGGCTTGGCGCCGCTGCGCAGCGTGATTGAATACATGCTGGCCAACCGCGCGGACTACGGCCATATCGACATCGTCTACGGCTCCCGCTCCAAGGAGGACCTGGTGGACATCGACATCATCCGCGATCAGTGGATGAAGGCCCCGGATGTGGACGTGCACCTGACCATCGACCGCCCGCAGGACGATTGGGACGGGCATGTGGGCTTTGTGCCCGCCTATGTCACCGAGCTGGGCTTCGACCCGAACAAGACGGTGCTGGTCTGCGGCCCGCCGATTATGATCAAGTTCACCCTGCAGGCGCTGGGAGAACTGGGCTTTGAAAAGACGCAGGTCTATACCACGATGGAGCTTCGCATGAAGTGCGGCGTGGGCAAGTGTGGCCGGTGCAACATCGGCACCAAGTACGTCTGCAAGGACGGCCCCGTGTTCCGCTTTGACCAGCTCGACGAGCTGCCGGACGAATACTGATGGAGGGCTGAACGATGGCTGATAAGATGATAACGGTCTATTTGATGGGCAAGAAATACGAGGTTCCGGAGAGCCTGACCATCATGGGCGCTCTGGAATACGCCGGCTACGAGCTCAAGCGCGGCTGCGGCTGCCGCAACGGTTTCTGCGGCGCCTGCGCTACGATCTACCGCGTCAAGGGCTCTACCGAGCTGAAGATGTGCCTGGCCTGCTCTACCAAGGTTGAGGAAAACATGTATGTGGCCACGCTGCCCTACTTCCCGCTGGTCAAGCAGGTGTACGATATCGAGAAGATCCGCCCGCAGGAGCAGATCATGATGCAGCTCTATCCGGAAATTTACAGCTGCATCGGCTGCAACGCCTGCACCAAGGCCTGCCCGCAGGGCCTAAACGTGATGCAATACATCGCCTACGCGCAGCGCGGCGAGTTCAAAAAGTGCGCCGAGGAGTCGTTTGACTGCGTGATGTGCGGCATCTGCTCCGCGCGCTGCCCGGCCGGCATTTCCCACCCGCAGGTGGCCCTGCTGGCCCGCCGCCTGAACGGCAAGTACATCGCGCCCGAGGCAAAGCACCTCACCGAGCGCGTAAAGGCCATCGAGGAGGGCGAGTTCAACGCCCTGATCGAGGACATCATGCAAAAGCCCATTGATGAAATCAAGGAGCTTTACAACCACCGCGATATCGAGAAGTAAGGGGGCTTGACCAATGTATTCTCAGGACATGCTCGCATCCATTAAGAAGGTGGAGGCCACCCGCGCTTCGCGCATTGGGGTGGAGCCGCGCCGCATGAGCGCGGAGGAAAAAGACGCGCTTTTGAAGGAATTCCATCCTGACTACCGCGACGTGGGCTTTGACACCCTGCGCGTGGGCGTGAACAAGGGCGACAAGGTGCCCGTGGAGCTGCGCGCCCTGCTGGAGGGCAAGAGCCGCGTATCCGGCCTCAAGCTGGATCTTGAGCACCCCGACTACGATGTGGACGTGCTCGTCATCGGCGGCGGCGGCGCGGGTTCCTCGGCGGCGGTCATGGCGCACGAGAACGGCGCGAATGTAATGATCGTCACCAAGCTGCGCATTGGCGACGCCAACACCATGATGGCCGAAGGCGGCATCCAGGCCGCGGACAAGGCCAACGACTCCCCGGCTCAGCACTATCTGGACGCTTTCGGCGGCGGCCACTACGCGGCCGTGCCTGAGCTTCTGCGCAAGCTGGTCATGGACGGCCCCGGCGCCGTGAAGTGGCTCAACGAGCTGGGCGTGGAATTTGACAAGGCCGAGGACGGCACCATGATTACCACCCACGGCGGCGGCACCTCCCGCAAGCGCATGCACGCGGCGGCGGACTACTCCGGCGCGGAAATCATGCGCACGCTGCGCGACGAGGTGTGGAACCGCGAAATCCCGGTGGTGGACTTCACCGCCGCCATCGAGCTGATTCTCGATGAAAACGGCCACGCCGCCGGCGCGGTGCTGCTCAACATGGAAACCGGCAAGCACCTGATCGCGCGCGCCAAAACCGTCATCATTTCCACCGGCGGCGCGGGACGGCTGCATTACCAGGGCTTCCCGACCTCCAACCACTACGGCGCCACGGCCGACGGCCTGATCCTTGGTTACCGCGCGGGCGTGCCGCTTCTGTACGCCGATACGCTGCAATACCATCCCACCGGCGCGGCCTATCCGTTGCAGATTTACGGCGCGCTGGTCACGGAGAAAGTGCGCTCCATGGGCGCGATGCTCATCAACGCCGAAGGCGAAGCCTTCATGCATCCGCTGGAGACGCGCGACGTGTCCGCCGCCTCCATCATCCGCGAGTGCAAGGCGCGCGGCAAGGGCGTAACCACGCCCGAAGGCCAGGCCGTGTGGCTCGATACGCCGATGATCGACATGATTCACGGCAAGGGCACGCTGGAAAAGCGCCTGCCCGCCATGCTGCGCATGTTCCTCAAGTATGGCATCGACATGCGCGAAGTGCCGATCCTCGTCTATCCGACCCTGCACTACCAGAACGGCGGCCTGCGCGTCAACGATCAGTGCGAAAGCTGCGTGCCCGGCCTGTTCGTGGCTGGTGAAGCTGTGGGCGGCATCCACGGCCGCAACCGCCTGATGGGCAACTCCCTGCTGGACGTGATCGTCTTTGGCCGTCAGGCCGGCATCTCCGCCGCCAAGGCCAGCAAGGATGTGCAGCTTGGCAAGCCCACCCTCGCGCACGTGGACAAGTTCATGGCCGAGATGAAGGCTGCCGGTGTGGAACCCACCGAGGAATCCCCGAAGCTGCTGCCGCATTACGCGCGCACCGGCGACCAGTAATCCATCGTTTTTTCAAGCGCCCGGCCTGCTTATCGCAAGCCGGGCGCGTTGCATCTCTGGAGCGGGCGGGCGCACAGCGGCCATGCGAAAGTATCGAGGCGGCATGATTCTACTATGGAAAAGTTTCACAGGATTTGCCGGAAGTCCATTGCGCAATGCGCATCTGAACTGCACGATCTGTCATTGAGAAGGCTGCGCGCGGCCCGCAAATGATGTTTGCATTCCACTCAGCGTTGCTGACGTTCATCAACCGCGTTTGCGAGCATGCGCAATGTCATGGATTTTCACGCCTCCGCACGGGCGCGCGGAGATCTGTACGGCTCTTTTTGCATCGCACGCGTTGATAGCGGTCAACATAGCCGTGGCATTCTCCCACACCGTCCTGGCGCATTGGAAGGCCGTACCCGTTCTGCTTCCCGGCCGCATGCGGCCTGCTTCAGCCCGTGGGGAGCAAACCACAATTTAATCCGCAAAAGCGCAATTTTCCGTTGAAATCCTCGCCGTGTCTTGCTATAATGCCAGTGAGGAGGGGTGCAATGTTTTCCCGTTTACTGTCGCAGATTCCCGCGTTTTTTGGCCTGATTTTGCGCTTCGGCGTAATTTGCCTGGTGATGGGGATTTTGTGTTTTTTCATCGGTGAAATGATGCCGCGCAAGAACTTTGATTATAGCGCTTTTCCCTATGCTTCCTACGCATGGGAAAAAAACGGCGATATTTATTTGAAGCTTGGGATCAACCGCTGGAAGGACAAAGTGCCGGATATGAGCCGCTATATACCGCACACTTTCCGCAAAAAGATCGGCGTGATGCGCAGCCCTGAACACGTGGAGGGGCTGATCCGCGAAACCTGCGTGGCCGAGCTTGTGCATGTGGTGCTGATTGTATTGAGCCCCGTGTTTCTGGTGCTGCTGCCCAAGGGATGGAACTGGATTTGCATGTTGCTGTACGACCTTTTCGGCAACTTGCCCTTTATTCTCATCCAGCGCTACAACCGCCCGCGCCTGGTCATCCTGCTCAAGCGCCAGCGGGAGTTGCAGGCATTGCAGGCCGCCAAGAAGGCCAGGGCAGCTGCTTATTAAAGCCTGGCCTCAGAGCGCTGACAAAGCCCGCAACGCGAAAATTGCTTCCTAAAGAGGAATGGGGAAGCAATTTTTGCATACTGTGCCAGCAAATTTGTGGGCTTTCTCATCACGCTGACAGTCTGCGAACTTTGTTAATCCCCTGAGGCCGGATAGAAACCGCCTGTGTTTTTGGAAATACCCAGCCGACAGTTGGAAGGCAAAAAAGCATAATTCAGCGCTTTTCCCTTGCCCACGCTGCAAAAATGGATATACTTATGCTTGCCGGGCAACCGGCGGGAACAGGCGCGGACGCGGGAGAAGGCGCGCGGTGGAGGGGACGAGAGGGGAAAGCCCGCTGCCCGCGAAACGCCTGTTCCACTTTTGCCGCCCGCGAGAGGGCAGCCCTTTATTGCAAAGCAAAGCCCGCCTCCGGCGATGACCGGAAGCGGGCCTTGCTACTGCAATTGGGATTAGCTGTTGTTGGCCTCCACATGGTTGCGCATGTATTCCATTACGGTGGTCATGGCGTCGTAATCATTGGCGTCACAGGAGAAGTGGTAGGCGTAAATCTTTGTGCCAACGCAGGTCATGATCGCCGTGCCCTGAATCACCTGGTCGCCCTTGTAGCCACGGTAGATGGTGGAATAAGCGGTTTTGCCCATGAAGGATACGTCGGTGATGAGGTTGCCGATTTCATAGCTGTCGAACTGCGTAAAAATGGCGCTCACAAACGAAGAAAGCTGGCTGGTCATCTCATCCTCGTCGGCGCGGTCGTCGAGCTGTTTGACCGATACGGCCATGCGCGCGGGGATATCGCCCTCAGCCACGGGTTCCTCATAGCTGATGGTGCGGCGGCCCGGGGTCTGGATCCAGTGCGAGGGATAGGAAAAGCGCACGCCCAGCGTGTCGTTGGTCAACACCGCGTAGGTGTATTCAGAGATCGACAGGCCAATGGAGCCCACCGCTGCCGTAGGTGTGGGCGTGATTGCGAATATGTCCTCCTGCGCCTGCGCGCCGCCCAGAAGCAGCGCCAGCGCCAGCAGCGCCATCCAGAAGCGTTTCATCAAGGTACGGTTCCTCCCATATCGTGGCGCGGCCTACAGGCAGGCCGCGCCGGTTTCAACCTATGGAAGTATTTTATCATCTTTTGGGCTATACGTCAAATCAGGCCGCTTTTTTGCACGCGCTCCACGCATGCGGCCAGGTCCTCCGCCGGGCGCACCAGCGCGAAGCGCACATGGCCGCGCCCCAGCGAGGCAAAGGCGCTGCCCGGTGTGCACAAAACGCCCGTGCGCGCAAACAACTCCTGCACGAAGGCTTCGTCATCCTCCCAGCCATGCGGCGTCCTGGCCCATACGAACATCGTACCCTTGGCGTCGGGCACGTCCCAACCGGCGGCGGTGAGGCCGTGGCAGAGCGCGTCGCGGCGGCGCTGGTATTCGGCGCGCTGCGCCTGCACGCCTTCCTGCGGGCCGTTGAGCGCGGCGATGGCGGCGCGCTGCGCCACCAGGAACAGGCCGTAGTCAATTTGCGTGCGCAGGGCGCGAAAGCGCTCGATGATGGCGCGGTTGCCCAGCAAAAACGACAATCGCGCGCCGGTGAGGTTGTAGGTCTTGGAAAGGGAGTTAAACTCCACGCCTACCTCCATCGCCCCGGGCACGCTCAAAAACGAGATGCCCTCCGCGCCGTCAAAGATAATTTCGGAATAGGCGTTGTCATGGACGATGCAAATTTCATGCCGGCGCGCGAAGGCCACCAGGTCGTCGTAAAACGCGCGCGGGGCCACCGCGCCCACGGGATTGGCGGGGAAGGAGACGATCATCATCTTTGCCCGCCGCGCCGTCTCCTCGTCGATGGCGGCAAGGTCGGGCAGATAGCCGCTCTGTTCGTCCAGCGGATAATAGGCGATTTCCGCGCCGTTCAGATACGGGCCGTATTCAAAGATGGGATAGCAGGGGTTGGGCACGAGCACCACGTCGCCGGGGTCGCACAGCGTCAGGGCAATGTGGGCAATGCCCTCCTGCGAGCCGTACACGCCCATAATTTCGCTTTCCGCAAGCGACACGCCGTAGCGCCGCGCGTACCAGCCCTGCACGGCCTGCGTCAGTTCCGGCAGGTCGCCCAGCGCGTACTTGTAGCTTTCCGCATCCAGTGCCGCCTGCGCGGCGGCCTTACGGATGTGCTCTGCCACGGGAAAGTCCGGCGTGCCCACCGAAAGGTCGCACACCCATTCGCCACGCGTCAGGCGCTCTCCCTTGAGGTCTTTGAGGACGTTGAATATGTTGGGTTGAAAGCGCAACGCGCGCTGGGAAAACCGCCAGTCCATGCTCATGCTCCTTTGCAAAACGCGCCCCGCCCGAGCGTGGCCGGACGGGGCGCGGAGGGATTTTTATTGATCGGCCTTCTGGCTGTCGCGCTCGCGCAGTTCCACGCGGCGGATCTTGCCGGAGATGGTCTTGGGCAGCTCGTCCACGAATTCGATGATGCGCGGGTACTTGTAGGGCGCAGTCAGCTTCTTGACGTGGTTTTGCAGCTCCTTTTTGAGCGCATCGGTGGGCTCATAGCCAGCCTTGAGAACGATGGTAGCCTTGACGATCTGGCCGCGCACCGGGTCGGGCACGCCGGTGATGGCGGTTTCCACCACGGCGTCGTGCTCCATCAGGGCGCTCTCCACCTCGAAGGGCCCGATGCGGTAGCCGGAGGACTTGATGACGTCGTCGGCGCGGCCCACGTACCAGTAGTAGCCCCACTCATCGCGCCAGGCGAGGTCGCGCGTGTGGTATATGCCGTCGTGCCAGACAGCCTTTGTGCCCTCCTCATCGTGGTAGTAGCCCAGAAACATGCCCACGGGAGTTTCGTACTGCGTACGCACCACGATTTCGCCCACCTGACCGGCGGGGCAGCTCTTGTCGTCCTCGTCCACGATGTCCACATCAAACTGCGGCGAGGGCTTGCCCATCGAGCCGGGGCAGACCTTCATCCACGGGAAGGTACCGACGGTGACGCACAGCTCAGTCTGACCGAAGATCTCGCGCAATTCGTGGCCGGTAAGCTCCTTCCACTTTTCGTAGACTTCGGGGTTAAGGGGTTCTCCCGCCGTGGTGCAGTGCTTGAGGGAAGACAGATCGTATTTCGACACATCCTCCAAGATCATAAAGCGGTAGATGGTCGGCGGCGCACAGAAGGTATCTATCCTGTACTTCTCTAGCACTGCGAGCAGGTCTTTGGGTACGAATTTTTCAAAATCGTACACCATGATGGCCGAACCCGCCAGCCACTGACCGTACAGCTTGCCCCAGACGGACTTCATCCAACCGGTCTCCGAGACCGTGAGATGCAGACCGCCATCGATGCACTGATGCCAGAATACAGCCGTCTGGATATGCCCCAGAGGATAATCGAAGTTATGGCCGACCATCTTGGGCAATCCGGAGGTGCCGGAGGTGAAGTACAAAAGCATGATATCGTCGTGCTTGAGCGGCTCCTGCGGGCGGGGATACACGTCCGGCTCCTGCGCAAGCAGGGCCTCGAAGTCCAGCCAACCCTCGCGCTGGCCGTCCACAATCAGCAGCTTTTCCACGGTGGGGCACTCGGGCATGGCATCCTCGCAGCTCTGGGCAAAGCAGCCCTCGGCCGAGGTGACCACCATCTTGATCTCGGCGCTGTTGGCGCGATAGACGATGTCCTTCTTGGTGAGCAGGTGCGTGGCGGGCACGGTCACCGCCCCAATGCGGCACAGGGCCATGATGGCGATCCAGAAGGTGTAATGCCGGCGCAAAACCAGCATCACCTTGTCGCCTTTGCGGATGCCCAGGCGGGCGAACAGATTGGCGGCCTGGTGGGAAAGGCGGGCGATTTCCGCGAAGGTGAAGGCGCGTTCGCGGCCGTCCATGTGCACCCATTGCAGCGCCCGCTTGTCGGGCTCCTCCTGGGCGATTACATCCAGCACGTCGTAGGCGAAGTTGAAGTTTTCGGGTACGTTGATGCGGAAATTGTGCAGAAAATCTTCATAAGAGCCAAATTCAGGCTTTCTCAAAAAGCGTTGGTAGAGCGCCATAATATTGCAGACCTCCGGTTCCGGTTATTTGATGACCACAGCGATGAAGCGGCAGTCGGTTTCCACCGCGTACATGGCGTGGGGGATGGACGAATCGTAGTAAATCGAATCGCCCGGGCCGAGATAGACTTCGTTGCCCGCCAGCACGATTTTCATGTGCCCGGTGAGCACGTAGTCAAACTCCTGCCCTTCATGGTCGTGCGCGGTCTTGGGCGCGCCCGTGGGGTCGTATTCCACGGTGACGATGAACGGCTCCGCCTTTTTATCGCGGAAGTTGTAAGCCAGATGCTCGTAGTGGTAGGCTTTGCGGCGGTCAAACGCCAGCCCCTTGCCCGCGCGGGTAAGGATGTAGCCCTTGAGCTTCGGGCTTTCGCCGGTGAGGAGGTCAGAGATATCTACACCCAGCGTCGAAGCGATGTTGAACAAGTGGCTGAAGGAGAAGTCCCTTTCGCCCGCCTCGTAAGCAACGTAGTCCTCGAGCGGAACGCCCGAGCGCTCGGCGACCTCCTGCTGGGTGTAGCCCATAATCTCACGCAGGTCGCATATTCGTATGGCGATGGCTTTAATGTTCTCATTCATGGGGAATTCCTCCTTTGTCTGTTCTGCCGTCCGCATGGCGGGCGGCGAATGGCGTTATATGTCCCGCGGGAAATCCGCGCAAGACGCAAACACCGTGGGCAGAGGACGCAGGCCCAAAACTGCCCGGGCGCTTTGGCCGCGCCCGCCGGGGGAGATTATTTTCCCGGCTTTGTATCTCCATGCAGAGCGATTTGCTCGTTGAGAAGGTCAATGTCTCCGCAGCCATGGGTGATGACCACGTCGCCCTCCTGCCAGTGCGCGCGCAGATAGGCTTCCGCGTCGTCAAAGGTGGGAGTAAGCACTGCGTCCACGCCATGGGCGCGCAAGGGTTCGATGAGCATTTCCGAGCGGATGTCGCCCGGGTCTTTCTCGCGCGCGGCACAGATATCCGTCACCAGCACCTTGTCCGCCTTGTCAAAGGTGGTCAAAAACTGGTCAAACAGCGCCTTGGTGCGCGAATAGGTGTGCGGCTGCCACACGGCCCAGAGGGTCTTGTGCGGCTCCAGCGCGGCGATTTCCAGCGCCGATTTGATCTCAGCGGGGTTGTGGCCATAGTCGGTAAATACCTTTACGCCGTCGGTAACGCTGGTCAGCTCGTTGCGCCGGTGCGCGCCGCGGAACTGGGAAAGGGCTTCCGCAACCGCGTCCATGGAAAGGCCGCGCAGATGCGCCACCGCGATGGTGGCCAGCGCGTCCAGCAGATTGGCCTGTCCGGGAACGCCCAGCGCGAACGCGCCAAGGGGTTCGCCCTCCCAAACGGCGGTGAAGCTGGCGCGGCCGCGCTCGTCAAAGGAAAGCCCTTCAGGGCGCAGTGTGTTTCCCTCGCCCAGGCCGTAAGTGGTATGGGGCAGGCCGCTTTCGCGGATTACGCGCAAAACGCGCATATCGTCGCCCCAGCCGACAATGTATTTGGACAGGCGGGCAAACTGCAAAAAGGCGTGTTCGATGTCGTCTATATCCTTATAGCAGTCCAGATGATCCTCGTCAATGTTGAGGATGACCGCCATGGTGGGGTAAAAATGCAAAAAGCTGCGGTTGTATTCGCAGGCTTCAAGGATAAATTCATCCTTGCCGCGCCGTGTGGAACCGCCCAGAAAGTCCAGCTCGCCGCCGATGTGCACGCTTGGGTCGTGCCCGGCGGTCAGAAACGCCTGCGCCAGCATGGAAGTGGTGGTGGTCTTGCCGTGCGTGCCGCTGACGGCGATGGCGCATTCGCTGCCCTTCATCAACTGCCCGATCAGGTCGCAGCGCTCCATTTGCGGGATGCCCAGGCGCTCCGCCTCGGCGCGCTCGGGGTTGTCCGCGGCGATGGCGGCGGAGTAGATCACCAGCTGCGCGCCATGCACGTTTTCCGCCTGATGGCCGATGAGCACCTTTACGCCGCGCGCTTCCAGCGCCTCGGTTTTGTGCGAGCGCGTGCGGTCGGAGCCGGTCACTTCATAGCCCTCGTCCTTCAAAAGCCCGGCCAGGCCGGACATGGAGCTTCCGCCCACGCCAATCATATGCACGCGCCGGACGCTTCGGATATCTGTCACTGTGGCCACCTCCCCGCCCGCAAAGGGCTTCGTTTATCCATTATAGTCCAAAATACCGCCGGAGCAAAGTTAAAATTTTGGAATCGCGGGCAAAGCGGCCCGAAAATGATAGAAAATCCCTGAAAACCGAATTATAATGGAGAGCAGTGCAAAAATCTTCGGGACAGGAGGGCTCCCCGTGGACAAGATCAAGCGAAACGAGCGCCTGAGCGCCATTGCGCGCATGCTGGCCGACGCGCCCAACCGCATACACACGCTGGGAGAGTTCTGCGAGCTGTTTGACGCCGCCAAATCCACCGTCAGCGAGGACATCGACCTGGTGGCCGAGGCTTTCCGCCGCTTTGACCTCGGTACGCTGGAAACCGTAGCCGGGGCTGCCGGTGGGGCGCGCTTTCGCCCCACGGTGAGCCGGGAGCGCGCCGTGCAGGCGCTTGCGGCGCTGGCCAAGCGGCTGGAGGAACCGGGCAGGATGCTGCCGGGCGGCTTTTTGTATACTTCGGATGTCACCAGCGAGCCGGACACCGCCCAGCTCATCGGCGAAATCCTCGCCCAACAGTACTACGACCGCCAGCCCGACCTGGTGCTCACCATGGAAACCAAGGGCATCCCCATCGCCCTGATGACGGCGCGCGCCCTGGGCGTGCCGCTGGTGATCGCCCGGCGTGACAGCCGCGCCTATGAAGGCTCGGCGGTGAAAATCAACTACGTCGGCGGCGGCGACCGCATTGAAACCATGGCGCTGGCGCGTCGCGCCGTACATCCCGGCCAGCGGGCGTTGATTATCGACGACTTTATGAAGGGCGGCGGCACCTTGCAGGGCATGGTGGATATGATGCGCGAATTCCAGGCCGAGGTTGCCGGCGTGGGCGTGATGATTGCCACCCGCGCGCCGGAGCAGAAGCTGGTGGAGGGCGCGCGGTCGCTTTTGATTCTGGAAAAGTTTGACAGGGAGCGCGGTGCGGCCGTGGTGCGCCCAGCCGACGCATACGCGCTGTAAAATACCAGGGCTTGCCTGCACGAGCGCCCACGGGTGGTTTTTGCGGCCTTTTCGCGCCTGGCTCGTTGCCGCCGGTTGGCGTAGCGCGTTCGCGCTTTCCCTCTGTCATGCCAGGCATAAAAATCCCCGCAAATTCCACTGATTTAACTTGTGCAGGCGCCCTGAGCGCAAAGGAGGAAACGACTTGGATATTGAAAGAATCGCCCAATTCATCGCCGAAACTACGGCGCTCCCCGGCGTGCCGGGCTACGAGGCGGGCGTGAACGGCGGCATTGCGGATTGGTTCCGCCCCTATGCCCGCGATGTGTTCACCGACGGTCTGGAAAACCTCTACGCCCTGGTGGGCGCGGGGGAGAGCGCCGGCCCGAAGATCATCGTCTGCGCCCATCAGGATGAGATTGGCCTGGTGGTCAGCAAAATCGAGGACGACGGCTGCCTGCGCATTTTCAAAAATGGCGGCGTAGACCCGCGCATACTGCCCGGCATGGAGGTCAGCGTGCAGACGGCCTCCGGCCCTCTCTACGGCGTGGTCGGCGCCAAGCCGCCGCAACTGCTCACCGAGAAAGACCGCGAAAAGGCGCTCAAGCTGGACGATCTGTACGTGGACGTGGGTTATCCAGCCGGCGAGGTGCGCCGCCGCGTGCGCGTGGGCGATATGGTGGTCATGCGCGCGCCCTCGCTGCGCCTGGCAAATGGCCGCATGGCTGGCAAGACCATGGACGACCGCGCCAGCGTCGCCGCCATGCTCGCTGCGGCGGAAGCGCTTTCGGGGCGCAATGTGCCGGCGCAGGCTTATTTTGTCTCCACCACGCAGGAGGAAATCGGCTCCAAGGGCGCAAGGACGGCGACATTCCGCCTTAAGCCCGATCTGGCCATTGTCATCGACGTCACCCACGGCGAAGGCCCGGGCACGGGCAAGTGGGAGGCATTTCCGGTGGACAAGGTGGTGGTCGGCCATGGCCCGAATATCCACCCGAGGCTGGAAAAGATTGCTGTGGAAACGGCGAAGGAAAATGGCGTGGACTATACGCTGGAAATCTGCACCGGCGTGACCGCCACCGACGCTTCCGAAACGCAGACCGCGCGCGGCGGCGTGCCGACGCTGCTTCTGTCCATCCCGCTGAAGTACATGCACACCACGGTGGAACTGCTCAGCCTGGATACCGTGCGGGAAACGGGCCGCCTCATCGCGCTGGTGATTGAAAGGATCGCCCGGGAATGGGAGGGATTTGCGTGGTTTTAAAGGAACTTTGCCTGCTGCGCGGCGTCAGCGGCGACGAGGGCCGCGTGCGCGATTTTATCCGTGAGCGCGTCGAAAAGCACGCCACGCGCGTGTGGACAGACCCCATCGGCAACCTGCTGGCCTTCAAAAAAGGCACGGAGGGGAAACGGCATGTGCTGCTCGCCGCCCATATGGACGAAGTGGGCTTCATGGTGCTTGGCGTCAACGACAACGGCCTTCTGAGCTACGAACCCGTGGGCGGCATCGACGCGCGCGTGGTCGTATCCAAGCCGGTGCTGGTGGGCGATGGGGAAGCGCCCGGCGTGATCGGCGCCAAGGCCATCCACCTGCAAAGCCGCGCCGAGTTTGAAAAGGTGCTCAAGCATTCCGATTTATATATTGATATCGGCGCTTCCACAAAGGAAGAAGCCGAAAAGCTGGTCAAGCCGGGCGACTACGTGTCCTTCCGCTCCGACTGGCATGAATTCGGCGAAGGGCTCGTCAAGGCCAAGGCCCTGGACGACCGCGTGGGTTGCATGACGCTGATGAGCCTGCTGGAAAACGACTATGCCTGCGATATCACCTGCGCCTTCACCGTACAGGAGGAAATCGGCCTGCGCGGGGCGGCCTGCGTGGGCCACAGCGTGGCGGCGGACGAGGCGCTCATTCTCGAGGGCACCACCGCCAACGACCTGGGCGACGTGCCCTCCCACCTGCGCGTATGCCGCGTGGGGCAGGGCGTGGCCGTTTCCTTCATGGACAGGGCCAGCGTCTCCAGCCGTCCCGTGTGGCAGAAGCTGCGCGATGTGGCCGTGGAGGAGGACATCCCCTGGCAGTTCAAGCAGTCCGTCAGCGGCGGCAACGACGCCGGCGAAATCCAGCTCGCGCGCGATGGCGTGCCTACGGGCGTTTTGAGCGTGCCCTGCCGCAACATCCATTCCGGCTCCAGCGTGGCCGCCTTTTCCGACATCGAGGCGCAGTACCGCCTTGCCGACAGCTATCTGAGGAGGCAGTAGAGGAATATGAAGCAGACGCTTTTCAGTCTTTTGAATACCTATGGCGGCACTGGCCGCGAGGACGCCATCCGCGAAACCATTGCGGAAATGGCCAGGCCGTATTGCGACGAAATGCGCACGGACGCGCTGGGCAACCTGATTTGCATCCGCCGCGCCGCCGGGGAGGGCGGCAGGCGCATCATGGTTTCTGCGCACATGGATCACATCGGCTTTGTGGTGCTCGACGCGGACAAGCACGGCTTTTTGCGCGTGCACAACGCCGGCGGCATTAGCAAGCGCGCCTCCATCAACCGCCATGTGGTCTTTGCCAACGGCGTAAACGGCGTGGTGTCCAATGAAACGGAGTCCTTTTCTGCCGATGACGGCAAGATGAGCAATCTGTTTATCGATATCGGTGCGAAGGACCGCGAGGACGCGCTTTCCATGGTTTCCCTGGGCGATGTGGCCGTGTACGCGCCGGATGCTTTCGAATTGGCCAACGGCATGGTCGCCGCCCCTGCCATGGACGACCGCGTCGGCTGCGCCATCGCCCTGGAGGCGATGAAGGCGCTGGGAACGTGCGCAAACGAGGTTGCCTTTGTGTTCAGCGTGCAGGAGGAACTGGGGCTGCGCGGCGCGCGCACGGCCGCCTACGCCGTCGATCCGCAAATCGGCGTGGCGCTGGACGTCACCCTCTGCGGCGACACCCCCAAGGGCCCGAAGATTGCGGTCAAGGCCGGGGAGGGCCCCTGCGTCAAGGTGCGGGACAGTTCCCTCGTCTGCGCGCCCCGCGTGGTAGCGGGGCTGGAAAAGGCCGCCGCGCGCGCGGGCGTCAAAACCCAGCGCGAGGTGCTTTCCGCCGGCGGCAACGACGCCGGCGCCATCCAGACCACGCGCGCTGGCGTGCTGGCGGGCACCATCTCCATCGCCTGCCGCTACGTCCACTCTGCCTGTGAGACGGTTTCGCTGGCCGATTGCGAAGGTGCGGCGAAGGTGCTGGCGGAATTTCTGCGCGATCCGGGGGTATAAAAGGAGAATCCAGGGAATTTTCCGGCTTTTCTATTGTCAAATCTGTGAAAATCAGGTATAATAGGGAAAATAGGCGGGCCGGATGCGGCGGGGCGCGGCAAACGCTTGCCCCGCCGCTTTTCTGTGCAAACGCGATGAGGAGGATACACAGATGGGCAAAGTAGTCGTAGTGGATCATCCGCTGGTACAGCACAAACTCTCTTTAATGCGCGACAAACGATGCGGCACAAAGGACTTCCGCCAGCTCCTGGAGGAGATCGGCATGTTGATGGCCTACGAGGTCACGCGCGAACTGCCGCTGCGGGAAATCGAAATCGAAACCCCGGTGGCAAAGTGCAAAACCCATGTGCTGGCGGGCAAGAAGCTGGGCGTAGTGCCCATCCTGCGCGCCGGCCTGGGCATGGTGAACGGCGTGACCAACCTCGTGCCCGCGGCCAAGGTCGGCCATATCGGCCTCTACCGCGACCCGGAAACGCACCTGCCCGTGGAATACTATTGCAAACTGCCCCCGGATGTAAATGAACGCGAACTGCTGGTACTCGACCCGATGTTGGCCACCGGCGGTTCCTCAATCGCCGCCATTGATATCCTCAAAAAGCACGGCTGTAATTCCATCAAGCTGGTATGCCTGGTGGGTTGTCCCGAGGGCGTGGAGGCCCTGCAAAAAGCCCATCCGGACGTTGACCTTTACATCGCCGCCATTGACGACCATCTCAACGAGCACAAGTACATCGTTCCCGGCCTGGGTGACGCCGGCGACCGGCTGTTCGGCACCAAATAGGCTGCTCCACACCGGGCGTGTCTTTGGAAGGGAGAACGCATATGGCAAGAAGAGGGGCGAAGGGCAAGGGCTGGATCCGTCTGATGCGCGTCATCGTATGGGTATTGGCGGTGATTATGTTTGTGGGCGGCGTGGCCATCGGTATTGCCGCGATGAACGCGCCGGAGCTTACCCAGGCGGACCTGGGGCGAATCGGCCAGGCCCAGTCCGGCAATACGATTGTCTATTTTACGCTGACGGGCGAAGGGGCAGGCATTGCGGTAATGGTGTTTATGACGGTTATTGCCGTGATTTTCCTGGCTTCGATGAACGTCTACCTGGATATGGCGGAGAACGTGCGCCGCATCGCCGGCAAGCTCTCCCGCCGTTCAATGCAGATCGACGACGAATGGCCTATGCAGGGAGCCGGCCGCGCGCCGGCTCTCCCCGTCGAAAGGAGAAAGATATGCAGCTTACCCACCGGGGCACAGTTCCGCTTGAAACGCCCCGCCTTTTGTTGCGCCCCATGCGCCTTACAGACGCGGCGGATATGTTTCACAACTGGACGAGCGACCCGGAAGTGGCCCGCTATATGAGCTGGGAGGTGCATCAAAGCGAGGCGGACTCGCGCGTCTATCTGGAAGGCACCATTTCCGGCTATGCGCAGCCGAATCACTACGATTGGGGAATTATCTTTGAAGGGACGCTCGTCGGCAGCATCGGCGTGCCGCGCATGGCCGAAGCCGACTTAAGCTGCGAGGCGGGCTACTGCCTGGGCAGGCGCTGGTGGGGACGCGGCATTGCCACCGAAGCGCTGCGCGCGCTCATTGATTTCCTGTTTGGCCAGGTGGGGTTCCACCGCGTGGCCGCCGTACACGATCCCAACAATCCCGCCTCCGGCCGGGTAATGCAAAAGGCGGGCATGACGCGCGAGGGCATGTTGCGGCAGTCCTCTCTGATCAAGGGGCGTTTTGTCGATTCGGTGGTATACAGCATCCTGCGCGATGAATGGGAGGCGATGCAGTGAACGACCTCTCTCCCGGCCTGCGCGCGCGGGTGCTTTTGCAGAAACACGGCTTCCAGGCCGCGCACGCGCTTGGCCAGAACTTCCTGATGGATGAAAGCTTGCTTTCCCACTTGATTGATTTATCCGGCGTCACGATGGAGGACGGCGTGCTGGAGATTGGCCCCGGCCCGGGCGTGATGACCTATCTGCTTTCGCGGCGTGCTCATTCCGTCACTGCCGTGGAGGTAGACAAGCGGCTGGAGCCGGTGCTTTCCGGCTTGCTGGAGGGCTGCGAAAATACGCGCGTGGTCTTTGCCGACGCACTCAAGGCTGACTTGAGCGCATTGGCCGCCCCCGGCGCGCGCGTGGTGGCCAATCTGCCCTATTATATCACCGCGGATGTGATTTCCCGCCTGCTTTTGCGCGGGCCGGGCTTTGCGAGCATTGCCGTAATGGTGCAAAAAGAGGCCGCCGAGCGCATATCCAGCCTGCCAGGGCAAAAGCAATGGTGCCATCTGGCCGCTGTGGTACGCTACTTTGGCGAGCCGCATATATTGGAAGAAATCCCCCCCGAGGCATTTGAGCCCAGCCCGCACGTCACAAGCACATTTCTGCGCATCGACATGTATGAGGAGCGGCCTGTGCGCCCGCGCGACGAAGCGCTGTTTTTGCGCGTGCTTGCCGCCGCCTTTGCTATGCGCCGCAAGACGCTTGCAAACAACCTGCGCGCCGCCTTTTCCCTGGATGCGGACGCGGCCCGCGAAGTCCTTTTGCGCGCCGGCCTTCCCGCTCAGGTGCGCGGCGAGGCGGTGCCGCTGGAGGGCCTTGCGCGCCTGTCCGATGCGCTGGGGGAGATGCCTTTTTCGTAGGGAGGAGCGTTATTGCTCCTCCTTTTTGGCATGCCGTGCGGCTTCGCGTACATGCCGCCGGGCCGGTAAACCCCTTGGAAAATATCCTTGAGGAATTTTTTTGTGACAAAGGAAAAACTCGCGGGATTTTTTCCAACTCATCCAAAAAAACGCAACATTTTTTTCCATTGCGCGTATGGCTTTTGTTTTGATTTTGCGTTATAATGTTATGTGTAAGTTATTGCACTTCTATTCTCCAATATTTCATCATATAAAGGCAGGGATGGACGACATGAGAAAGAAACGGTGCATCGCCATGTTGCTCGCTGGCGGACAGGGAAGCAGGCTGGGATTGCTCACCAAGGTGGTCGCCAAACCGGCGGTTCCCTTCGGTGGCAAATACAGAATCATCGACTTTCCCCTTTCCAACTGCGCGAATTCCGGCATTGACGTGGTGGGCGTGCTCACGCAGTATCAGCCTTTGGAGCTGAACCGCTATATCGGCTCCGGCCAGCCGTGGGGATTGGACTTGCTCGACGGCGGCGTGTTTGTGTTGCCGCCGTATATGAAGGCCAAGAGCGGCGAATGGTACCGCGGCACGGCCAACGCCATTTACCAGAACGTCAGCTTTATCGAGCAGTATGACCCGGATTATGTGCTCATCCTCTCCGGCGACCATATCTACAAGATGGATTACAACAAGATGCTCGCCTCGCATATAGATTCACAGGCCGATATCACCATCGCCGTGCGCCCTGTGCCCTGGGAGGTGGCCCCCTCGTTCGGCATTATGAACGTGGACGAGGAAAACAGCATCGTCGAATTCGAGGAAAAGCCGAAAAACCCCAAGAGCAACCTGGCCAGCATGGGCGTATACATATTCACCTGGTCGGTGCTCAAGCAATACCTGAGCAAGGACGCCGCCAACGCCGCCTCCAAAAACGACTTCGGCAAAAACATCATCCCCGCCATGTTGGAGGACAAGCGCCATCTCAAGGCATACGCTTTCCAGGGATACTGGAAGGACGTGGGTACCATCGCCAGTCTTTGGGAAGCGAATATGGATTTGCTCAAGATCCCGCCGGAGTTCAATTTGAGCGACAGCCGCTGGCCCGTGTACGCGCGCAGCCCGGTGCTGCCGCCGCACTTCATCGGCGACGATGCCTGTGTGGAGGGCAGCATGATCGCCGAGGGCTGCGAGGTGGACGGCACGGTGAAAAACAGCGTGCTGTTCTACGGCGTGGAAATCGCCAAAGACGCCGTGGTGGAAGACAGCGTCATCATGCCCTATGCGCGCATCGGCTCCGGCGCGGTCATCCGGCGCGCCATTGTGGCGGAGAACTGCGTGATTGGTGAAAACTGTGTCATCGGCGAGGCCGACGGCGATATCGCCCTGGTCGGCCAGGATACCACTCTGCCCGAGGGCTTTACCGTGGCCGCGGGCGAACAGGTGGACGCGCAGGCAGTTGCCAAGAGGGAGGCGGACGCGAAATGAAAAATGTCATGGGCATCATTTACACCAACAAGGACGACCTTTCCCTGCGCGAGCTGACCAACCAGCGCTCCGTCGCGGCGCTGCCGCTCGCGGGCCGCTACCGCGTGGTGGATTTCATCCTTTCCAGCATGGTCAACTCCGGCGTGCGCAACGTGGGCGTCATCATGCAGCGCAACTACCGCTCGCTGATGGATCACCTCGGCGCGGGCAAGGAGTGGGATTTGCATACCCGCAACAACGGCCTGTTCCTGCTGCCCCCGTTTGTCACCCAGGAAAACGGCGGCGAATACCTGGGCGTGCTGGACGCGCTGCGGGCGAATTTTGATTATCTGCGCCGTTCCACGCAGAAGCTGGCCATCCTCACCAACAGCAACATGGTGTTCAATATGAACTTTGAACCGATGATTCGCCAGCACGAGGAAACCGACGCGGACATCACCCTGCTGTATACCAAGGTGCGCCGCAATATGGAATTGGGCTCCGACGGCAAGCATACCCACGCCTTTTTGCATGTGGAAGAAGATGGCCGCATCAGCGATATGGAGGTCAATCCCAACGCCGCCAGCTACGATACCATGTATATGAACGTGTTGCTGGTCAAGCGTACGCTGCTGATGCACCTGGTGGACGGCGCCGCCGCCCATGGCTCGCACGATATCAACCGCGAGCTTTTGCAGCCCGCCATCAAGTCCGGCTCGCTCAAGGTGTACGGCTACGAGTTTGAGGGGTACTACCGCCGCATTGAAACTATCAAGAGCTACTTCCGCTGCAATATGGATCTGCTCGATTACAACGTGCGCCGCGAGCTTTTCAAGGCCAACCCGGTCTATACCAAGACCCGCGACGACGTGCCCGCCGTCTACCGCGCCGGCAACAGCGTCAAAAACTCGCTGGTGGCCGACGGCTGCGTGATTGAGGGCAGCGTGGAAAACTGCGTGCTTTTCCGCGGCGTGCATATCGGGCGCAATGCCTCGGTGAAAAACGCCATCATCATGCAGGACAGCATGGTGGAGGACGCCGTGGAGCTTGAAAACGTGATCCTCGACAAGAATGTCACCATTCGCGCTCACGGCCGGCTCATCGGCCAGGTGCAATATCCGATCGTCATCGGAAAGAACGTCACTCTGTAAAGGGGGTTTCCCAATGAAGGTTTTGTTTGCCGCGAGCGAATGCGTACCGTTTGTCAAGACCGGCGGTCTGGCGGACGTGGTGGGCGCGCTGCCCAAGCGCCTGCGCGATCAGGGGGTAGACGTGCGCGTGATGCTGCCCATGTACTCCGCCATCGAACCCAAATGGCGCGAGCAGATGGAACATGTGCTGTTTTTCTACGTCAACCTCGGCTGGCGCAGGCAGTACGTGGGCGTTGAAAAGCTCGTCTACGACGGGATTACCTTCTACTTCATCGACAACGAGCAGTATTTCGGCCGCAACTATATCTATGGCTATGGCGCGGACGAGGGCGAGCGGTTCGCCTATTTCTGCCGTGCGGTGCTCGAAAGCCTGCCGCTGATTGACTTTGTGCCGGATGTGCTGCACTGCCACGACTGGCAGACCGGCCTGATCCCGCCCATGCTCGATATACAGTACCGCAAGCTCGAGCTGTACAAAAACGTCAAGACCGTCTTTACCATCCACAATCTCAAGTATCAGGGCCTGTTCCAGATCGACGATATCGAGGAAATGGTTTCCCTGGGCGAGCTGGCTTACACCGCTGACAGCCTGGAGTTTTACGGGATGTGTTCGTTCATCAAGGGCGGCATCGTTTTTGCCGACCACATCACCACCGTCAGCCCCACCTATGCCCAGGAAATTCAGACAGCCTATTACGGCGAGCGCCTCGACGGCCTGCTCCGCGCCCGCGCCGGTTCCCTTACGGGCATCTTAAACGGCATCGACACCGACGAATACAATCCTGAAACCGACCCGGCCATCGCCGTCAATTATACCGCCGATACCTACGAGAAGAAGGCCGGCGACAAGATCGCCCTGCAGCGCCAGCTCGGCCTGCATGAAAACCCCGACGCCCCCATCATCGCCATGGTCACCCGCCTCAATTCCCAGAAGGGACTGGATCTGGTCGAGCGCGTGCTGGCCGAAATCATGTCCACCGGCGCGCAGATGGTGGTGCTGGGCATGGGCGAGAGCAAGTATGAGGATTTGTTCAACTGGGCGCAGTGGAAGTACGCGGGCCAGCTTTCCGCCACCTTCCAGATGAACCCCGAGCTGTCCCACCGCATCTACGCGGGCGCGGATCTGTACCTCATGCCTTCCATGTTCGAGCCCTGCGGCCTTTCCCAGCTCATTTCCCTGCGCTATGGCGCGCTGCCCATCGTGCGCGAAACCGGCGGCCTGCGCGATACGGTGCTTTCCTACAACGAATACACCGACGAGGGCAACGGCTTTACCTTCCTCAACTACAACGCCCACGACATGCTGCACGTCATCGAGCGCGCGGTGAACATTTACCACGAAAAGAAGGATGTGTGGAACATGCTGGCCCGCCGCGCCATGCAGGGCAGCTACGGCTGGGATGAGTCCGCGAAGAAGTATCTGGCGCTTTACGAGGAGCTGACTGCGCCCAAGCCGGACAAGCCCGCCCGCAAAAAGGCCGCCAAGCCCAAGGCCGATGAAGGCGCCGGGAAAAAGCCCACCGCCCGCAAAAAGGCTGCCAAGACGGAAGAAGCAGCGGAAAAGAAACCCGCCGCCCGCAAAAAAGCAGCCAAAGCCGAGGATGCCCCGGCAGAAGATGCGGAGAAAAAGCCCACCCGCCGCCGCGCGGCCAAGCCCAAGGCCGAGAGCGAAGCAGAGGACAAGCCCGCCCGCCGCACCCGGGCCAAAAAGAGCGAGCCGGAAGGCTGACCGGCGGTACTTGTCGGCCCCCGTTTCCTGTGAAACGGGGGCGCAGAGCGCTGACAAGGCTCGCAAACGCAAAAATCGCTCTGATAAGAGAGAAGTCAGAGGCAATTTTTGCTTCCGGCGTCAACCGCATGCGCGGGCTGCGGTCGCTTACGCCCGCTCCCTTGCCTGCAAGTTTGCTTCCCTGTCTTGCAGGCTTTTGCATCCCTCTGGCAGTCTGTTGACTTTGTCAACATCCTGACCCCGTTTCCTGCGAAACGGGGTCTGTGTCGCGCCTTGGTCATGTCGCTGCAAAACGCTTGCTTTTCCTGGCCTGGGGAAAGAGTGATTCACGCGGCAGGGCGGCGCAATCATTAAATTCCATATCATTTCCCGTATAGCCACATGTTGCAATTTATCTTGCGGTTTATAGTGTTTATGTGTTATAATTACGGTGTAAAAAGAGTGGGGAATTCCGGCCCTTCGGGGTCGAAAGGATATTAGGAGGAAAACACATGAAAATCACGATTTGTATCGGTAGCTCCTGCCATCTCAAGGGTTCACGCCAAATCGTTGAGGGCCTGCAGGCGCTGGTCAAGGAACATGGCCTCGAGGATAAGGTGGAGATGGGCGGCCGCTTCTGCATGGGCGATTGCCAGAACGGCGTTTGCCTGACGGTGGACGACCAGAAATTCTCCCTCAAGCCCGAGGACGTGCAGACGTTCTTCGAGAAAGAAGTTCTTGCCAAGGTTTAATCAAGGAGCTTAGGGCGGATGATTGCCGCGGGCCCTTGCGCGGCAGCCCCGCCGGTTCCTTCATGCGGGCGCCGGTTTTCAGCCATGACGCGGCGCGTTTTTTCCCGTCCCTTGTGGGAAAGGACGCCTCTATCGCGTCAGGCCGCCCGCTTTGAGCATCCCTGCGCCGAGCGCCTGATCGCCATCGCGTAGGCGGCTGGCGCGGCGTTGCCGCAGATTCCATCCACCGAAAGGCGGTTATCCTTCATGAACAACGAATACCTCAAACTCAACGAGGCGCGTTGCAAGGACTGCTACGCCTGCATTCGCGCCTGCCCGGTGAAGGCCATCGGCTTTGCAAACAGCCAGGCCAACATCATCGCTGACGAGTGCGTGCTGTGCGGCAACTGCTATGTCACCTGCCCGCAGAACGCCAAGCGCATCCGCGAAGACGTGCCCACCGTGCGCGACGCCATCCGCGCGGGCAGGCGCGTGGTGGCCAGCGTGGCGCCGTCGTTCCCGGTGGCGATGGAAGTCGATACCATCGAAGACATGCGCGATACCCTCAAAAAACTCGGCTTTGCCGACGCTGAGGAAACCGCCGTGGGCGCGGAGCTGGTCTCCCGGGCCTACGAGCCGTTCATGCGCAAGGATACGGGCGTGATGATCTCCAGCTGTTGCCCGGCGGTCAACTCGCTGATTCAGAAATACTATCCCGACCTGCTCCCCCATCTTTTGCCGGTGAAAACGCCGATGATCGCCCATTGCGACGTGCTCAAAAAGCGCGACAAAGACGCTTTCACCGTATTCATTGGCCCCTGCATCGCCAAAAAGCGCGAGGCGGACGAGTCCACCTGTGTGGATGCCTGCCTTACGTTTGAGGAGCTGACGGCGTGGATGGCCGAGGAGGGCGTGGCCCCGGTGCGCCATCCCCACGAGGCGGATAAAAAGCCCGCGTCGCGGCGTTATCCCACCACCGGCGGCATTTTGAGCACGCTGGATAAGGAAATCGAATGCACGCGCATCGCCGTGGATGGCATGCTCAATATCCGCAACGTGCTGGAAGAACTGCGCGAGGATGCCTCTGAACATGTCTTTATTGAAATGTCTGCCTGCGAGGGCAGCTGCATCAACGGCCCGGTCATGCGCGAGCACAAGAAAAAGCGCATGCTCGGCGCGGCAAAAGTGGAGAACTATGCCGGCGACGGCCTGTTCGAGGTGGAAGCGCCCAACGACCTGAGCACGCGCTACGCCCCCGGCGGCCTCAAGCGCGTCATGCCCGGCAACGAAGCCATCCAGCAGGTGCTCAACCGCATGGGCAAGACCACGCCGGACAAGATGTTCAACTGCGGCTGCTGCGGTTATCCCACCTGCTACGACAAGGCCATCGCCGTGTGTCAGGGCAAGGCTGAAATCGAGATGTGCCTGCCCTACCTCAAGGAAAAGGCCGAGTCCTTCTCCGACAAGATCATTCAGAATACGCCCAACGCCATCCTGGTTATGGATGAAGATCTGGTTGTCAAGCAGATCAACCAGGCGGCGGTGCGGCTGTTCAAGCTCTCCTGCGCGGGCGACATCGTCGGCGCGCCGGTGGTGCGGCTGCTCGATCCCTCCAACTACCTCAAAGCCGTGCTCGAAGGCCATGGTTTCAGCGGCAAGTGCCATTATGTGCCTGAATACAAGCTGTTTGTGGATGAAACGGTCATTTACGACCGCCAGTATAAGATCCTCATCAGCATCATGCGCGACGTCACCGACCGCGAGGAGGAGCGCAAGCAGCAAAGCGAGCTGAAAAAGAGCACTGTGGAATTGACCGACCAGGTAATCGAAAAGCAGATGCGCGTGGTGCAGGAGATTGCCTCGCTGCTGGGCGAGACCACCGCCGAAACCAAGGTCGCCCTGACCAAATTAAAGGACGCGATGAGCCATGACGTATAATCTCTGCACGGAAACCGGCTATATCTCGCTCAACCATGTCGGCGAGCAGCTCTGCGGCGACCGCGTGGAGATCGTCGACAAGGAAAACGAGAGCATCCTCGTGTTGGCCGATGGCCTGGGCAGCGGCGTGAAGGCCAATATACTTTCCACGCTGAC
Organism: Candidatus Pullichristensenella stercorigallinarum; assembly: GCA_018712945.1. GTDB lineage: Bacteria > Bacillota > Clostridia > Christensenellales > Aristaeellaceae > Pullichristensenella > Pullichristensenella stercorigallinarum. Next base: position 10,188 of record DVFZ01000070.1, on the reverse strand, counting down.
GTCCAAGATCATCTCCACGATGCTGGCCGGCGGCATGCCCATTGAGGAATGCATTGATACCATCGCCAGCACCCTGCCGGTGTGTAAGGTGCGCGGCGTGGCTTATTCCACCTTCACGGTGATTCGCATCGTGGAAAACCGCGTTGCGGAGCTGATTCAGTTCGACAACCCCGCCGTGATCGTTTTGCGCAATGGCACGCGCTACAACTACCCCGTGTCCACCCGCGAGGTGGGCGGCAAGCAGATTCACGAAAGCCGCTTCGAGGTGATGGAAAACGACGTCATCATCGCCATGTCGGACGGCGCGCCCTTCGCCGGCGTTGGAAAAGAATTCAACTACGGCTGGCAGCGGGACAACATCATCGACTTTGCCGAGGCCAACTACCACCCGGATAACTCGGCAAAGTACATTGCCGCCAACATCGTCGATGAGTGCAACCGCCTCTACGAGGGCGAGCCGGGCGACGATACCACCGTGGCTGTGGTGCGCGTGCGCGCCCGCCAGAGCGTTAATCTGGTCATCGGCCCGCCCGCTGATCCCAAGAACGACATCAAAATGATGAACCTGTTCTTTGCCAAGGAGGGCGAAAAGATCGTCTGCGGCGGCACGACTTCGAACATTGCCTCGCGCTATCTGGGCAAGCCGCTCATTCCCACGCTGGACTACTTCGACCCCGAGGTGCCGCCCATTTCCAAATTGCAGGGCGTGGATCTGGTCACCGAGGGCGTGGTGACGATTTCCAAGGTGCTCAAGCTGGGCGAGGACTTCCTGGCCGGCAAGGATACCGCGGCCGACTGGACCAGCAAAAAGGACGGCGCTTCGCTGATCGCCCAAAAGCTGTTTGAAAAAGCCACGGATATCAACTTCTTTGTGGGTAAGGCCATCAATCCGGCCCACCAGAACCCGGATTTGCCGATTACCTTCGGCATCAAGATACAGCTCATTGAGAACCTGGCCAAGTGCCTGGAAAAGATGGGCAAGCGCATCAAGGTAAGTTACTTCTAAAGCACTGAGGGAGGAAGCTATGCGGATATTCGACACCAACGTCCAGAAGCTCAAGTATGAAGTCCTGCGCGAGGTCGTGCGCCATGCCTATCAGGACAATTTGCAGGAGGCATATCTGGATATTCCCAAGACGATTGCCCCCGGCCCGGAGCCGACCATGCGCTGCTGCGTCTACAAGGAGCGCGCCATCGCCGCCGAGCGCGTGAAGCTGGCGATGGGCGGGGAAAAGGGCGATCCGAACATCATCAAGATCATAGACATCGCCTGCGACGAGTGCCCGGTGAGCACCTATCAGGTGACGGATATGTGCCGCGGCTGCCTGGCGCATCGCTGTGAGGCTGCCTGCCCGCGCGGGGCCATCAGCTTTGACCGCACGCTCAAGGCGCACATCGACCCCGCCAAGTGCGTCGAGTGCGGCCGTTGCGCCTCTGTGTGCCCATACAACGCCATCGTCAGCCGCAAGCGCCCCTGCGAGGTGGCCTGCAAGGTCAAGGCCATTCACATGGACGAGCGTAAGATTGCCAAAATTGACGAAGAAAAGTGCACCTCCTGCGGCGCGTGCGTGTACATGTGCCCCTTTGGCGCGCCGGTGGACAAGTCGTTCATCCTTGACGCCATTCGCATGTTGCGCGACAGTACCGAACATGGCGGCCCGCGCGTCTATGGCGTGGTCGCGCCCTCGATTATCAGCCAGTTCCGCTATGCCAAGGTGGGCCAGGTGATTAGCGCCATGAAGAAGATGGGCTTCTTCAGCGTGGTCGAGGCCGCCATGGGCGCGGATATGGTGGCTTGGCATGAGGCGCAGGAGCTTGCCGAAAAGGGTTTCCTGACCAGTTCGTGCTGCCCGGCGTTTGTGCATTATGTGGAAACCGAGTTCCCCAAGCTCAAGGAGCACATTTCCACCAACCTTTCGCCCATGGCGATGATTGCCAAGTATATCAAGGATTCCGACCCCACGTGCAAGATCATCTTTGTCGGCCCCTGCACGGCCAAGAAAGCTGAGGTGCAGAAGGAGCGCGTCAAGCAGTATGTCGATTGCGCGCTTACCTTTGAGGAATTGCAAGCGCTCATCGACGGCTTGGGGATCGATATCTCCAAGCTCGAAGAAGATGTGCTTGACAACGCGTCCTATTATGGCCGCATCTTTGCCCGCAGCGGCGGCGTCAGCGATGCCGTGGCCGAAGCCGTTTATGAGCAGAACCTCAATTTCACCGTCAAGGCCCTGCCCTGCGATGGCATCGAGGCTTGCCGCATGGCGCTGCTCAAGGCGAGCCATGGCGCCAAGGACTTCAACTTCATCGAAGGCATGGCCTGCACAGGCGGCTGTATCGGCGGCGCGGGCTGCCTCACCCATGGTCCCAAGGACAAGGGCGAAATCGACCGCTACGGCATGGAGGCCATGGAAAAGCGCATTTCTGACACCATCAACTCCGCGCCCTGAGCGCAGTGCGCTCGGCCAGAGCTGCCGCGGATGAGCGACGCCCGCCCGCCCCACGAGCAGGGAGCGGGCGGGCTTTGTCGCGTTTTTGATTGAAATGGGAAAACGAATAAGACGCCGGGCGGCTCACGTGCAGGAGCCGCCCAGCTTGCGTTGCAACATGGGGAAGGCGCGCGGCAGCCAATGGGATTCTCAAGGGACAAGTCCCTTGAGAGGGTGCGGGCAGAGTCCGCCGTAGCTCCGCCGGTTGGGAAACCTGCCCGAAAGGGATAGAAGAAGCATGCCCTGCCATTCCCGCGCGCCTGAATGCTGGATACCTTGAATCCTGCTCCGCAACGCCCGCTTCTCCCATGACGAACCCCAAAATCAGGCGCGCGCCACCCCCGAAGCGCCCTTGCCCAACCAAGGGCAAGCAGCGCCGCTCCACCCCCACACAGCGCCCTTGCCGCAGGCAAGCAGCGCCGTAAGAAATCCCTCTATACACACAGCGCCCCAAACGCAATCCGTCAAGCCCCACTCTGCCAAAACCAGCATAACAACACCGCTTGCCCAGCCCATGAATGCGTTTTCCGGGCCTGCAACCGGCGATTGGACAAGACATCATAAAATGCTATCCTCCATAAAGCGCGTTCGGCAAGACCGCTTTTCGCGCTCCATCTCTCCGCTGTGATGAAAGTGATTGTGCATTGCAGCGTAATCCCTCTCGCATGCCCTGCCGCCCGCTCAGGCATGTTTCCCCTCCGAAGAGCAGCCGCTTGCCGCATGGCCCAAAGCCCTTCCGCTCCGTCCGAAAATCTTTCGCCATACAATGGAACAACCCGCAAAACCGCGGCCCGGACGTCCAGAGCGCTGGCAAAGCCAGAAAACGCAAAAATTGCCTCTCTCAAAAGGGAAGAGGCAATTTTCGCTTGCTGCAATACATTTGCCAGACCATAGGGAGTTGTCAACTCCAGCTGTGCAGCGGCAAACCGCGCTGCCAGTGAAGTTTCCCTCTTAGCCGGAATTGCGGCCCGCAGCCGCTTGCGTCCATGCCAAGCTCCCTACTCGCGGCATTGCGTCCACGGCTCGCAGGCCTTTCATTCTTTGCCGGCCTGCCAACTTTGTCAATATCACAAATCGCCCGGGAAATCGCTTCCCGGGCGACCGGCTATGCAAAGTTCAGCGTTACATCCTCATTCGCGCTTTCATCATATCCGTTGCCTTCATACCGCTTTGCCCGCAGGATGACCGCATCCGGTTGGGAAACCATGTAATAGACACGGGTGGAATACTGCCAGGCCCAGCGGCCGTCCTCCAGCTCGACCGGCTCCTCGGGTATATTGCCAAAGGCCGTGGAAACCCACTTCGCGCCGTCGGCGCTCAACAATTCGTAACTCCAGAAGCTGTCGTCGCCCACCGGCGAATCGGCCAGCGCTGCGTCCTTGCTTTCATAAATGCGCTCCAGCGCGAACTGCGCGCCCACGTCGCTCATGTCTGCCTGCGTCACGCGCAATACGTAGCCATCCATTTCCCATTCCAAAGGCTGTCCGTCCGGGAGCGCCGAGCGCACTTCGCCCGCCTCCATCGTCACCGGCACGGCCAGCCGCACATCCTCCAACAGCGGACATCCGCTTTCCCCCGGATAGAATTCCCCGCCGCCGTCCACCAACGCGGCAACTTCTTCGGCCTCCTGCGAAATATCGTATACCTTCATTTCCAGGGAGAATGCCCCCTCACCCGGCTCAAAGTGCGACCACAGTACGCCGTGGAAGCGGGCGTCTGCGCTTGCGCCCGGGGCCAGGACGAGGTTTCCCCAATGCAAACCGCCGCAAACATCGTATTCAATGCCGCTGAAGGTGGCGAAAAACTCGCTTGTGGCGATAAAAACCGTCTTGTCCGTCAGATTGCTCACCCGCCAGGTCAGCGCCGTAAAGTCCTCCACGGCCAGTACCTGCCCGACTTCAAAGCGCAGGGTTTCGCTTGTGCAAACCACATCCGAATCCTGTACCAGCGATGCAATCTTCTCCCGGTAGGCGGCGTTGGCGGCGCGGGTGGCTTCGGCGTTTTCCTCGCTCTCATCGGGCTCATAAATAAATTGATCGGCCAGCGGCATGAGCGCCTCCTCCGCGTGGACAGGCAGGGCGCTCAGCGCCATGGCAAAAAGAAGGGTCAGAGAAAGAAGTATTTTCATCGTCCTGTTCATGTTGCTTATGTCCTTTCGATTGGCGCGGCGGGAAAGACTCCCGCCGCACAGTGTTTCTAGGGTCGTACAATCATTCCGGCGCGTCATCGGCGGCCCGTTCGTGCCCAGGCAAACTTGCGCCTTGCCCAGCGCGAATATCCCACCAAATCGAAGCGCTTCGGATTGCGTAAGTTCAGGGATTCAGCGTCAGTTCGTTGGTTTCATAGCGTTCCTTCGTCCAGCAGTTATAGGCGCGCAGGGTCACGGTTTCGGGAAGTTCGTTCTGCGCGGCCAGCGAACCGCTTTGCACAAGGGAACCGTCCTTCTGCCGTGTAACTTCGCCGGTTCTCGTCACGCCGCCCGACAGCGCGTCGCCGTTTGCGTCCAGAAACTCGAACCATACGCCGTCCTCGGTAGCCGCGTAGGCGGTCTCGTCGGTAATGGTGAAGTGAACCTCGTAGTACAGAGCCATGGGCGAAGCGGTAAAGCTTACAGAATCCACGCGCACGCCGCACGAGGGGTATTCGGCGCTTTGGGCGCTGGCAAGCGCGTCGTGCCCTCCGGCTTCGGTCAGCGTAAAAGCAAGATCCGTCTCCTGCCGGTTTTCCTGATCCAGCGTGTAGCCGGTGGATGCGTAGAGGGGATCGTCCCCGTCCCCGTCAAAATAGCCGTAGGTGATGGCGTCTTCCTCGCTCGCAGATGGAATCAGGGGAGATACGCTGCATTGAAGCGTGTCCGCGAGCGCGGCGCCGTCATTGCCAGCTATTTTGCACGTCAGCATCAGCACCAATGTGCCGTCCGCTTCCATGTGGCAGTCGATGGAGCTTATAAACTCCTCGCCCAACGCATCCAAGGCGGTGGAGACGGCCACGGACGCCATTTGCAGGTCGTTCTTTTCGGCATATTCGCCGATGGTCATGGGAATGGAATCATCCCCGGTCAGGTCGCTCATCGGGTCGTTCGGCCCGTAGGACGGGCCGTACAACAACAGCCCTTCCCGGGGCGTTACGTCTACGATCATGTAGGCGTATTCCCCGTCGTACACAGCCTCGCGCAGGCGGAATGTGGCCAAATCGCCCTGGCCGCCCTCCTGCGGCGGGGCGGTGACGACGATTTCTGCGGCTTCAGGCAGCACGCCGTCATCCTGTCCCTGATTCAAAAAATCGAACAATCCCCAGTGGGTGGCGGCGGCAAAGGCTGCCGCCGTGAGAATCAGGCAGGCGGCCACGGCAATGGCCGCGCTCAGGCGCAGTTTGCGTTTCACCGGTCGTTCCTCCTCCTCACGCAGTCTGCGGAGCGTGTTTTCCACGGTAGAGACAAACGCCGCGTCCGGCTTTCCAAAGGCTTTGCAAAAGTCCCGTTTGTTCACGAAAGTCCCTCCTCAGACAGCAGTTGTTTCAGCATCGTCCGGCCGCGCCGCATGCGGGTTTTGACCGTCCCTTGCGCAAGGCGCAGCGCCGAGGCGATTTCCTGAATGGAATAGCCCTCCATGTAGTGAAGGACGAGGGGTGTGCGTACCTCCTCCGGCAGGCGCATCAGCGCGTCGTGCAGCTCTCTGTCCGCGCCGGGCGGGGCGGCGCGCTCGGGGATTTCTCCCGGCGTTTCGCGCCCGCGGCGGCGATGGATATCGTAGCATTCGTTGATAAGTATGCGCACCAGCCAGGTTTTGAGATAGCGCTCGTCGCGCAGCGATTTCCGCTTTTTCCAGGCCTTTTCCAGGCAGTTTTGCACCGCGTCCTCGCGGTCGCACCTCTGGCGCAGGATGGAATAGCTCACCCGATACAGCGTATCGGTGAGCGCCACAATCTCCTGCGCAAAGCGTTCGCTCGTCATACGCGCACCTCCCAATTTTTGACCGGTCACCTGTTAGACGGGTGAGGACGGGCAGGGGTTTTTGGCAGCGGTACTTTTTGCATTGACAGGAAAGATTTTTTTGTGTTACAGTATAAAAAACATGCTTGGAGGGAACGGACGTGCCCCATTGCGAAACGTGCGGCGCATATTGCGGCGAGGAGAACAAATTCTGCGGCCAGTGTGGCGCGCCGCTGGATAGGCAGGCGGAACCGGAGAGCGGAGATCTGCCGCCCGCGACAGAGCCGGACGATCCGGCGGAATCCTGTGCGCCCGAACCTGGGCCGGATGCGGGGCTGGGTTCGGAGACTTCCACAGAGGAAGAATGGACGCAAACCCCGCCCGCGCGCAAGCAGAAAAGCGGCCTGGCGACGGCGGGGCTGGTGTTGGGCGTGCTGGCGCTGGCGGTTTGCAGCCTGTCGCCCATTGCGCTGCTTTTGTCCCTGCCGTTTTCCCTGATCGGCTTGGCTTTCAGCGCCATCGCCCGCGGGCAGGATGGCCGCGGCGCTGCGCTAGGAATAATCCTGAATATTGCGGCGCTGGCCGCTTCGGTGTTGCTGTTCATGCGCTGCGCCTTTGTGGTGACGGAACGGCTGCAGGAGATTGGCTGGGAAATGCGATATCTGCTCGATACGCAGTTTGGCTATACTCCCGGCGCCACGCCTACCCTGCCCATAGAACCCGGTACGCCCCTGTAAAGGAGGAATTTTCATGGATGACCGCCGCGACGCGCTGCTGATGGCGGCGACGGCTTATTTCCACGGCGATCCCTCGTGACAGAGATAGCTTCTATGATCTTGCATAGTGGCAGACAGTCTTTCGGCGTGAAATGACGGTAGGGCTTAGACGGCCGGTATCGTTCATGGGTTTGCCTTTGAGCCTATGCAGCCTTGCAAAACGCTATCGTTATGCTCCGGGTGTAGCGGCAATCTGTTTGCCTGCCCTGCTCTTTGTCAGGGGGAATGCTGTTCGGTTTTGCAAGCGCCGCCCATAGGGGCAAGATAACGTTCAAACGGGTTTGCCGTCAGGCAAACCCGTTTTGCGCAAAACCCTGCGCACCGCCATTTCATCCCTTGCGCCGGACGCATTTCGCCTCCTCGCGGATGATTGATTGCATGGCGTCCCGCTTGCGCTCCAGATCTGCCACCAGCTTGAACTGCGTGCGCGCGCGATCCAGATTATGCTCTGGCCGGTGGATGCGGAAATAGGCGTCGCCTTCCAGATAGTCGGTGAGAAAGCGCACGCCGCATTCCAGCGTCATCAACAGGGCGGCCAGCGGCAGCGTTTCTATTTCTGCGGGCGTAAGCGCTTCGCCGCAGGCGCTCAAAAAGCCGTTTGCATAGGCGCGGAACAGGGGCAGGCACAGGCCGATTTTGTCAAGGTCACGCTCATCCTCAGCCCCGCCGCTGGCGCCGAAGCGGATGGAATCGCCAAAGTCGTTGCCGCTCAGCCCGGGCATGACCGTATCCAAATCCACCACGCACAGGGGTTCGCGCGTCGCGGCGTCGAATACGACGTTGTTGAGCTTGGTGTCATTGTGCGTCACGCGCAGGGGCAGTTCCCCGCATTCCAGCATGCGCAGCATGCAGCCCGCATAGCGCTCCCGCTCCAGCGCGAAATCAATCTCCCGGGCCACGCCTGCGGCACGGCCCAGCGCATCCGCGTCAATGGCGCGGCGCAGGAGGCGGTAGCGGTCGATGGTATCGTGGAATTTCGGGATCGTCTGCGCGAGCGTGGCGGCGGGGAAGTCCTTGAGCTGCATCTGGAAGCGGCCAAAGGCCAGGGCGCTCTGCCGGAACACCCATTCGTTTTCAGGATGATCCAGGCTCAGGCCGTCGCTGATGAACTCATACACGCGGTAATAACCGGCCTTTTCCGTCTCGCCATTGTCAAAGAAGATATACTCCGCGCCGTCATCGGCGGGGACCAGCGTGAGCACATGGCGCTCGTCCAGGCCGGCGGCGCGCAGATGGCGTGTGACGGAGGAAATATTGTGCATCAGGGCGGACACGTCCTGGAAAACGTCGTCGTTGATCTTTTGCAATATGTAGGCGTGGCCGCGCTCGGTCGTCACCAGATGGGTGCGGTTGATGTGCCCGCTTCCATAGGGCTTGCAGGAAACGGCCTTTCCATCCAGGCAGAACCGTTCAAGGATATCAAACATGGTCGGCATTCCTCCCAGACATATTTACAGACGGGGACGGCGTCGTGGCCCTCAAACTCCCCAGGCATTCCGGCGGCCGGTCTACCCTCTGCGCGGGATTGACCGCCGGGGCGCAAAACAGCCGGAAAGCGCAGAAAATTCGGCCTTCTGCATGCCGGACAACATCTTGCCACCTGGCGGGGGCATGCAAAAGCCAACTCCCATGATTATATCACATATGTAGAAAAAAACAAGTTTCCCCTCTCAGATCTGCAAAAATGGTCAAGCCCGCGCCGCCATGCCGGGGACATATTGAAGGCCCGCGCTCAAACAAAAGCGCGGGCCATGGTGGAAAGCGTGGAAAAAAGTCTTGGGGCCGGGTCAGGCAATGGCGTCCAGCCCGGCAAGCCAGGCGGACACTTCGCCCTGTGCGCCGGCAACGCTGTTTCTGGAAACAGACAGGCCGTCCGTGACAACCGTGGCGCCCGGCTGAAGCTCCTGAATGGTCTGGATGGTGCGGGAAAATCCGCTGCCGCCGTGAACGGTGAAGGGAATGATGGTTTTGCCGCTGAAATCATACGCCTCCAGGAATGTGTACAGCGGCATGGGCAAATCGGCGTTCCAGTTCGGATAGCCCAGGAAGATCACATTGTAACGGTCGAGGGCTTCAATCTGCGTGGCAAGCTCTGGCCGGGCGTTGTCCGCACGTTCGTTCCAGGCAAAGTCCAGGAGGGGGTCATGGCTGCCCGGGTATTCCTGCACGGTCTCAATGCGGAACAGGTCGCCGCCGGTCTCCTGTTGGATGAGCTGGGCCACGTACTGGTTGTTTCCCAGAACCGCGCCGTCCACGGCGACGCGGCTGGCGCCGCCCACGGTGTCCACACCGTCCGTTTCCGGAACGGAGAAATAGGCGATCAGTATATCGCTGCCGGAGGCCGCTTCCCCGGCCGGGGCTTCGGCATTGCCCGCTTCCGTAGTTGCCGGGGCTTCTGCACTGCCTGCATCCGTGGCCGCCGGGGCGGCGGGCGCTTGCGTCGCAGCCGGCACTTGGGTCGCCTGCGGCTGGTTGGCGCTGCAACCGGTCAGCGCGAAAATCATGATGGCGGAAAGAAAAAATGCCGCGAATCTTTTCATGTCAACTGCTCCTTTGCTTTTTGTCAATGCACGTTCCTGTTTGTCTTTTTCCGACGGCGGGATTCCCGCCGCAGATAGTTTATACGTCCGGCCCTTCTACGTCCTGCACCGGCAGCAGTTCCAGCCTTGCCGTCCCGGAGGCGTCGCGCAGGGTTTCCGCGCCCGATTCCGCCCGGCCCAGAGGGATGACCGGAACGCCGGTCTGCTCGTGGAGATCGTCGTAAAAGATCGCCAGTTCCGCGCCCACATCCCAATAGCCAAAGTCCCCGATGCTGTATTCGCGCGTCGTTTCTTCGTCGGTAGACAGGGTGCGCGGCAGGCGCATGCCTTTGGCAAAGCTGCTGCGCTCAATCAGCGTCAGTTCCAGGGGAAGCATTCCGGCAAAATCGGCGGCGGCCTGGGAATCGTTCAACGTGATGACGACCTCTATGTCGCCCGCCGTCAGCAGCACTTGC
>DVFZ01000069.1 GCA_018712945.1 Candidatus Pullichristensenella stercorigallinarum | reverse complement strand
CATCAAGCTGTCCCCTCGTAAAAGTGGCCTGTTTTTTGGTTAAGGAATAGGACAACCGAGGGGCCGAGGCTCAAAAAAGCCCGGAATATCAAGGAAAATCATCGCTCAGACGATTGAAGTACGGCCTGAAGGCCGCCCGTCGCGCGCCCCAGTTCTCCAAGCGCTAAAAGCCTTATCGTTTGGAATGCCCGCAGGAATTATTGCCTGCGGGCTTTTTGTACTTTCAGGCGTTCTGGCAGGGTTTTGAACGCTGCAAACCGACATTTCGCCGCTTTCACCTTGCGCGTCAGCCTGGGGATATGTTAAAATTAGGCTGTGGATGGAAAGACATCCAATAGAATGGGGCAAACGAAAGAGGAGGGAACAGAATGTCACAGTTTCACATTAGCGGAGGGGTGATCGGCGGCATCATTGCCGCAATCGTCCTGATTACCCTGTTGGTGCTCGGGTACTTGAAAGCGCCGCCTGATACGGCCTTTATCATTTCCGGCCTGCGCCACAAGCGCATATTGATTGGTAAAGCCGGTTGGCGCGTGCCGTTCTTTGAGCGCGTGGACAGGCTGTCCTTGCAGGTGATGACCGTGGATGTCAAGACCAGCGAGGCCGTGCCCACCAACGAATTTATCAACGTCATGGTCGATGGCGTAGCCAACGTCAAGGTTTCCAGCGACCCGGTGCTGCTCTCCCGCGCCGCCGAAGCGCTTTTGGGCATGCGGCAGGACGAGCTCATTGCCATGCTTACGCAGGTGCTCGAGGGCAACATGCGTGAAATCGTCGGCTCGGTGGGACTCAAGGAAATGGTGCAGGATCGCCAGGGCGTGGCGAAGAAGATCACGGAAAATGTCGTGCCGGATATGCAGAAGCTGGGCATCGAAGTGGTCAACTTCAATATCCAGAACTTCCGCGATAATGCCGGTACCATCGAAAACATGGGTATCGACAACGTGGAACAGATCCGCAAAAACGCCCAGATCGCCAAGGCCAATGCCCAGCGCGATATTGCCATCGCCACTTCGCAGGCGCAGCAGGAGGCCAACGCCGTCAAGGTGGAGGCTGAAAAGAAGATTGCCGAGCAGAACGCCGAGTTGACCGTGCAGCAGGCGGAGATGCAGGTGCGCGCCGATACCAAGAAGGCCGAGGCCGACGCCGCCTACTCCATTCAGCAGGAAAACCAGCGCAAGACCATCGAAATCACCCGCGCCAACGCCGACATCGCCCGCAGCGAAAAGGAGGCGGAATTGGCCGAGAAGGAAATCGCCATCAAGGAGCGCCAGCTCGACGCCGAGGTGCGCAAGCAGGCCGACGCCATGAAGTACCAGGCCGAGAAGGAGGCCGAGGCCGACCTCATCCGCCGTCAGCGCGAAGCAGACGCCAAGCAGTACGAGGCGCTCAAGGAAGCCGAGGCCCGCAGGGCGGAGGCCGACGCGGCCCGCTATGCCATGGAACAGGAGGCGGAGGGTATCCGCGCTCGCGGTCTGGCCGAGGCCGAGGCCATCGAAAAGAAGGCCGAAGCCCAGCGTAAGATGGGCGAAGCCTCCATCCTGGAAATGTACCTGGCCGCGCTGCCGGAAGTGGTCAAAAACGCCGCTTCGCCGCTGGCGCAGACCGACCATATCGTCATGTATGGCGATGGCAACGCCACCAAGCTGGTCAAGGACGTGATTTCCTCCAGCAACCAGGTGGTCGAGGGCCTCAAGCAGTCCACCGGCATCGACCTGGCCGCGCTGCTGTCCGGCTTTGCCGGCGGCAAGATTGCGGCAAAGCCGGATGCGGATACGCCCGCCGATATAGAAGAAGCGGAGTAAGCATACAGAAAAGGGGGGTAGAGGCATGGCCATGTGCGAACACATGCGCGCGCGAAAACTGCGCCTGCGCGAATTTCCGGCGCGATATGCCTTCCGGCCGCTGCCGTGCGATGATTGCGGCTATGTGATGCAGCTTCCGGATTTGTATATGTGCGTCCCATGCTTTGTCTTTATGGCCTTCGCCTGCTTTCTGATATTTCTCTATGTTGCTTTGACGGCTTTGCTGGATGTGGATCCAGGACAGTGGTTGGGAATCGCTGTCGCGGCGTTCATATTGCTGACATACCTGTATATGAAAATCGTCGGCTACCGGATGTACTCCATGACTTGGGATATGCTGATTCGAGACGAATGACATTTCCCGACCCCGCGCCCCGAAGCAAATACCGACTCGGGGCGCTTTTTGCGCGCATACAAAAATCATAACTTGACAAAATAGGGAATACGGCTATACTATGAAATTGAATTTGAATTTCAGATTGGAAGGACACGCCTATGCGCAAATATATACCGTTGCTGCTCGCTCTCTGCCTGCTGCTGTGCGGCTGTTCCGCCGGGGCGGAAGAGGGGGAGATCAGCATTGTGGCCACGGATTTTCCCTGCTATGACCTGGCGCGGCAGGTGATGGGCGGCGGGGAGGGGCTGACGCTGCTCATCCGCCCCGGCATGGACTCGCACAGTTATGAGCCCACACCCGCCGACGCGCGCGCCGTTTACGAGGCGGATGCGCTGATCTACATCGGCGGCGCCAGCGACGGCTGGGTGGAGGAAATGCTCGCCGAGGCCGGAAACGTCACGGCCGTGCGCCTGATGGACAGCGTGGAGGCGCTCGAGGAAGAACACGACGGCCATGACCACGAGGATATTTCCTACGATGAGCACATTTGGACCTCGCCGGTCAACATGCGCGCCATGCTCGAAAGCGTAACGGATACCCTGTGCGCGATTTCTCCGGAAAACGCGGACACATATCGCGCCAACGCCGCCGCCTATGACGCGCAGCTTGCCGAATTGGATGCAACCTTCCGCGAGTTGGTTGCCGGGGCGGAGCGCACGGAACTGATCTTTGCCGACCGTTTCCCGTTTTTGTATTTCGCGCGCGAATATGGCCTGACCTACATTTCCGCCTTTGCCGGCTGCTCGGACGAGGTGCAGCCCAGCGTGCAGGCGGTGGCGTCCATTATTGACGCGGTGGAGCAAGAGGGCATGCCGGTGGTCTATGTCATCGAAATGTCTACACAGGACGTGGCCCGGGCCGTGGCCGAGCAGACCGGTGCGGAGATCGTGGAAATGCACTCCTGCCAGAGCGTTACCGGCGAGGAATTCGCGGCGGGCGAGACGTATCTTTCCCTGATGACCCGCAACGTGGAGGCACTCAGAAAGGGGCTTTACTGATGCGCGGCGAATACCAGACCCGTCAGAAACGGGAAATGACGCGCTTTCTGGCCGAACACGCCATGCAGTGTTTTTCCGCCGAGGAACTGGCACGGGCGATGGAGGCCGAAGGCGTGCGCGTGGGGTTGACCACGGCCTACCGGTTCTTGGAATCGCTCTGCCGCCAGCAGACCGCGCGCCGCTATCAGGACGCCCGCGGCCTGTTGCGCTATCAGTACCACGGCGGGGATGCGGATTGCGAAAAACACTTTCATGTCATGTGTTCCCACTGCGGCAACATGTTTCATGTCGATTGCGAAATGGTCAGCCAGCTTGCCGAACATCTGTACGCCGAACACGGTTTCCGCGTCGACGCGCGCGAAAGCGTGCTGGTCGGCATTTGCCAAAACTGCCAGAGGGGAGGGGATGGAAATGGCGCTGATGGAACTGCGGGACGTGACGGTGGCGTTTGAGGGCCAGGCGGCTGTGGAACACATCAGCCTGAAAATCGAGCGCGGCGAATATACGGTGATGCTCGGGCGCAACGGCTCGGGCAAGACCACGCTGATGCGTGCCATGCTGGGCCTTGTGCGCCCCAGGGCGGGGCAAATTCTTCTTGGCGACGGCTTGCGCCGCGACCACATCGGCTATATGCCGCAAAAGACGCAGGCACAGCGCGATTTTCCCGCCTCTGTGGAGGAAGTGGTGCGCTCGGGGCTGATCAACCGCATGGGCCTGCGCATGCGCTATTCCGCGGCGGAAAAGGAACGGGCGCTTGAAAACATGCGCCTGCTCGGCATCGACGGCCTGCGCAAAAAGGCGTACCCTACGCTTTCCGGCGGCCAGCAGCAGCGCGTGCTTCTGGCGCGGGCGCTGTGCGCGGCGGACGACTTGCTTATGCTTGACGAGCCGGTAGCCGCCCTTGACCCCGAGGCTACGGAGGGGCTTTACGAAGTGATCCGCATGCTACACCGCGAGCGTGGCATGGCGGTTCTGATGATTTCCCACGACGTACAGGCCGCGGTGCGCGACGCCGACCGCGTCGTCGTGCTCGACCGCGACGTGCTTTTTAACGGCACGCGCCAAGCGTATGCGCAATGGAGGAAGGAAAATGCTTGAAACGATGCTTTCCTATTTGCAGTATTCCTTCATGCAGCGCGCCCTGATTGTGGGGGCGCTGGTGAGCTTGTGCGCGGCTCTGTTGGGCGTGAGCCTGGTGCTCAAGCGCTATTCGATGATTGGCGACGGCCTTTCGCACGTGGGCTTTTGCGCCCTGAGCGTGGCGGCGGCGGCAAACCTTGCGCCGCTGGCGGTGGCGATTCCGGTGGTGATGGCGGCGGCGTTTGTGCTTTTGCGCATCAACGAGCGCACGCGCGTCAAGGGAGACGCGGCCATCGCCATGTTATCCACCACGGCGGTGGCCATTGGCGTGATTGTCATTTCCATGACAGAGGGCATGGGCGAGGTCAGCGAGTATATGTTCGGCAAGATCCTTTCGCTGACGGATTCGGACGTGGTGATTTCCATCGCCCTGTGCGTAGCGGTGCTGGCGATTTTCGTTTTCCTCTACCATCGCGTGTTTGCCATTACCTTTGACGAACCCTTTGCCCGCGCCACCGGCACGCGCGTGGGTGCGCTCAATACGCTCATCGCCGTGCTAACGGCGGTGACAATCGTCATCGGCATGCGCATGATGGGCACTATGCTCATCTCCAGCCTGATTATCTTCCCGCCGCTCACCGCCATGCGTGTGTTTAGCCGTTTTCGTGATGTAGCCATCGGCGCTGGCGTGATTGCCGTGGTCTGTTTCCTGATTGGCATCCTCTTTAGCAGTTACTTTGAACGCATGCCTGCCGGGGCTTGCGTGGTGGCGGTCAACGCCGTGATGTTTGTGCTATTTTCCGGAATTGGAGCCGTGTTGCGGCGGCGGTAAAGGGAGAGGGGACTACGACTCCACGCCGGCGCGGGTGAGATTCTTCATCCAGTTATAGCGGTTCACTTTAATGAAGGCGACAACGCATTTGAGAATCTGGTCGCACTTGAGGCAGGCGAACACCACCCAGGGAGCGGCGCCCAGGCTCGAGGCGATGAGCGCGCTGGGCAGGACCACCAGAAAGACGAAAATGGTATCGTTTTTGAAGACGAAGCCAACATCCCCGCCGGATTTTACCAGACCGAACAGGCAGGGCATTTGATAGCATGTTCCCATGAGCATAACGGCAAGTACGCGCACAAAGCGCACCGATTCAGCGGCCGCTTCGGCGCTGATGTCCGTATAGAGGGAGACAAAAGCGCCGGCAAAGGAAAAAATCAGCGCGCCGATCACAAGGCCCAGCCCCAGGAAGATAATTTGCGTAGTGCGGGCGTATTCCCGCATGCGTTCCGTCAGGCCCGCGCCGATGGTTTTGCCGGTGATGATGCCCACAGCGGTGGCCAGGCCATTGATTGCCACATACGCGAGCGTATTCATCGTGTTGGTAACGCTGGCGGCTGTGGTGACGCTGGCCCCATAGCGGCCGAGGATCATTGTGCTCGCCATCAGGTTGACGCTCCAGACGATGTCGCCCAAAACCACCGGAATACCGTAGTGAATGAAATCACGCCGGAGGGCAGCGTCGCTGTGCAGGATGTCCGAGAGGCGGAAATGGAGCTTGTCATCGACGCGGAGCACATAATACAGGGCAATGCCCGTTTCCACTACGCGAGCCAGGACGGTGGCGATGGCGGCGCCGCGCACCCCCATGGCAGGGAAACCGAGTTTTCCAAAAATCAGCACATAGTTCAGGCAAATATTGACCACCAGGGAGACGGCCGAGGCGACCATGCCGACATGCGTGGTTTCTACACAGCGCATGGAAGCCAGCAGTACCTGCGTGGCGCAGAAAAAGACAAAGGAAATGCACAGATAGCGCAAATACTCCGTCCCTTCGGCGATTACCAATGGGTCAGGCGTAAAAATGCGGATGATTTGCTCGGGGAAAAGCGCGCACACGACGGTCAGAAGCGCGCCGACCGTCAAGGAAAACTGCAGGCCAATGCTGGTGATGCGGCGAATGTTGCGCGTATTGCGCCTTCCCCAATACTGTGCGCCGAGAATGGTTACGGCAACGCCGATGCCATTTGTGAGCATTTGCAGAAGCGTTTGAATCTGCGATCCCATATAAACGCCGGAAACCGCATAATCTCCCAATTTTCCGACCATGAGATTGTCGGCGAGGGATACCAAAAAGGTAATCAGATTTTGCAAAGCGACGGGAATAGCGAGGCGGATGAGGTCGCGGTAATAATTGCGGTCCCTTGTCAAAATTCGTTGCATGGCGCGCACCCTTTTCTGTGGTTAACATAAACGCGTCCCGGGCACTGCAAATGACCGGATAGCTTGCAAAAGTACGGCGGAGGCGTTGCCTCCGCCGCCAGGTTTTGTCAGATCTCCCTTTTAATGGCCGAATCAAAGGCAATTTTGGATGCTTCGAAGTTGCGCTTCATAAACGCGCCAGACTCCGCCAGGGCCATAGGCGCGATCCATGCCGAAATCCTCACATTCCACGAAAAGTTGGCTATTATGTTTGAGCCGCACGGCAGCCAACCCCTTTGCCGCCTACAGGATTCTCAGCGGTCAATCCGCCCCTTGCCCGGCGCACGGCGTGGTTGGAAGAGAAGATCATGCCGGATCATATAACATCCGTTCCTAAGTATACCACCAAAGATACATGTGTCAAGCTTTATGGGGGCTTCATGGGAAAAAGTTGAGCGCTACAATATAAATACGAGCATTGAGGCAGGGGAAAGAACGTACCCTAAGAGCCGGGAACCGTTATCGTTGAACTTCGAAACCAACGAGTGGAAGGCGTGCTAAGCTACATAACAGGAAAAACTCCCGCGAGCCTTTTCAGCAAATAACCTGCCTCTCGCCGGAATACCGGCAATTTTGTCCGGCATGCAGAGCATCCATGCCCCGCGGGCATAGACATTTTTGATCCTATTGCCACCATGCCCATAAATACAGTTACCGGGAGCCCATATATACTTATTTGCGCGGTTGAATGTACTATTTCCATAGTTTGCAGCATATTCTTATTTCATAAAATGACGCATGTTTGAATTTTCTGTTTTCAGACTTGAAATTACAAAGGGTTGTGCTGGATATTCCATCGACAAGGAAAGATTTGTCCAGTATTATGAAATTGTTAGGACGGGCTGCGGAGGAAGGCTCGCCCGGGGGAGGATACTCAGTGAAAGGAGTAGAACCTATGAAGAAACTGTCCCTGTTGCTTGCGCTCGTCATGCTGTTTGCGTCGCTCGGCGCTTCTGCCCTTGCGGAAGAGGCAGCCGCGACCGAGGGTCCGACCGAGGCGGAACTGCTCGCCCAGGAGCTGGAATTCGCTCTGATCGAAGCCGATGGCGAACAGCCCAGGCTGACCTATCTGGAGGGTACCACCCAGATCCTCGAGGTAGACGGCCTGAAGTTCAAGGACATGAATGACAACGGCGAACTCGACGTCTACGAGGACTGGCGCCAGGAGACGGACGCCCGCGTTGCGGACCTCATCTCCCAGATGACGCCCGAGGAGGAAGTCGGCCTGCTGTTCTGCGTCAGCGCCAATCTCGATACGGCGCGCTCGCTGATTCCCGACTTCAAAAACAACTGCATGTTGTTCAACCTCAACGGTACGCCCATCGAGGTTACCAACACGCTGAATAACCTGCAGGCCACCGCCGAGGCTGAGCGTCTCAGCATCCCAATGACGTTCACCTCCGACCGTGAGTACAACTCGTGGGGCGGTTACATCGACAAGGCGCATGACGCCTTCGGCAACGCCAACGATCCTGAATTGGCCTATGATCTCGCCTTCTTCTATGGCCAGGCCATGGACGCCATTGGCATCCATGTGACTTTCGAACCCTACGCCAATGAGATCGGCGCCCAGTACGGCGAAAACCCCGAGCTGATCGCGGCTGTCGTCCACAATGAGATCAAGGGCCTGCAGGATGGCGGCCTTTCGTCCTGCACCAAGCACTGGATCGGCCGTGGCGGCGATTCCTCTTTCGGCAACGCCCGTTCCGTGGCCCAGAACTTCGACAACTGGATGGTCGGCTGGGAAGCGGCCCTTTCCGGCGGTTCCGACTGGGTCATGACCAACTGCGGCGGCACTGGTATCACCAATACCTGTGATGTAAAATGGGATCCCGTAACCATGGGTTATCTGCGCGACACCCTGGGCTTTGACGGCGTCGTTGTCACCGACTGGTGGGCCCTGGGCATGGGCGGCAAGATTTCCGGCGTAACCCCGGATGGCATCGAGCTTTCTGAGCAGAGCGAAGCCTGGCTGTACAACGAGGCGCTGCGCCTGGGTACCGACATCTTTGGCGGTGGCAACATCTTCCATGGCACCGAAGTGCTTGACAACAACTACATGGCCCTGTGGCCGGACATCATCATCGAAGGCCTGGAGACCGGCGAAGTGGACAAGGCCAACGTGGATCAGGCCGCGACCCGCATCCTTCGCTACAAGTTCAACAAGGGCCTATTCGAAGATCCCTACAATGTGATCGACGAAATGCTCCAGGTTGTCGCCAGCCCCGAGTGGATCGCCAACCCGACCCCCATCACCACCAACGAGGAACTGCGCGCCGCCCGTCCGGCCCATGAGGTCGAAATGACCGAGCGTCTGCAGGCCGAGTCCGCGGTGCTGCTGAAGAACGATAACGACCTGCTGCCCCTGCAGAATGGCATCAACGTCTACGTGCAGGCCACCAGCGAAGATACTGCCGAACACTACAAGCAGTATATCGCCGAGTATGCCACCGTTGTTGAAACCATGGAAGAAGCCGACGTCGTCATTGGCGATTTCACAGCTGCCGACGAAGTGATGGAATATTTCGTGGAAGACGCGCAGGCCGCAGGCAAGCCGATGGTCATCTCCCTCAACCGCGTTGACGCCAACGCATTCGCGCTGGAGAATGCCGACGCCTTGCTGTACCTCTCTTACAGCCAACAGCCCGACCATGGTTCTGGAACCGAGGGCTTCATGTACACTACTGAGCCTTGGATCTATGCGCAGCTCCTGTTCGGCGACCGTCAGCCCGGCGGCATCATTACCAAGGAGATTGCCCGCGATTCTTACAGCGATGCAGCACAGTGGAAGGATTTGGCCGGCGATCAGGGTGCTTCGCCCTATGTCCGCCTGATGGTGCAGGCCACCATGGAAGATAATGAGATGCACGCCTCCCCGAGCAACTGGGGCGATCCGCTGGTCACCTACCAGTACGGTATGTCCTATGGCCTCCAGCCGGAGTTTGAGTACAACTGCCTGATTCTGCCGCAGGCTTTTGAAGAAGTCGAGGAGCAGAACCGCTGGGGTCAGATGGTCACTAACGTGGTTGCCACCAATCAGGCCACTGCTGGCGAGCCCTTCACCGTCTATGCTTTGCTGCGCAATAATGGCGGCGACGGCATGACCATCGCCCAGGCGCTGGCCAACGGCGAAGTGGTCGCCGAAAAGATCATGACCGTCGAAGGCGGAAGCTGGCGCGTGCTGCAGATGGATATCACGCTGGAGACGGCCGGCGAGTACACCATCCAGGTCGGCGATCAGGTCGGCACCATCACGGTTGTTGAATAAAGCCTGAAAAGCAACGCCAACCGGTTTTCCCAAAGAAGCGGGTCGCGCAAGCGGCCCGCTTCTGCGTTTGACGATGGACAATGTACGCCATGTCACGGGGATGTCGTGAACATCGGATTTCATGGCGCGGGGGTTGGATAAATACAGGCAACCGGCCAAGGGGGAAGAACGCCCGAGGTTCGGCGTCATATGTTCAAATCAGGAAGGGCTATGCACCTGGCTTACAACGCAAACAGCGAATGGCAACAAGTGCCGCAGGCGTCAAAACCCTGCGGCGCTTGTTGCGGAATAATCCGTTGTAAATCGTCTTTCCTGTGTTTGAGGTTGGCATGCCTTTTCTGCAGCGCTTACTCCGCGGCTGTTTCCACCCGTGCCGCGCGGCTGTCCGTAGCCACAAGATCCGCGCCGGTGCCAGCGATATTGGCAACCAGTATGTCGCCAATAGCGACGGGCGCCTTTACGCGCATCGTGCGCAAAATGGCCAACACCTCAGCGATTTTTGCGCGGGGAATAGCGCGGGAGGTCTTGACCGGGCAAAGCGGATGCTCGCTGCCGGATACGGCCACCAGCGAGGTGACGGTGCGCACCGGACAGGACACCTCCTGGCGGCAATAGGCTTCGCCGCGCTTGCACTGGTTGCCCGATACGCGCATTTCCTCGCCCTCGATTTCCACGGTGACGCGGCAACCGACGGGGCAGACAATGCAGGTCAGTTCACGCTTTTCCATGCCGCCGCACCTCCTGAGACTCTCCGGCAAGGCGCACGGTCAGGTCGCCGCGCACCTTGTTTAAGTCGATCGTGATTTTTTCCATCTCGCCCGGCGTCATGACGGCCTTTTTACGGCTGAAAACGATCTCTTCGCCGCAGAGTACCTCCAGCGTTTCACCGCGATAGACATTGTCCACGCGGAAATACATGTCCAGTTTGCCCTCCGCACCGGCGCTGATGCGCTGCGGCACGACATAACGCACCCCGCGCCCGGTGGAAACGGCGCGCTGCGCGCCGCACCCGCCGCCATGCCGCGCGTACTGCGCTGCCGCCGTACCGGCAATCATCGCCTCCACGGAGACATTGTCCACGAGGTCGTGTACGTGCAAAACGTTTCCGCAGGCGAATATGCCGGGTACCGAGGTCTGCCGCCGCTCATCGACGATGGCGCCGCCGGTCACCAAATCAATCTCCACGCCCGCGCCTTTGGAAAGTTCGTTTTCAGGGATGAGGCCTACGGAAAGCAACAGCGTATCGCAGGGCACAAATTGCGCTGAGCCGCGCAAGGGCAGTCGGGTGGCCGGGTCAACCTCGCTGATGGTCACGCCCTCCACGCGCTCGCGGCCGTGCACGCGCGTGACCGTGTGGTTGAACAGAAGCGGTATGCCGTTGTCCTCCAGGCACTGCACGATGTTGCGCTTCAGGCCGCTGGAATAGGGCATGATTTCCGCCACCAATTCCACCTTCGCGCCTTCCCAGGTCATGCGCCGGGCCATGATCAGGCCGATATCGCCCGAGCCGAGAATCACCACGCGCTTGCCGGGCAGATAGCCGTCAATATTGGTAAGCCGCTGGGCCGTACCTGCCGTATATACGCCCGCCGGGCGCGTGCCAGGAATGCCCAGTGCTCCGCGCGGACGCTCGCGGCAGCCCATTGCCAACACCACCGCGCCCGCCTGGATGGACACCAGCCCGCGCTCTGCCGATACACAAACAACTTCGCGCCCGCCGCCAATTTCCAGCACCATCGTGTCCAGCCAGACTTCAATGCCCGTGCCCTCCAGACGGCGGATGAAGCGATCCACATATTCTGGCCCGGTCAACTCCTCGCCAAAGAAGTGCAGGCCGAAACCGTTGTGGATGCACTGCTGCAAAATGCCGCCCAGGGCGCGGTCGCGTTCAAGGATGACGATGCTGGCTTCGGGGGACTGTTTGCGCGCCTCCAATGCCGCCGCCAACCCGGCCGGGCCGCCGCCGACGACAACCACGTCAAACTGCCTGTCCATGCTCACACCTCCCCCGGGTGCGTCCTGCGACCATGTAGGAATTGCCGCCGGACTTGGTGATGGTTTCTTCAGGAATTTCCGCTTCACGGGCGATGATCTCCATCACGCGCGGCGTGCAGAAGCCGCCCTGGCAGCGCCCCATACCGGCGCGCGTGCGGCGCTTGACGCCATCCACGGTGCGCGCCCCGCGGTGTACGGCTTCGACAATTTCCGCCTCGGTGACGTTTTCACAGCGGCAGATTACGCGCCCGTAAAGTGGGTTTTCGGCAATTGCGCGGCGGCGTTCCTCCGCCGTCATCGTCCGGAATACCGGAATATGCTTGCGGTAGGGGTTGAATTGCGCCTTTTCGTTCATCACCAGGCCGGTGATGCGCAATTCCTCCTCCACCTGCTCGGCGATGGCGGGCGCGCTGGTCAGGCCGGGAGAACAGATGCCTGCGGCGTGGATCATGCGCGCGTCCTTTTCCGATGATGTGATGATAAAATCGCCCGTGGAGGGCTGGGCGCGCAGGCCTGCAAAGGCGCGGATGGTATTGCGCAGGTTCAGCGTGGGCGTCGCCTCCAGCGCCAGCGTTGCCAGCACTTCGGCGAGGTTGGCATCCACAGAGGTATCCTCTTTATCGTTGACATTGACGGCGGTCGGGCCGGCAAAGACGTTGCCATCCACCGTGGGCGCGACCAGCACGCCTTTGCCCAATTTCGTGGGCGTGTGGAAAAGCACCTTTTCCGGACGGCGTTCAGTACGGTCAAAGAGCATGTATTCGCCCTTGCGGGGGCGGATTTCAAAGGAGTCGTCTTCAATCATGCGGGCCACGTCGTCGGCATGGATGCCGGCGGCGTTGACAATGCGCTTGGCGCTGATGCACTCGTCTCCGCAGCGCACCACCATGCTGTTCGGCTCGGATACGATCCACTTTACCGGCCTGCCCAGCAAAAGCTCCACGCCGTTGGCCACGGCGTTTTCCGCGCAGGCGATGGTCATTTCGTAGGGACAGGTGATGCCGGCGCTCTTGGCATGCAGAGCGGCGACGGCCTTGGGGGAGAGCATCGGCTCCAGGGCGCGCGCCTGTTCGCCGGTGAGCATCTCCATATCGGGCACGCCATTTTGCAGCCCGCGCTCATACAGCCAACGCAGCTCCAGCTTTTCATCCGGATTGAATGCCGCCACCAGCGAGCCGACGCGCTGGAAGGGCACGTCCAGTTCCTCACACCACTGGGAATACAGGGCGTTGCCTCGCACGTTCAGCTTGGCCATCAGCGTTCCGGCCGGGCAGTCATAGCCCGCGTGGACAATGGCGGAATTGGCGCGCGAAGCGCCCATGGCCACATCCTCGGCAGCGTCGATCAGGACGATCTTCAGCCGGAAGCGCGACAGGTGCCGGGCGACCGCGCAGCCGGTTACGCCTGCACCGATAATCGCAACATCGTAATTGCGCATAGATTTCCTCCTCTGTATACAGAGCTTCTGTCTATATTGTAAAAGTTTGATGGAATGGCGTCAATGCCCGTTTTGAAAAGGAAATGTTAATATATTGTGCAGAGGGATAACAAAAGCATCCAAACACACGCGTTTTGTTAAGAAACAGGTCGAAACCGTGGCGCGCGAAGCTGCTCGTTGACAATTTTTGCGCCTTTCCATTAGGTCAGTTTACAAGGAACTACACGCAGACCGTGAAACGGGCTGCTGACAACAAACGGCGGTATGCTCCCGGAGAGGGCAGCATACCGCCTGTTTTGTTGTCCGGGGTTTCCAAAGGGGTGCCCCCTTT
>DVFZ01000068.1 GCA_018712945.1 Candidatus Pullichristensenella stercorigallinarum | reverse complement strand
GTCAGCGCGTCGCCAACGTTGTCCAGCGCTGCAAAGCGGCGCGCCAGAGGCTCATAATTTGCATAGAGCGCTTCGGAACCACGATAAATGCTTTCGATGGCCATAGCGTCCAACAGCGTTTCGTCGTCCGGCGAACCAAATTCCAGCACATCGCCGCTCAGCGCATCGCGAATCGTGATATTGCTTTCATCGTCCAAAGAGAGCGTATAACGCGCGTAGACATCGCCGCTGGCCGCGTCGGTGACGGTCAGTTCGCCGCTGGCGAGCTCCTCCATCTGTTCCAAGCCGCTTTCCAGATTCAGCGCCGCCTCCACCGCCATGCCCTCGCCTGCGGCGGGCATCGCGCCCGCTTCGATGAGCACGGAATAATCCTCGTATTCCGAAACCGCAATGAAAAGATCGTAGGTCACGGAATTGCTGTATCCGTAATCGCTCTCTTCCAGCACCAGCGTTCCCTCGATGCGCTCCTGGTACAGCGGCGCGCCGTCGTCCTCAGCCGGGTTTTCCGTGGCATCGTCCGCAGACGGCTGCTTCTCCTCTTCACTCGGCGAAAACGAGAAAACTTCTTCGTGTTCGCCGCTGTGCGCGCTTTCTTCTGTCGGCGTTGCGTCGCTCTGCATGGAGCTTTCTCCGATATCCCGCCGGGGCTTTAACCCCGCTTCGGCACAGGCCGTGCCTGCCAGCAAAAGGCAAACCAGCAAAAAGGCCACAAATCGCTTGATTCTCACACCGCATTCCCCCTTCTGCTTTTACGATTTGGTAACCAAATCCAGTATACAACCTCCGCCCCCGCCTGTCAACCATTTGACTGCCCGCCGCTGAAGGTTTCGTTGAAGTGCAGCGAGTAATGCGTCGGGCCGTTTTCTCCGCTCAAAATCAGGCTGGCGGAACAGGGCAGCGGCGCGTCCGGGCGCATAGCCCGAGCGTAATCGTCCGGCACACGGCTTAATTCCAGCCGCGCGTGCATCACCTCGCCGCCGGTGCAGGAAGAGGCGCTCAACCGCGCCGTCAGGCTTTGCGTCTGCCCGTCCGCGTATACAGGAACATCCACATCCAGATAAACGAACCCGCCGCCCACGTAGTCCTCAGCGCGCAGGCCGTGCTCACTGTGCGCAATGGTGGCCGTGCCGCGCAGAAGATGGGCAAGCATGCGGGATATTTGCTGTTTTTCGGGGCCGGGGGACATAGCAAAGTAATTCCCCCTCAATTCTTTTCGTTTCTATCCCCCTTTACAATTTTATTATACAACCGAAATTATCGTTTTTCAATAAAAAGCGCGCCCTTACGGACGCGCTCCCCATCCCACTCCCCAACGGCTCCCTCAAGCCGCATTCGGAAAGCGTTTACAGTGTTTCCCCGCTCCCGGTTTCCCCGGAAGGGGCATGGTTGTGATCTTTGCCATCGCAGAGGTAGCCGCCGCAGGTTTCACACTGGGCGTGTTCCTCCGCAACATACCCTTCCGAGCAAACATACACGCCGCAGCCGGGGCACTGTGCATGCTGCGCGGCATCATACCCTTCCTCGCAGGCGAAATGTTCGCCGCAGGGGGCAGCGGTATGATCCTGGTCATCGCAGGCAAAGTGGCCGAGCGTCTGGCAGGCGGCAGCGCCGTGATCCTGACCATCGCAGTTGAAATGGCCCTCCTGCCCACAGGGAGCGGCACTATGGTCGCCTGTTTCACTCATATGATGCTTGCCGCAGGCGGCAAGGGTATGATCCTGGCCATCGCACAGATAGCCGCCGCAGGCCGCGCACTGGGCATGCGCTTCTTCCTCGCCGTAAACCTCGCAGCCGCGATGCCCGCAGGCCAGCTCCTTATGATCGCCATGCTCCTTATAGCACCAGAGCTTGCCGCACTTGGCGCAAGGCGTGTGGCTGTTGGAGCGGGAGCAGGGATAATAATCGCTGCAGCCGCCCTCGTCGGGGTCGCAATAGTGTTCCGGGTCGCCCATGCAGAGCGTATGGCCTTCTTTGCAATAATCGCTGATCACCGTGTGATGGCGGGAAGTGCCATCATCCGGCCGGCCGCAGTGGGGACAAACGTTGATGGTTTCGCCCACAGTACTGCCCACGCCGTATTCGAGCACGCCATCCTCATCCCAGATATAGGCCGCGCAGCCTTCCTCCACGCTGATTTCCTGCTGCGCAAAACTGCCGGTGACGATGGCGAAAACGGTTCCGTCCTCCACTCGCACAAGCTCCAACGCGCCAGCGCTGAAGGAAATGCCGCCATCCTCAGAACGCGAAATCACGAGCGGGTCTGCGCCGCTTTCCAGCGTCACCGCCGGTTCCAGGGCCGCGGCGAAGCGCGTGAAGGCAGCAATGCGTTCCTCGGACGCACCGGCGCCGCCAAACAGGGCCATGGCTTCCTCGCCGGTACCGGCGCCGACCAAGGCATAGCTGTAGGTTCCATCCGTTTCCGCGCGGGCGATGAGCACATAGCGCCCATCCTCGGGCGTAACAACCGTCGGGGCAAGGTAGATGGACGTGGGGCCGTCCGCGCCGCCAATCACGTTTTCCGCCAGCGCCGCGCCGCCTAAGACCAAAAGCAGCGCCAAGCACAGGCAAATGCACTTTTTCATTTTTTGTGTACCTCCAATTCCCAATTTCAGGCAATGGAATTTTGGTCTACGCATATATAGACGCGCCAGAGCGGAAAGAGTTCCCTTTTCTATATGTAAAATTATTGCAAATTCTGAAAAAATCCAAAAAAACCGCGCCCGGCACGACGGGGTTACGGAGCTTTGTCTGCGCTCTGCGGGGCTTCGCCCCTGTATCCCACATCCACATACAGGGAATACCCGCACAGCGGGTTGCCGCTCGCGTAGGCGGCGCGGTACTTTTGCAAATCCCGAAGCACCTCCGCCCACAGCCGCGGATGCGGATAGCGATTGTAGCGCTCGCAGACACGCAGAGCGCGCTCGATCTCTGCGTCGATATAGCCGCCCCTGGCCACGGTCAGGCGGTCGAAGATGATATCCGCGCCGGGCCAGTTGGCATCCTTAAGCCAGTCCAGGCACAGGGGCGCGTAATATTCGATGATATCATCGTCAAGGGCGGCGACGACGCGGGCGGCGTTGTGCCTCGTCCGGACATGGCCGTCGCCGCCAAGGAATATTTTTTGCAGAAAGCTCGTTTCCCGCCGTTCGTCGTTTTGCACATATTCAATCAGCCCGCGCACGGCCTCTTCCTGCTCCTCGGGGGCGCTGTCCTCCGACAGATGTTCCATCCACATTTCGACCTGATCGAAACTGACGCCGCTCATTTCTACTCCCCCTATATTCCAAACTCGAACAGCGACACCTGGCTGGTTTCGGGGATGCCCTGCAGGCAGCCGGCGGCGCGCAGGGCTTCGACGACGGTTTTGGGTGCCCTCCTTCGCAGCATATCGTCCTGGGAGATGAACGGCCCGCCCTCGCGCGCGGCGGCGAACGCCTCCGCCGCCTGCTGGCCCACGCCGGGAAGCGACGTCAGCGGCGGCAGGATGGTTCCGTCCTCTTCCAGAAGGAAATCCGTCACCGCAGAGCGGTAAATGTCCACGGGGCGCAGATGTACGCCGCGCAGGTTCATTTCGATGAGGATTTCAAGGATGGAAACCTCATCGTCCTTGCGCTCGCGCTCGGCGCGTTCCAGGCCGTTGATTTCCTCAATCATCGAGCGCAGCACGTCCACGTTGCCGGTGATCATGCGCGAGCCGTCGAAGGCGTCGGCGTTGCGCATCAGGTAGCAGGCGTAATAGGCCGCCGGGTAGTAAATCTTGAAGTAGGCAATGCGCAATCCCATGGTGACATAGGCCACGGCGTGCGCCTTGGGGAACATGTATTTGATCTTCTTGCAACTGCCGATGTACCAGTCCGGCGCGTCCACGGCCTGAATCGCCTCCTCCATGAAGGGCTGCAGGCCCTTGCCCTTGCGGACGGACTCCATGGTCTTGAAGGCGATTTCCGAATCCACGCCGAAATCGATGAGGGCGTTCATGATGTCGTCGCGCGTGCAGATGCACTCGCTCAGGGGCACGCCAGCGTGCACGAGATCCTGCGTGTTGCCCACCCACACGTCGGTGCCGTGGGACAAGCCGGAAATGCGGATCAGCTCTTCCATGGTGCTGGGCCGGGTTTCCACCAGCATGCCACGCACAAAGCGCGTGCCAAATTCGGGGATGCCCAGCGTGCCGGTGGGCACGCCCAGCTCCTCCGCGGTCAATCCCAGCGCCTCGGGCGAGGAAAACAGCGAGAGTATGTTTTTGAACACCTCCGGGTCGTTGAGGGGCACTTCGCGCGGGGCGATGCCGGTCAGGTCCTGCAAACGGCGCAGCATGGTCGGGTCATCGTGCCCAAGCACGTCCAGCTTGACCAGCACGTCGTGCATGGAGCCGAAGTCAAAATGCGTGGTCACGGTTTCGGAGGTCATGTCGTCCGCCGGATGCTGGATGGCGGTGAACTGGTAGATTTCATAGTCCTTGGGCAAAACGACCATGCCCGCCGGGTGCTGGCCGGTGGTGCGCTTGACGCCGGTGATGCCGCGCGCCAGGCGTTCCTTCTCGGCGTTTGAGAAGTGCAGGTCGCGCTCCTCCATGTACTTGAGCACGTAGCCGTAGGCCGTCTTTTCGGCGATGGTGCCGATGGTACCGGCCCGGAACACGTTTTCCGCGCCAAACAGCTCCTTGATGTAATTGTGCGCCACGGGCTGATAGACGCCGGAGAAGTTGAGGTCGATATCCGGCACCTTGTTGCCCTTGAAGCCGAGGAACACCTCGAAGGGGATGTTGAAACCGTCCTTGTCCATGCGCGCGCCGCACTTGGGGCAATCGCGCGCGGGCAGGTCCAGGCCAGTCTTGCCCAGTTGCTGCACGTCGAAATCGGAAAACTTGCACTGGGGACAGACGTAGTGCGGCGGCAGGGAGTTGACCTCGGTGATGCCGGAAAGATAGGCCACCAGCGAGGAGCCAACCGAGCCGCGCGAACCGACGATGTAGCCATCCGATAGAGACTTGGCCACCAGTTTGACGGCAATCATGTACAGCGTGGAGAAGCCGTAGCCGATGATGGCGCCCAGTTCCTTGTCGATGCGCTTTTGCACGATCTCCGGCAGCGGGTCGCCGTAGATTTGCTGGGCGCGCTCGAGGGTGATGCGGCGCAAATCGTGTTCGGCCTCGGGCCAGAAGGGCTGGAAGGTTTCCTTGCCCTCCGGGTGCGGGATGAACAGGCGCACGTCGCCAATCTGTTCGGCGATGCGGTTCGGCTCGTCGATGACCACGCGCTCGGCGGTCTCCCGGCCCAGGTAGGCAAATTCCTCCAGCATTTCCTCAGTGGTGCGGAAGTAGAGAGGTGGCTGGATATCCGCGTCCTCAAAGCCCTTGGTGGCCATGAGGATGGAGCGGTAAATGGCGTCCTCCGGGTTCATGAAGTGCACGTCGCCCGTAGCCACCACGGGGATGCCGAGCCGGTCGCCGAGGGCAACGATTTTGCGGTTCAGATCGCGCAGCCCCTCGTCATCCTTGACCGCGCCCTCGCGCACGAGGAAGGCGTTGTTGCCGATGGGCTGGATTTCCAGATAGTCGTAGAAGCGGGCGATGCGCTCCAGCGTTTTTGCGTCCTTGCCCGCCAGCACGGCGCGGAAAAGCTCGCCCGATTCACAGGCGCTGCCGATGATCAGCCCTTCGCGGTATTTCTCAATCAGCTTGCGCGGCATGCGCGGGGTGCGGTGGAAATAATTGAGGTGCCCCTCGCTCACCAGCCGGTAGAGGTTGGTCATGCCGGTCTGGTTCTTGGCCAGGAGGATGATGTGGTAGGCGTGCGCGCCCGCGTCGGTCTGGAAGGCGTTGTTGATGTCGTTAAGGCGCGCAACGCCGAGGCGTTCCAGCGTTTTGACGAGCACCTGCCCGGTGGCGCGCGCATCGTGCACGGCGCGGTGGGCATTTTTCAGCGATATGTCCAGATGCTTGCAGACCGTGCCCAGCTTGTGGTTGCGCAGCTCCTTGTAAGCGTTGCGCGCCAGCGCCAGCGTATCGAGGATGGGATGATCCATCTCCTTGCCGAATCGCTGAAAGGCGCGGCGCAAAAAGGCCATGTCAAAGGAGGCGTTGTGCGCCACCAACACCGCGCCTTCGAGGAATTTTTCAAACGATGGGAATACCTCCGCCAGGGAGGGCTGACCGGCAAGCATGGCGGAGCTTATACCCGTCAGCTCCACCACTTTTTCCGGGATGGCGCGGCCGGGGTTGACGAGCTGGGAAAACTCCGCAACCTCCTTGCCGCCTTCGAGGCGCACCGCGCCAATTTCGATGATCTCGTCCAGGTTGGAATTAAGGCCCGTGGTTTCAAAATCCAGCACCACAAAGGCCGTCTCCTCCAAAAGGCGGCCGTCGCCGCCGGAGACGATCTCCGGAGCGTCCTCGATGAGATAACCCTCGCAGCCGGGGATGAACTTGATGTCCTTGCCCCGCGCCGCGCCAAACGCCTCCGGGAAGGCCTGCACCACGCCGTGGTCGGTGATGGCGATGGCGGGATGGCCCCAGGCGGCAGCCTGCGAAATCAGGGCTTTGGCCGAGGCGCAGGCGTCCATGGTGCTCATCTGCGTATGCAAATGCAGCTCCACGCGCTTGCGGGGGGCGTTGTCCTCGCGCACAGGCTTGGGCACGGACATGATATCTGATACCATCAGCACCATTTCGCGCTTGAAATCATCGTAGCGGTAGCTGCCGCGCACCTTGACCCAAAGGCCGTCCTTGAGGGCGGCGCGCAGTTTTTCCGCCTGCTCCTCCACGGAACCGTCTTCCTGTTGGCGGCGTCCGCCCAGAAAGAGCTTGCAGTTGACCGAGCCTTTGTAATCGGTCATGGAGAAGGTGACAATCTTCGATTGTCCATTCTTGGTGTCGCGCATTTCCAGCGCCGCGGCCTCGCCCATAACGGTGGCGCGGCCGATATCCTCGGTGACCTCGTTCATGGGTACGGGCGCGTCGTGGATGGGGCGGCCATAGACGGCATCCTGCGGGACGGCCTTTTTCTTGGTTCCGCCTTCCTCATGCACGCCGCGCGCGGTTTCCTCGGCAAGGCGCGCTTCCTCGGCAAGGCGCTGGGCGCGGATGCGCTCCAGTCGCTTTTGTTCGCTGCCCGCCACTTCAATAACCGTCTTGGCGTCAATGGAAAAAAGGTCGTGCAAAAGCTCGGAAAAGAGGCGGTCCACGCCCCGCGCACGCATGTAGGCCACGCCCTCCTCGCCGGTGGCGTGGATGGTAAACACACCGTCCTTGAGGGAAAAATCGGTATCTCCGTTGAGCAGGAACGGCACTGAACCAGGGCTTTCATGGCGCACCAGTTCAATCAAAAGCGGCGCGATGGAGGAAATATCCGCTTCGGCTCGTTCCTTCAGGGCGGGATAGGATATCTTCAGGCCCACGCCTACGGCTGGGAAAGCCGCGGCAAATGCCTGATGGACGCTTTTATATTCCGCGCGCGTAAACAGCCTGTCCGCGCAAAGCTGCACGCACATTTCGCCCGTCTTTTTAGAGATCGAAACGCGCCGAAGCGCCAGGGCTCCGGCGAGTTCCGGGCTCTGGCGCTCAATCAATTCCCGCCATAATTCGCTCATTGCAGTATCCTTTGTATCTCCGCAAGCAGTATTTCCGCCAAATCGCCATGTACGGCGCGCGGCGGCTGTCCCTTGACAAACAGCGCCCCGCCGTCCTTGCCGCCGGCAATGCCAACGTCCGCCCCGCGCGCCTCGCCGGGGCCGTTGACCACGCAGCCCATCACCGCCACGCGCAGGGGCTTGCGGATGTGCTTTGTGGCTTCACGCACCTTGCATGCCAGCGCTTCCACCTCAATGGCCGTGCGGGCGCACGTCGGGCAGGAGACGACTTCTACATAGTCCTTGCGCAGCCCGGCGGCGCGCAGTATATCCAACCCGGCCTCGACCTCGCGCACCGGGTCGCCGGTAATGGACACGCGGATGGTATCGCCGATGCCGTCCAGCAGCAGCGCGCCGATGCCCATGGCGCTTTTGACGATGGAGCCTTCATAGGTGCCTGCCTCGGTGACGCCGATGTGCTGGGGGTAATCCGTGCGCTTTGCCGCCAGGCGGCAGGCGTCCACGGTCAGGCGCACGCTGGACGCTTTGAAGGAAAGCACGATTTCATCCCACCCGGCGCGCTCCAACATGCGCGCGTGGTTGAGACCGCTTTCCACCATGCCCTCGGCGGTCGCGCCGCCGTAGCGCTGCAAGATTTCGCGTTCCAGCGAGCCGGCATTCACGCCGATGCGCACCGGCACATTGTGGGCGCGCAGGCAGTCCGCCAGAGTACGCACGTTGTTTTCCCCGCCGATGTTGCCGGGATTGATGCGCACCTTGGCGATGCCATTTTCCACAGCCTGGATGGCAAGCCGGTGGTCGAAGTGTATGTCCGCTACCAGCGGCACCGGGCTGGCGTCCACGAGGGCGCGCACATTCCGCGCGCAGGTTTCGTCGTAGACGGACACGCGCACAATCTCCGCGCCCGCGTTTGCGAGGGCGCGAATCTGGGCAATGGTAGCCCCGGCGTCGCGGGTGTCGGTATTGGTCATGGACTGCACCGTTACCCGAGCACCGCCCCCAATTTGTACATTTCCTGCGTATACAGCCTTTGTAAGCATATTCCTACCCCGTAATCAGGCGCGCAATGTCCTGATAAGTGATGACCACGATTAAGCCGAGCAACAGCAGCATGCCGATGCCATGCACCATGCCCTCCTTCTCCGGGGGCACAGGTTTTCTGCGGATCGCCTCGACAATGAGGAACACCAGCCGCCCGCCATCCAGCGCCGGAAGGGGCAAAAGGTTCATCAGCCCCAGGTTCAGGGAGATGACAAACAGTATATACAGCACCATATAGAAGCCTTCGCGCGCCACCTCGCTGACCACGGAGATGATGCCCACCGGGCCGGTCACGTCGCTCGCTCCCTCGCCATGGAACACGAGGTTTTTGAGCGAATCAAGCATCATGCCTACGAAATTGGCCATCGTCCGCGGCGCCTGCGCAAGCGCCTCGCCAAAGGTATAGGTGCGCCCCTCAAAAACGATGCCGAGCATATACGAAGAAGCGCCGGTCTGTTCATCCGTCACCAGCGCCGGCATTACGGAAAAGCTCAAAAGTTCACCGTCGCGCTCGACTGTGAACTCGATGGGTTCATCTACCGGCGAATCGGCGATCAGCGCGCGCAAATACTGCGCGCCTTCTTCCGAAAATTCGATTTCCTCGCCGTTCGCGCTGACAATCACGTCGCCTGCCTGCAAGCCTTCCTGCTCGGCGGGCATATCGGCATACAGGCTTTCCACCGTGGGGCTGGCAATGCCAGCGGTGAAATACCCCATCAGCATCACCACGCAGACCACAAACGCAAACACAAAGTTCATCGCCGGGCCCGCGAAAATCGTCAGAAACCTGCGCCATACCGGCTGGTTGTTCATGGCACGGGGGTCGTTGTTGTTTTCGTCCTCGCCCAGAAAGCTGCAATAGCCGCCCAGGGGGATTAGCCGCAGGGAATAGTCGATTTCCTTGCGCCGCCACCCGAGCAGCTTTGGGCCGAAGCCGATGGAGAATTCCAGCACCGTCATGCCCGTGAGCCGCCCGACGATGTAGTGCCCGAATTCATGCACCATCACCAGCACGCCCAGAAGCACGATGGCCAGCAGGATATAGAGAATATTTACAATCATTTACGTCCTCCAAGGAATTTTCGCGCATACGCGCGCGCTTCGAGGTCGGCCGCAAGCACGTCCTCCAGCGAGCAAACCTTCCGCCGGGGAACGCCTTCCAGCGCCGCGCGCACGCAGCAGGCGATTTCGCCAAAGCGCACCCTTCCGCCCAAAAATTCCTCTACGGCTACCTCGTTGGCGCCGTTATACACCACCGGCGCGTTCGCGCCCGCGCGCAGGGCCTCATAGGCCATGGGCAGGCAGGGAAAACGTTCTTCGTCCGGGGCACGGAAGGTAAGGCTGCCGGCGTCCGCAAGGGAGAGCGGCTTGCCCTCATAAGGCAGTCTGTCCGGAAAACCCATTGCGTAACCAATTGGCCCGCGCATATCAGGGTTTCCCAGCTGCGCCAGCACCGCGCCGTCCTCAAACTCCACCAAAGAGTGTATGACGCTTTCCGGGTGCACTACCACGCGAATCTCTTCCGCATCCATGCCGAACAGGTAGTGCGCCTCGATGACTTCCAAGCCCTTGTTGAGCATGGTGGCGCAATCCACGGTGATCTTTGCCCCCATGCGCCAAGTGGGATGGCGCAAAACGTCCTGCACGCTGGCGTTTTCAATCTCCTCCGCCGCTCGGTCGCGCAACGCGCCGCCCGAGGCGGTGAGAATCAAATGGCGCACGGGGTTACCGTCCCGCGCCCGCAGGCATTGGAAAATGGCCGAATGTTCGCTGTCCACGGGAAGGAGCGCCCGCTTCAGTTCCCGGGCGCGCCCCATGACCAAGTCGCCGCCCGCCACCAGCGCCTCTTTGTTGGCAAGCAACACGCGCTCGCAGCACGCCAGCGCCGTCCATACATTGCTGAGACCGGCGATGCCGACCACGGCGCAGAGGGCGTCGTCCGCACCCGAGGCCGCAAGCGCCCGCGCCGAACTGTCCGCCCCAAACACCCACTCGCAAAAGCGCACATCCTCCGGAAGCGTTTCCGGTTCGATTTCCAGCGCCGCCACGCGGGGGCGGAATGTCCGCACCAGTTCAAACAGCTTTTCCGCCGAGGCGCGCGCCGTCAGGCACACGACCTCGAAGCGCTCCGGGTAACGGCGCGCGATATCCAGCGCCTGAGAGCCAATGGAACCCGTCGCGCCAAGAATAGCGATTTTCCGTCGCAAACGCATCATCCCATCGTCCGGAAAAACACGTGGCAGGCCAGCGTGGCAAAGAGTATGCCGTCCAGCCGGTCCATAACGCCGCCGTGTCCGGGAAATATCTTTCCAAAGTCCTTTACGCCACAATCGCGCTTCACCAGCGAAGCGGCCAAATCGCCGATCTGCGAAAGCGCCCCGGCCAACAGGCCAAATAGGGCGTAATACCAGACGGGCGTAAGCACGCTGCGATCCGCGCCATACAGGGCGCAGACCAGAAACGGCAGCCCTACGGCGGAAGCCACCGCCGCAACCAGGCCGCCAATGCTGCCCTCAATGGTCTTTTTGGGGCTGATCTCCGGCGAGAGCTTGTGTTTTCCACAAGCCATACCGGTAAAGAGGGCGAAACAATCGTTCAGCGAGGGCACGAGGAACAGAAGCACGAATAAAAGCGTGCGTTCCATGCCTTCCGCCGCGCCGGTAAGGTCAAAGAGCAATATGTAAAACACGCCGGGATAGATCAGCGGCAGAAGCGTCGCCTGCATGCACGCCCCGTCCACGCGCCCGCGCAGAACGATCACGCCCACGCCCACGGCGGCCAGCAGCGCCGTCGCCCCCACCGCGGCTTCCATCATCCGGTCGCCGGGCAGCAGCAGAGCGCTCAAAAGCAGCAGGGGCGCCAGTCCCATACCCACAGGGATAGGACGCATTCCCTTGTGGCGGTAGGCGGCGTACATTTCGTGCATGCTCAAAAGCAGCAAAAGCAGCGCCACGCCGCGCAGCCACCAACCTCCCAGCCAAATCACGGCGGAAATGAGCAACACGAGCACAACGCCCGTAATTACGCGCGTTTTCATTGCCCCTCCTCCTTCTTTACGCCGCCAAAACGGCGGTCGCGGGAGGCGTACTCATGCAAATCGCGCAGAAACACCTCGCGGTTGTAATCCGGCCAGAGGATGGGGTTGAACACCATCTCCGCGTAAGCCGCCTGCCAGGGCAGGAAATTCGAGGTGCGAATCTCGCCGCTGGTGCGAATGAGCAGATCCACTGGCGGCAATCCGGCGGTATACAGCTCGTTTTCAACATCGGCCTCGGCAATGTCCTCCGGCTTCATTTCGCCGGCCACACAGCGCGCGGCCAGACGGCGGGCGGCGCGGGTAAGCTCAGCGTGACCGCCGTAATTGAGGGCGATATTCAGGCGCAAGCCGTCGTTGTCTCTGGTGCGCTCCATTGCCCGGTTGACCACGTCGCGCTGTTTATCCGGCAGGCCGTCTACATCGCCGATGATGCGAATCACCGCGCCCTTGGCGTCCAGTTCGTCGATTTCAGACTGGAAGTAGCGCAAAATCAAGCCCATCAGCGTGCCAACCTCGTCCTTGGGCCGCGCCCAGTTCTCCGTGGAAAAGGCGTAGATGGACAGAGCGTAGATGCCCCAATCGTCGCACGCCTGGATGATATCGCGCAAGGCCTCTGTGCCGGCGGCGTGACCCGCCGAGCGCGGCAGCCCCCGGTTTTGCGCCCATCGGCCGTTGCCGTCCATGATGATGCCCACGTGCCGGGGCAGTTTTTCCGGTAGCGCAAGGCGCGCCCCGTCGTCCCGGGGCGCGACGCCTGCGTTTCGGGGCCTTTTTGTAAGAAGCCCGGTCAGCTTTTGCAGCATTAGATCGACATGATCTCCTTTTCCTTGTCCGCGCCCACCTTATCCAGGGTCTTGATGTGCGCGTCGGTCACCTTTTGCATCTCGGTTTCCGCCTGCTTCATATCATCCTCAGTGATGACGGAATCCTTTTTCATTTTCTTGATCTGATCCATCGTATCACGGCGGGTATTGCGGATGGCGACCTTACCTTCCTCAATCTGCTTTTTGACCTGTTTGCACAGTTCCTTGCGGCGCTCCTCGTTCAGCTCCGGCACGACCAGGCGAATCACCTTGCCGTCGTTGGAGGGATTGATGCCCAGGTCGGACTTCTGGATGGCCTTTTCGATCTCCGCGATCATCTTCGGCTCCCAGGGCGCGATGACCAGCATGCGCGGCTCCGGCGAGGAGATATTGCCCACCTGGTTGAGCTGCGTGGGCGTTCCGTAGTAATCCACGGTGATTTTGTCGAGGATCTGGGGGTTGGCGCGGCCCGCGCGCAACGTAGAGAGGTCTTTTTCGATGATGGCAATGGTCTTATCCATCTTTTCCCCGGCGCTCTTAATGGCTTCTTTGTACATGGGACGTCCTCCTTGGCAGCGTAACATGTTCTCCCCCATATTGTATATTTTTTTGCAATCCGTGTCAACCGGGATTTGCAAAGGAAATGGTTTTTTGTTGCCGCGTTTTCGCCCATACATACAGTGTCGGATCGCGGGCAATGCTAAAAGAAAAACGGCAGGGAGGGACACGGATGCGTGAAAAAACGCCCCAGCAGGACATGCCCGATCTGGAGAGCATGGCTTCAGTGACCGAGTGCACGGGCATTCTGCCCGCGCTGAGCGCGGACGAAGATAAGCACAAAGGCCCACGCGCACGCCTTAAACGACGGGCGCTAAAGAAGCGCTGATCTCGTGCCCGGCAGCTGTGCCGCCGGGCGCTTTTGCATTTTTCACACTATCCCCGCAACAGCTCCCACTTCATGCGGCCCTTGCCACCGTACCCTCCTGCTCGAGCCGCTTGAGCGCCCCGCGCGCGTACAGGGAAATCAGCGCCGCGGCCAGGGCGGAAAACAGCGTTGCCAGATAAGCCCGTTCCCCCAGCGTCTCAAACAGCGCCCCGTAAAGCGCCTGCCCGAGCGGCTGCGTACACATCGCCACAGACTGGATCAGGGACATCACCTTGCCCACCAGATGCGCGCTCGTCTGCCCCTGTACGGTCGCGCTCATGTGCACCGTAAACAGCGAAGCGGCGGCCATAGCCAGAAAGCAACCCGCAAGGACCAGCGCGTAGCCCGCACCGCGCAGAGCGGGCAGGACGGCAGCGGTGAGAAAGAGCATGGCCGGCGCGCAGGCCAGCAGCGCGAAAAAGCCATGGCGCAGGCGCAGCTTCCGCGCCCATACGCCCGCTGCCAGGCCGCCGCACAAACCGCCAAACCCCATCACGCCCTGAATAACGCCCAACGCCTCGTCCGACAGGCCCAGCAGATTGACGGCGATGACCGGCACGCCCACCACCAGCGCAGCGGAAAGCGTCAGGTTAAACAGCGCCAGAACCGCCGTCACCCGCAAAAGCGCGGGCCTTTCGCGGCGGATAAAACGCCAGCTCTGCCCAAGGTCGAGCCAGGCGGTGGCGAAGACGCCTCGCGCGCGCGGCCGCTTTTCATACGGGATGCGCAGAAACAGCTCCATAACCGCCGAAGCCGCAAAACAGGCGCCGCTGACCATCAGGATAGGCTTCAGCCCCCACAGGCCAAACAGCACGCCGCCAATCACCGGGCCAATCAGGTCGTCCAGCGTGCCGACCATGTTGACGGCGGCATTGCCGCGCAGCAGGGCCTCGTCGCGCAAAAGCGCGGGCATACTGGCCTGCACCGCGGGCTGGTAGGCTCCCGAAGCCCCGTAGAGCAGCATCAGGAATACCGCTGTCATCGCCGCTACGGACAGCCGGTCCATCCAGAAAAGGAATAACGCGCACAGAAGCGCCACGCCAAAATCCAGCGCCGCCATGATGTTTTTCTTGTTCACGCGGTCCGCCAGCACGCCGCCCACCAACGCCAGGACGATCATCGGCAAAAACGATAGCGCGCTCACCCCGCCATACAGGGCCGCCGAACCGGTTTCACGCAAAAGGTACAACGGCAGCGCAAAGCGCAAAATGGCGTTTCCAAACAGGGAGATGACCTGCCCGGCGAGCACGATCAGAAAATCGCGTTGGAGCAGCGTGTTTTGGGGAGACGACATGGCAAATACCTCCTTAATTAAACCGACCGTCGGTTTGTATAGGTCCCAAAGAAAACCGCTTCAAAAGCGGTTCCGGGATGTTGATAACGTCATCAAACTGCCAGAGGAATGAACAAGACCGCAGGATCGGGAAGCAAAAATCGCTTCCGGTCTCTTGCTTTGTCCGGACGGTTTTGCGTTTGCGGGCGTTATCCGCGTTTTGAAAACGCCTTGAAAGCGGTTCCCTGACCGGCGGCGATGGCCGCGCCCTATTGCGCGCTTTGCGCGCGCCAGGCCGCAAATTCCACGCAGGCCCGCGTCATCTCCTCGTCGAATATATCCAGCCCCAGGGCGCGCATAATTGCCGCAAACGCCGCGCAGCGCTCGCGCACCTCCTCGGGCGAGGCTGGGCGGAGCAGCGGGTTGATCCACATGTCGCAGAGCACCAGTATGGCCTCGGCCATGGCGCGCGGGCGTTCGACGCGGATGGAACCGTCCCGCACGCCTTCTTCGAGAATGGGGGCAATGTAGTCCGGCGCAGTCAGATAAAAGATTTCCTGCATATGGAGCGCCAAAAAGCGCGGGTTATCCAGCAGGTAGGGAATCATGCGCAGCATGGCCGCCTGCTGCTCGCCGTGCAGGGAAACACGGAACACCTCTTTCAACTTCTGCGCGCCGTTGAGATTGGGATCGTCGATCACGCGCTGCAACGCGGCGGAGTTTTCCTCCCCCATGCGCGCGCCGATGCGCAACAGGATGTCCTCTTTGGAGGCAAAATGGTGATAAATCGCCCCTTTGGAAAGGCCGGTAGCGTCCATAATGTCCTGCATGGACGTCTTCTCAAAGCCCTTCTGCAAAAACAGGCGCGACGCTTCCTCCAGGATGCGCTCCATCGTCTGTTCGGGATGCCGGTTGCGCGCCATGATGTTCACCTCATACAGACCATCGGTCTGTATGAGTATAGCATGAACGCCACGGCGCTGTCAAGCGTTTTTTGTTCAACCCGCCTGCGCGTCGGACGCGGCGGGGCTGGCGGCGAGCACACCCGCGGCGGCTGTGGCGTGTGCCGGGGGCTCGGCGGGAACGCGCAGGAGCTTGAGCGCCTGTT
This sequence comes from Candidatus Pullichristensenella stercorigallinarum, assembly GCA_018712945.1. Classification (GTDB taxonomy): domain Bacteria; phylum Bacillota; class Clostridia; order Christensenellales; family Aristaeellaceae; genus Pullichristensenella; species Pullichristensenella stercorigallinarum. The sequence continues at coordinate 13,966 of DVFZ01000068.1, read as the reverse complement.
TGAGCGTGCGCACGGGAATCACTTCGATTTTCCCTTTCCCCGCCTCGGCACGATTGTCCCAGGGGACGAGCACGCGCTTGAGACCGGCGCGTTCCGCGGCGCGCACCTTGGCGCGGACGCCGCCAACGGGCAGTATATCGCCGCTTACGGAAATCTCCCCGGTCATGGCCGCATCCGGGGCGACGGGTTCACCGGTGATGGCAGAGTGCATGGCGGCGGCCATTGCCAGGCCCGCAGAGGGGCCGTCCACCATGGCTCCGCCGGGAAAGTTGACGTGCAGGTCGTAGCGGTCGATGGGTACGCCCAACCGGGAAAGCGCCGTGCGCGCGGCCTCGGCGGAATCCCGCGCCATGCCCGCGCGGCGCAGCTTGCGGCCATGCCCGTCGGAAACCTCCTCCTGCTCCACCACGCCGGTGACGCACAGGCGGCCCCGCCCCGCTTTCGCCACGGCCTCGGCACGCAATATGCGCCCCACCTCCGCGCCGCTGACCGCCAGGGCGTTGACCTGCCCCGGCCTGCCTGCGGCGCACGGCTCCATCTCGTGTTGCAACGTGCGCCGGGAACAAGCGGCCACATATTCCACATCGGCGCGGGTAATCTGCGCGCGCTTCTCCTGCCGGGCCGTGGCCGCCGCGAGCTGCACAAGGTTGACCGCCGTGCGCGCACTGTCGGCATAGCCCGCCACCAGTGCCGCGTCTGCCTTGGAAAGCTCGTAACCGGCGCGTTGGGCGGCGTTTTCAGCCACCAACGCCAATTCCTCCCGTTCCAGGGGGCGGAAAAAAATCTCCATGCAGCGCGAGCGCAAGGCTGGCGGCAGGTCGGCCGGGCCGCGCGTGGTCGCGCCCACGAGTCGGAAATCGGCGGGCAGGCCGTTTTTGAAGATATCGTGGATATAGGCGGGCGTCCTGGCATCTGTTGGGTCGTAATAGGCGCTGTCAAAGCGCACCAGGCGGTCTTCGAGCACCTTGAGCAGCTTGTTCATCTGCACCGGGTGCATCTCGCCGATTTCGTCCAGGAACAGTACGCCGCCATGCGCGCGTGTGACCGCGCCTTCCTTGGGCTGGGGCACGCCGTTCTGTCCCAGCGGGCCCGCGCCCTGGTAAATGGGATCGTGCACGCTGCCAAACAGCGGGTCGGCAATGGAACGCTCGTCAAAGCGCACGCAGGTGGCGTCCATCTCTACGAAGGGCGCGTCCTCGCGGAAGGGCGTACCCTCCGAGCGCTTGGCCGCCTCCAGGGCCAACCGCGCCGCGCATGTCTTGCCCACGCCGGGCGGGCCGTAGATGATGACATGTTGGGGGTTTTCCCCGCACAGCACGGCCTTGAGCGCGCGCACCCCCTCCTCCTGGCCGACAATCTCCGCAAACGTGCGTGGGCGCACGGCCTCGTTGAGCGGGCGCGAAAGATGGATGGAGCGCAGATGGCGAACGTGCTCGGCCTCCGTGCTTGACCCCCGTCCGCCGGAGGGTTGCAGGGCGCGGTCTCGCCGGAGCTGCCGGAAAAAATAGACGCCCACCACCAGGCTGAGCAATATCTGCAAAACCGTCAGAATCAGCGTCATGGTCTTCCTCCAGAAAAGCGGATTGTGCGCGCGCGAATGTCAAAGAAGGCACTGGCGCGCTCAGGAATATATTTTTCGCTTTTTCTGGGAAAACATGTGAACTTTTTTTAAATTCGCCGCCCGGCAAGGCAGGAAAAATTGCCTGGTGCGCAGAATATTAACAAACAGACGGATGACCGTCAAGTAACCGACAAAGGAGAGAGCCGGATGAAATTTGTATATATCGGCAAGGGAATGGAAATCACCGACAGCCTCAAGGCGCGCGTGGAGAAAAAGCTCACCAAGCTCGAACGCTACTTCCAGGACGACGTCGAGGCCCAGATCCGCCTTTCCCAGGAGCGCGGCAACCGCAATATCGTCGAGATTACCATCAGCGTCGGCAGCGTAATCCTGCGCGCCGAGGAAGTTTCCAACGACATGTATATGTCCATCGACCGTGCCGTGGACAAACTCAACCGCCAGATTCGCCGCCACCGCACGAAGCTGGAAAAGCGTCTGCGCGCGGGCGCTTTCGAACCGGTCGCGGACGAACCGGCCGAGGCCGAAGAAGAAGCCGCATCCTACAACCTGGTGCGCGTAAAGAAATTCCCGGTCAAGCCCATGCATGTGGACGATGCCATCGCCCAGATGGAACTGCTGGGGCACACCTTCTTCCTGTTCTTGAACGAGGAAACGGACAGCATGTGCGTCCTGTACCTGCGTTCCGACGGGAGCTACGGCCTGTTGCAGCCGGAATAAGCAAATCTGTCAGGCAAAGGCAGGCGCCTTCCCTTTGCGGGCGGTTTATGCTTTATGCCAAACTTATCATCCTTTGCGGGTTGCTTGAGCAACCCGCTTTATTTTTGAAGTTCGCCTAATAATTATTGACATTCAATAATTGCTTTGCTATAATCATATATGCGCAAATGCCTTTAAAACACAGGCATTCTTCTCTCGCCTGTGCCGGGTTACGTTTTTTATGCCGTCCGGCAGCAAAAGAGCAGATCTGACGCGGTTTGATTGCATTTCTCCACCGGAAACAGTCTCGACGTTTGCAACACTGTCGCAGAGGCGGCGCGCCAAAGCAACGAAAGGAAGATGCATGCACGATGAAAGCATCCGCAATGACTCGACACAGCCGTGGGCGCAGATTGTCCGCCTTGGCCGTCGTGATGGCGGTTGCGCTGGCGGCTCTGGGATTTTGGGGGCTTTGGACGCTGACGGTTGATTTTCTAAGCTGCTCTCCCGCCGGCTTGTTCACAGAAACACGCTGGCGCTACGACCTTGCGGATGGCTTTCAGATTCGCGGCGGCTTGACTGACGGTGCGGCGCTGGTGCGCGCGAAAAACGAATCGGTGCTCATGGCCGTCGTGCCCTTTGACGTGACGGCCTTCTGCACTGGCGATGGCTATATCGGCACGCAGCGCACCCAGAGAGATGGCACAGTCACATACGCGCTGATCGACAGCAAAAGCGGCGAAACCGTGGGCTTTTACAACACGCAGGAGGACTTTGAAAGCGCCTGCGCGGAGGCGGGCGCGGCCATGGGCGCATGGACATCCACCGGCGAAGCGCCGAGGGACGCCGTGTTTGAAGCCTGCTATGTGGTTGACGAATCTCCGGAGTATATAGAAGGAAACTTCCTCGGCAGTCTGGGAGCGCTGTTCCTCAATATAGAGGACTCAGCCTCTGTCAGCGCCCCGTATACGCCTTATGACGGTTCCCGCCTTGTCCGACTGCGGTTTGACGGCGAAAGCGCGGCGCTTCTTGCGGCCTATATGCGGGAAAAGCCAGACGTATGGCAACCCCTGTCCGCCATGCCGGAGGCGCTTGCGGAGCGCGCTTTTTCCGAGCGGCCTCTCCCCTTCCCCTGCATCTGTCTGGACGAACCATGCTTTATCCCCCGCGCGGAAAACGGGTTCTGGCATCTGGACGGCACAGAGCACAGCATCTCCGGCAATCTGTACCTGTTCAACACGGATCCGGGAGAACTGTACAACTACACATGGTAAAGGGGCGCGGGCGGTCAGGTCTGCGTGTCTGTTTCCCTGCTTTTCAGGGCTTTTTCACGCATCGGCAAATAATATTTTGTAATATGATTTTCGCCCGGAGTATACAATTCCAAACGGGCATAGATGTTTGCCGGATGGTTTTCAACCGGCATGACCCAAATATCAAAATAGGGGAGCTTTTTCTTTGCCTCTTCCATTTTCGCATACATTTGCCTGTGCCAGTCTACTGCCTTCTCAGGCGGCAAATGCGCATTCTCCCCGCTGGGTGGCGCAAAGTCCGACTCTCTGAGGGAAGGCAGGGGTTTATCCATGGCGTATACGGGAATGGACAGAACAAAGCTGGTAATCTCCCGATGATAAGCAAAATTCTCTGTATCGCAAAGGCCGACGGGAATCTCCACATCGGGAAACGTCACACGCCAGGCGCGGCCCTGATTTGTGTTGATGATCTTCGTGTCCGCAAGCGTACAGGTATATTGCTCGCTCCTGTTTTCGATGCACCGCAAAAGCGCTTCAGGAATCCGGTAGTCGTCCACTGTTATTCCATGCGGCAATATAATCGCCTCTATGCCCCTGCCCTTGCCGCCGCTTGATACAAACGATATGTGCAACAACTCGCCGCTGCCACAGCTGCTTTTCACCAGCGCAGGCGGCGCGTCCTCCGGCATCCAGGGAATGCTCTTCTTCGCCGTCTTCCCTTCCTCCGGCCAGCGCCAGACGGGTTCGGCGTCGCCCTCCTCCGCGAAACCGCGCGCGGCGTCCGCGTCGAATTTCAGGGCTTCGGCCAGCGTTTCGATGGCGTATTCGGCGAAAAAGGGGTCAAAATCGTCGCTGTCCAGCGTTTCCGGCAAATGCGCCTGCTAAATGCGCCTGCTCCTCCCGCAGTTTTTCAAACGCCATCCAGCCGCGTTTGGTGGAAAACAGGGGCCGCCAGAGCGCCTCCTGATACGGCTCCGTCTCCAGTTCCCGGAGCGCTTCCGGCTCCACCAGGCCAAAGGCGAGCATGGAGGCAGTTTGCCCATCGCTGACGCGGAAAATGGCCGCGTCGCTGTCGTATTCCTCCACGGAGAGCACGCTCGCGCCCAGTTGACGGGCGCAGGCGTCGGCCAGCGTGCGAATATCCTCCATCAGCGCGAAATCCTCTATTTCGCCGCCGAGGACGTAGAAGCGGTCGCCTTCGCGGATATAGAGCGACAGCGCCTCCGGCGCGCGCTCCGCCGCTTCCAGCGCAGCGGACAGGCCGCGGGCGATGGACGGCAGCCTCCCCTTTTTCAAAATCAGCAGACTTGCATATGTATTGCCCATTTCCCAATCCCCTTTCGTATATGCGAAACCGGAACGGCCGTTTTGGTCGTTCCGGTTTGGTTTTTAAGCTCCCTCCGGCTTGGCTTCCGGAAGTTCTTTTTTCTGCCGCTTGGGCTTTTCGGTGATCTGGCCGCGGATGAGGATGGGCTTTTCGCCCTTGAGCACCGCGTCCTCGGTGATGATGCACTTTTTTACGCCCTCCATGCTGGGCAGTTCATACATGGTGTCGGTCATCACGCCTTCGATGATGGCGCGCAGGCCGCGCGCGCCGCTCTTGCGCTCAAGCGCCTTTTTGGCGATGGCGCGCAGGGCTTCAGGCGTGAACTCCAGTTCCACATTGTCAAAGCTGAGCAGCTTGGCATACTGGCGGCAGAGTGCGTTCTTCGGCTCGGTGAGAATCTTGACGAGCGCTTCTTCATCCAGCGGCGACAGCGTGACAATCATCGGCAGGCGGCCGATGAACTCCGGAATCAGGCCAAACTTGAGCAAATCTTCCGGCTGAAGCTGGGCCATGACCTCGTCGCTGGTGCGCTCGCTCTTGCCGCGCACATCCGCGCCAAAGCCCATCACCTTTTTGCCGATGCGGCTCTCGATGATCTTATCAATGCCATCAAAGGCGCCGCCGCAGATGAACAGTATGTTCGTGGTGTCAATCTGGATGAAGTCCTGATGCGGGTGCTTGCGGCCGCCCTGGGGCGGGACGCTGGCAATCGTGCCTTCGAGAATCTTCAAAAGCGCCTGCTGCACGCCCTCGCCGCTCACGTCGCGCGTGATGGAGGGGTTTTCGCTCTTGCGGGCAATCTTGTCGATTTCGTCGATATAAATGATGCCGCGCTGGGCAAGCTCGATATCGTAATCGGCATTCTGGATCAGGCGCAGGAGGATATTCTCCACATCCTCGCCCACGTAGCCCGCCTCGGTGAGGCTGGTGGCGTCGCCAATGGCGAAGGGCACGTTGAGGATTTTGGCCAACGTCTGCGCAAGGTAGGTCTTGCCGCAACCGGTGGGGCCGAGCATGACGATGTTGGACTTTTGCAATTCCACATCGGCCTTGCGGCTGTTCTGCCCGGCCTGGTACTGAATGCGCTTATAATGATTGTAAACCGCCACTGAGAGCGCTTTTTTCGCCCTTTCCTGGCCGACCACGTACTGATCAAGCACTTCCTTGATTTCACGCGGCGTCTTTATATCAATTTGCCCATGGCTGCCGACAGACTCCACATCGTCCGAGACGATCTCCTGACAGAGGAGCAGGCATTCGTTGCAGATATAGGCATTGGGGCCGGCGACCATCTTGCGCACCTGGTCCTGCGTTTTGCCGCAGAAAGAACAACGCGCCTTGCTGAAGTCATCCTTATTGTTGTTCGGCATGTTTTTATTTATCTCCTCGGCGCGATGATCTCGTCGATGATGCCATACTTCAAGGCTTCGTCGGCGGTCATGTAGTGGTCGCGCTCCACGTCCTTTTCGATGGTCTTGAGCGGCTGGCCGGTGTGCTTGGAAAGCAACTCGTTCATCTTGCGCTTGATGCGCAGAATCTGCTCGGCCTGAATGGCGATATCGGTCGCCTGGCCGCGCGCGCCGCCCAAGGGCTGGTGGATCATGATCTCGGCGTTGGGCAGCGCCTTGCGCTTGCCCTTCGCGCCCGATGCCAGCAAAAACGCGCCCATCGAGGCCGCCATGCCGACGCAGACGGTGGAAACTTCGCACTTGACATAGTGCATGGTATCATAGATGGCCATGCCCGCAGAGATGGAGCCGCCAGGGCTGTTGATATAGAGCATGATATCCTGATCCGGGTCCTCCATCTCCAAAAAGAGCATTTGCGCCACGACGAGGTTGGCCGAGACGTCGTCGATCTCGCCGCCCAGGAACACAATGCGGTCTTTCAAAAGCCGGGAGAAAATATCGTAGGAACGTTCTCCGCGATTGGTCTGTTCAATAACATACGGTACCAGGTTCATGGGCGCACCTCCCAAATACGTCGTAATTTTAGTATGAGCGGAAATCCTGGCCCTATTCCTTGGCGGCGTTGTCCTTGAGGAATTTCAGGGTCTTATTGATGGTGGCGACTTCCTTGAAGTACTCCATATCGCCCTCGGGCATATCCTTCTTGAACTCCTCGAGGGTCTTTTTGCCCTGCTCGGCAAAGCGCTCAAGCTCCTTGTCGATCTCCTCGTCGGTCGGCTCGATGCCTTCCGCCTTGGTGATGGCCTCCAGCGTCAGCTGGGTCTTGACGCGGTCTTCCGCCTGCTGGCGGTAGGTTTCGCGCATCTGCTCCATGGTCTGGCCGGAGTACTTGAGGAAGTCCTCCATGCGCAGGCCCTGATACATCATGCGCAACTCCATATCGCGCAGCATGTTGTCGATCTGCTCCTCGACCATGGCCTTGGGAATGTCGATTTTGGCGTTGTCGGAGACGGTTTCAATGATCTCGCTCTCAAACGCGGCGTCGGCGCGCTCCTCAGCCTGCTTTTCCAGCTTTTCGCGGATCTCCTTCTTATATTCATCAACCGTATTGGCGGTCTCTGAAACATCTTTTACAAATTCATCGTCCAGCGCAGGCATTTCTTTTTCGCGCAGGCTGTTGAGCTTGACTTTGAACACTACCGGCTTGCCCGCCAGCTCCTCGGCATGGTAGTTCTCGGGGAAGGTGACGTTGATGTCCTTTTCCTCGCCGATCTTCATGCCCACGACCTGATCCTCAAAGCCAGGAATGAACGCGCCGGAGCCGAGCACGAGCTCGTGGCCCTGGGCGGTGCCGCCCTCAAAGGGCGTGCCGTCGAGCAGGCCCTGGTAATCAATGTTGGCCTGGTCGTCCAGCTTGGCCTCGCGGTCGGTAACCTCGATATAGCGGGCAGCGCGGTCGCGCGCGCGCTCGATGTCAGCCATCACGTCGTCGTCGGTGACTTCCTCTACCTTCTTTTCAATGCCCAGGTGCTTATACTCGCCCAACTCCACATCGGGGCGCACAAAGACTTCGACAGTGAACTTGAGTTCCTTGCCCTTTTCAATCTGCTCGACCTCAAGCTCGGGACGGTCCACAGGCTTTACATCGTGCTCTTCAAGCGCGGCGCGGTAGATGTCCGGGAAAATAATATCAAAGGCGTCCTCGTAAAACACGCCGGGGCCATAGTAGTTTTCGATGATCTTCATCGGGGCCTTACCGCGGCGGAAGCCCGAAATGTTAAACCTCTTGACGTTCTTTATATATGCCTTTCGAATGCCCTCGTCAAACTTCTCGCTTTCTACGACAAAGCCCAACTTTACTTTGTTGGACGAAAGCTTTTCATACGTGGTAGCCATATTCCTTCCTCCTGTTTAGACACTACTTTCCATATTGCCAATGATAAAGTATATCAGAATTGTTGGCTTTTTTCAACACTTCAACGTAAAATTCCACCACCCCGACGGTTTTTTGCGGTTAGATTTGGGTAAAAAAGCGCCGGCGCGGGCATTCCCCTTCATGCGCCGGCAAATGCCGCCGATGCTCTAACCGGCGTTCGTCAGGGCGTAGTCCCCTTCCTCCAGTTTGCCAAAAATCGCTATGTGCACCTGGTTGAAGCCATCCACATACCCGCCGATATAAATTGGCTCGCTGCGGTTGTTGGCAAACTTGAAATCCTTGTTGCCCCAGTCCACCGTAGCGTCCATGCCCTTGGGGATGTAGCTGACGGAAAGCGAATGGCTGTGCCTCTCTACAATTTCCAGCCCTGCCTGCTGCACCGCGGCGTAAAGCGTGGACGATACCTGGCAGATGCCGCCGCCATACTCCATGACGGTTTCCATCCTGGAATAAGCGGGTGCCTGGCGGTAACCCGCAGCCTTGGTGCGCTCGCCTACAACGCCGTTGAAGGAAAACGTCTCCCCAGGCTGGACGCAGGTGCCGTTGATGGTGGAAATAGCGAGTTTGATGTTGTGGATGCGGGCGGAAGACGAGGAACTGGCGTCCGTGGTATAGGTGGAGATAATCCCATAATCGTCTGTAGGCACCTCGCCGGGCGTATAGGTGAACTTCAACTCCACATTGCCCCCGCCCTGCTCAAGCACGGCCGCCAGATCTGCACACAGCGCGTCGCGGTCGAGCGTCTGGCCGGTAAGGGGTTCGCCGAATTCAAAGGTATAGCTTTCGGCGTCAAAACCCGTTACCTCCGCGTCCACCGGCAGGGAATCCGTTCCCAGCGCCACCCGCGCCGCGAAAGCAGAAAGCGCCTCCGGCGAGGAAAACGAACGGGTTACGACATAATCCACGCCATTTTCCATGTCGCTGAGCGTCTGGTATCGGTTTTCCAGGCCGCCGACGCGGCTGGCTTCGTATGCGGCCGTGAGCACCTGCACATAGTTGCTGGAGTAGCCAGCTTCCGCGGCCGTAATCTGCGTGCCGTCTGGAAGGGTGGCGGTGCGCCCGGAGTATGCCGGCTCAATGTTTTCTTCCCAATGCGCCAGCGCCTGTTCCAACGTCATTTGCGATACGTCTACGCCCTCGACAAAGGTTCCTTCGCCAAAGGTATCAATTTCTACGGCGGCGCGCATCTGTTGGAAGCCCTTGTATTCGGCAAACTGCCAGCCGCATAGCGCCAGCAGCACCACAATCAGCGCCAACAGGGCCAGCACAATGCGCGTCTGGCGGCGGCGCTGCCTGAGCTTGCGCTGTTTTTCCTGCGCACGCAAGGCCCGGGCGGACTTTCCGGCCGGGCGGCGCGCAGAAGCCGCTTTGCCGCGCGCTTTCGGGGCCGCGTCCGCCTTTCCTCTTCCCCGCCGCCGCGCGCCTTGCCTTTCGGAAAGCGCCTTTTGCCCCCGGGAACGCACCGCCGTATCACTCATAGTTTATCGCTCCAACGCATATTACGCGCCCCTGGGACGCGCTGCCATTATTATATAATATTGGCAGCGTTCTGTCATTTTTTTGTCGCAAACGGCGTGTAAAGAATGTTTGTCAATCCTCGGGCGGGTCGTCAAATCCGCGTTCTTTGCGGATTTGGCGCACTTCGTTTTCAAAGCCCTGCTGCGACGGCACATAGTAGGGAAAGCCCTCTGCCTCCACAGGACGGTACTGCTGGCGGACAAAGTGTCCGGGATAGTCGTGCGCATACTTATAACCTTCGCCGGAGCCAAGCGCTTCCGCGCCGCGATAGTGCGTATCGCGCAAATGCTGCGGCACCGGCTGAAAGCCGCCCTTCTCCGCGTCCGCAAAAGCCTTTTCCACCGCCATGACCACGGCGTTGGACTTGGGGCTTTCGCAAACGGCTATGATTGCCTGCGTAATGGCAAGGCGCGCCTCGGGCATGCCGACGGCCTCCAGCGCCTGGTAAGCGGCCACGGCCTGCTGCAACGCCATGGGGTTGGCAAGGCCCACATCCTCGCTGGCATGCACGATGACGCGGCGCATAATGATGCGCGGGTCAATGCCGGCATAATTCATGCGCGCAAACCATGCCAGCGCCGCGTCGCTATCCGAACCGCGCAGGGATTTGCAAAAGGCTGAGAGCATGTCGTAAAGCAGGCTTTCGTCCATCTGCACCACACGGCTTTGGATGGATTCCTCGGCAATGGCCAGGGTGATGTGCGTGGAACCGTCTGCCTCCATGGGCGTGGTCAAAACCGCCAATTCCAAAGCATTGAGCGCTGAGCGCGCATCGCCGTTGGCCACGCGGGCGATGTGCTCCAGCGCGTCGCCGTCTATGCGCACGCACAGATCCCCATACCCGCGCTCGTGGTCGGCAATGGCAGCAAGCAGCGCGCGCTTGATATCCTCCCGTTTAAGTTGCTCAAACCGAAACAGCCGGCAGCGGCTGACGATGGCCGGCGTCATGGCGATCATCGGGTTTTCGGTGGTGGAGCCGATAAAGCGAATCACCCCGCGCTCAATGGCCGGAAGGATGGAATCCGACTGCGCTTTGGACCAGCGATGGCACTCATCCAAGAGCAGATAGGTGGGCTGGCCATAGAGCTTTAAGCGGTTTTCCGCCTCTTTAAGCACCTCGCGCACATCGGCTACGCCGCTGGTAACGGCGTTGAGTTTGACAAAGGCCGAGCGCGTGGTTTCGGCAATGATCGAAGCAAGGGTGGTCTTACCCGTGCCGGGCGGCCCCCAGAAAATAGAGCTGGTCAAGCGGTCGGCCTCAATCGCCCGCCTGAGCAATTTGCCCTTGCCGATGATCTGCTCCTGACCGACAAATTCAGAAAGCGTGCGCGGACGCATTCTGTCCGCTAGTGGCGCAAGGTTGCTCGCGCCCATGGAAAAAAGGTCGTCCATAGAATCCTCCCGCCTTGTCCGACATTCTTCCAACATTATACCAGAAAACCCGAAAAGCGCAATTCCCGGGCAGGTTTCTCATGGTTTGACGGCCCGGTATACCAAGAATAACAAAAGAGCCTGCTCTCTTGGAGGAGCACCTTTGCGCCAACAAACGCCGGTATTCACGATTCCCTTGCCAGGAACGGATACAATCCAGCGAAATGGACGGGCATTGATTTGCGCTTGGGCGGACGCTGCCAGCCGGGCGAAATGTGAAGCGGTATCCGAATGAGCCTTTTGCATCTATGAAAGAGGCGGTTCAATTTGTACACGCGATGCGTGATGCGAAAAAGCAAGCCGGACGGCCATAGACCGTCCGGCAAGACCCTCTGCGCTGCCAACCAGATGCACAGGCTGGGGCGCGGGGCTTATTCTTTGCCCGGCAGGGGGATGTGGTCAAGGCAGACCAGCGGAACACCCTTGTATTCCGTGCGCTGCAGTCCCTCCGTGAGCACACAGGCGATGACCGTTATCTCGACGCCAATTTCCTTGGCGAGGGCGAAGGCCGCCTCAATGGTGCCGCCAGTGGAAACCACGTCGTCCAGGAAGCACAGTTTCTTTCCCTGAAAATGGCTGTACTTTTCCCGGCCAATCCACAATTCCTGCTGCCCATGGGTGGTGATGGATTGAACCGTCACGCCCTTTGGGTCGATCATGAAGCTCTTGCGGCTTTTGCGCAGTTCCAGATAGCGCGGGAAATTCGCGCTGATGGCCTGAGCCAGCCCACAGGATTTCGTCTGCACCGTGACGATGCCGTCGAACGCATAGGGCTCCAGCTTTTTGAGCAAAGCCTGGGCCGCCACGCGGTTCCATTCGGCCTCGCCGGTCATATCGAAGGAATAGATGCGAAATCCATCGCCGATGTCCAGCAGGGGAAGCTCCACCGCGTAGTCCGGCGTGAGATGGATGGTGTGCGTTTGAGGCCAGTTGTTCATCGCGCGCCTCCTTACACCAATCCGACGTATGCGCCCAAATAGCGCACCAGCACGCCCGCAACCATACCCAGGAAGGGATTCTTGCTCCAGGCAGTCACGCCCAATGCGATGTAACCGCTCATGGCATTGTCGCTGGCCGTGACAGCGGTGAGGTTGGGCGCAAAGGTCATGACAATGCCGATCACCAGAAGGAAGCCGGAAATGCTCTGCGCGGGCAGGTACTTGCCCAGGCGGCCGATGAGGCCGAGCAGGATGAGTACACCCATCACCAGCATGAACACAATGCCGCAGAGCACCGGCCAAGGCGCGCCGGCGGTACCGGAAATGATGGCCTCGATCGGCGGGCCGCCAAAGAGGGCGCTGGGGATGTCCGCCAGAGAGTTGATGATGGAAAGATGGTCAAAATTCTGAGCCGTTCCGGCCATGCTCGCCGTGATACCGCCAAAGGAAATGTTGGCGCCGATGTTGAGCATCATCAGGCTGAGCGCGCCCAGTATGACGGAAAGGTTGATCGTGGGCTTGATGAGGTTGAAATCGCTCCAGTAGGCTTTCTTCCAGAAGCGCCATTCCGCGCTCATCTCGACGGTCTCACGGCCGGGCTCCACAAGGGTGGAAAGGTCTACGCGGCGCTTCTGCAAAAGCAGGAAGTCCGCAGTGGAAACCGCGACGGAGATGAAGATGGTCCAAACTACTTTGTTGGCGTCGTTGAGGAAAATGGCATAGGCCAGGATCGCAGACACGATGGAGACCAACGTGGTGCGTTTTTCCTGCCCGAACATGTCCCATGACACGCCCGCGAGGATGAGACCCACGCCGCTCATCATGCCGGAGACCACCGCGGGGCCGGCAAAGTCAGATATCTTCGTCACGCCGCCGCACAGGCCCAGGATGATCATCAGCACAGCAGCCAGCAGGATAGAGCTGACGTTGTTGCGCAAATCCTTTTTCACGCTGGCCACGGTAATGGTCTCAGCCTGGCTGGAAATGGGCGTAACCGAGCCGGTGAACAGGTTGCCGAACGCACCGACCAGATAGGCCAGGCCCGCAGGCTTGAGCGCGAAGCCACGCGCCTGCGCGTAGAGAAGCTGCGGCACGCCGTTGATGATCACGGCGACAACCGCCAGAACGAAGGGGCCAATGTTCTGCCAGAAGTCCAAGGGAATCACCTCATGGATATTTAATGTAGAAACAGTATACACTGTTTTCGAGCTGGAAACAAGGAACAATTCGAAAAAAAGCACCCCAGTGCACGAAAAACAACAAACTTTTTTCATCTTTTCAAGCGAACAGGCAACGCTTTCTGCGAGCCAGTCGCTTTGAATGCGCACTCACTACGATCTTGATATTGGAGAAACCAGGGGGAGGCGCACAAGGAAGCCCCAAATGCCGCGAAACACGCAGGCGGAAGAAACCGCCTTAAACGCCTGCGGCAGCATCGTTTTCACCTTCCGAAATGGGGCCAGAGGCCGAACGCCCGCTGCAAACAAACGATTCGGAGAAGCTCCGGATTCCACGAAATCGTTCGGCGCAATTTGGTGGAATGCTCAGGCGCGGAAAAGAAAATCCTTACCAGCTTCAAACTGGTAAGGATGGTGGCGCACCCGGCGGGATTTGAACCCACGGTCTTTCGAGTCGGAGTCGAACACTTTATCCGCTAAGCTACGGGTGCAGGAAATTGAACTTCTGTATTATAGCACGTCCCACGGCTTTTTGCAAGCGATTTCCGCAGCCCCGGGGCGTGAAAATGTAGAGCTACAATACATATTGGACAGGGGAGGGGAGGAAAAAGAAGCGAGACTTGAGAGCAGAAATCTGTTATAGTTGAGATGCGAAAACAACAAACGGAAAGGAGCCTCAAGCCTCATGAACAGTATAA
>DVFZ01000067.1 GCA_018712945.1 Candidatus Pullichristensenella stercorigallinarum | reverse complement strand
CTGCCAGAGTGATGAGAAAGCCTGCAAGACAAGGAAGCAAACTTGCAGGCAAGGGAGCTTACATAGACGTAAGTGACCGCAGGCTGCATGTGCAGCTGACGCAGGAAGCAAAAATTGCCCCTGATTTCTCTTTGTTCAGGGCAATTTTTGCGTTTGCAGGCTTTGTCAGCGCTCTGACCGCCCCGAAGATGCTTCGGGGCGGTTTTGACATTGAACGGGTGCATCAGCGCTCCCACTCGTCGGCGAGGTGGTTGATCTGGCTTTCGAACTTGGCGAGTTCCTTGTTGGCCATGCCTTCGCAACCGCGCGCCACGCGCATGAGGCGGTTGACGGCTTCCAGCAGGCGGTTAAAGACGTTGCTCCTGGCGCGGGCCTTGGCCTTGAGCGCGGGAACGCCCTCGGGCCACTCCAGGATGGCGCCGGCAGCGATATCATATGCCGCGCCGCTGAAGGGGGCACGCGCATCGTAGCCAAGGTGTTTGAGCGTATCGACAAAGGCCGTGCAGGAAGCGTCGTCGCCATGATTGACGAACACGCGCCCCGGCTTCTGGTCGAAGGCCTGCAGCCAGGCGAGCAGCCCGTCGCGGTCGGCATGGCCGCTGACGCCGGGCAACACGCGGATCTCGGCGGCAACCTCGATTTCCTCGCCAAAGAGCTTGACCTTTTTCGCGCCTTCGACAATCTGCCGTCCCAGGGTGCCCTCGGCCTGATAGCCCACGAACAATATGGTCGATTCCCGGCGCCAGAGGTTGTGCTTTAAGTGATGGCGGATGCGGCCGGCATCGCACATGCCGCTGGCGGAAAGGATGACCTTGGGGGTCTTGTCAAAATTGATGGCCTTGCTTTCCTCGGCGGTAACGCTGGTCTTGAGGCCGTCAAACCAGAGGGGGTTGACGCCCGCGCGAATCAGGGCGCGCGCCTCCTCATCCAGCGAGGCGGGGTCGGCCTGTAAAAACACTGCGGTGGCCTCGTTTGCGAGGGGGCTGTCCACGTAAACGGGAAATCCGTCGTGCCCATGCAGCAACCCTTCGAGCTTGATCTGACGCAGGAAGTACAGGATTTCCTGCGTACGGCCGACGGCGAAGGAGGGAATGACCACGTTTCCGCCGCGGTCCAACGTCCTTTGCAGCACGTCTGCCAGCGCCCGCGGGTAGTCCACGCGCGCCTTCTCATGCAGGCGGTCGCCATAGGTAGACTCGATCACCAGCACATCCGCGCCCGCTACCTTCTGGGGATCGCGCAGCAGGGGCTGGTTAGTGTTGCCCACATCGCCGCTGAACACCACCTTGCGCTCCACATCCCCTTCGCGCAGCCACAATTCAATGGCCGCCGAGCCGAGCAGATGCCCGACGTCTGTAAAGCGAATCTCCACGCCCTCCAGCACCGGCAGGCGCTCCCCGTAACGGCAGGGGCGCAGAAGCCCCAGCGCGCCCTCGGCGTCCTCCAGATCGTATACCGGCTCCACCGGCGCTCCGCCCGCGCGCTGGGCCTTGCGGTTTTTCCATTCCGCGTCGGATACCTGGATGTGGGCGCTGTCGCGCAACATGATCTGCAAAAGGTTGCAGGTCTCCTCCGTGGCGTAAATGGGGCCGCGGAAGCCCTGTTTGTACAAAAGCGGCAGGTTGCCGGCATGGTCGATGTGGGCGTGCGTGACCAGCGCGCAAAGAAGATCGCGCGCCGCCACGGGCGACGGCTTGTTCTCAAAGCGGTTCACACCCTGCTCCATGCCGCAATCGACGAGAAACGAACGGCCGTTGACGGTCAAAAGGGTCTGGCTGCCGGTGACCTCGTGCGCCGCCCCAAGAAATTCCATGCGCATATTCTCACGCTCCTTTCTTCTATTATAATGGCTTTGCGCGGCCAAGACAAGGCGCTTTTCATCGAATTGCGCTTTTACCGGAAGCCAGAATGTGCTATAATCATAAAAACGATACGCTTGCGGAGGATGCGTTATGTTTGAGCAACACCGGGAACGCAACCTGTCCATGGTGATGGACTTTTATGAGCTGACCATGTCCAACGGCTATTTCCGCGACGGCGTTGGCGACGTTCGCGTGGCCTTCGACGTGTTTTACCGCAAAAACCCCGACAACGGCGGCTTTGCCATTTTCGCGGGATTGGCGCAGGTAGCGGACTACATCCGCAGCCTGCACTTTACCGGCGAGGACATCGCCTTTTTGCGCGCGCAGGGCATTTTTGACGAGGGCTTTCTCGCCTATCTAAAAAATTTCCGCTTCACCGGCAGCCTCTACGCGCTGCGCGAGGGCACAGTGATGTATCCCAACACGCCGGTGGTGACGGTGGTCGCGCCGCTGATTGAGGCGCAGATTGTGGAAACGGCCATACTGCTGGAAATCAACCACCAATCGCTGATTGCCACCAAGGCCAACCGCATCGTGCGCGCCGCGCAGGGGCGCGTGGTCAGCGATTTCGGCGCCCGCCGCGCCCACAACATCGACTCGGCGGTCTATGGCGCGCGCGCCTCCTATATCGGCGGCGTCAACTCCACCGCCACGGTGCTGGCCGGGCAGATGTTCGGCATCCCCGTGTCGGGCACGATGGCGCACTCGTGGGTGATGTTCTACCCAGACGAATACACAGCCTTTGAAAAGTATGCCCGGGCCTATCCCGACGGCTGCACGCTGCTGGTGGACACCTACGACGTGCTTGAAAGCGGCATTCCCAACGCCATCCGCGTGGCCAAAGAGGTGCTCATGCCCATGGACAAGCGCCTTCAGGGCATCCGCCTGGACAGCGGCGACTTGGCCTACCTTTCCAAAAAGGCCCGCGCCATGCTCGACGATGCCGGGCTGACGGATTGCAAAATCGTCGCCTCCAACAGCCTGGATGAAGCCACCATTTCCTCCCTGCTCAACCAGGACGCGAAGATAGACATCTTCGGCGTGGGCGAGCGCCTGATTACCGCCCGCAGCGAGCCGGTGTTCGGCGCGGTATACAAGCTGGTGGCCGTGGAGGAAAACGGCCGCTTTGTGCCGCGCATCAAGATTTCCGAAAATGTGGAAAAGGTCACCAATCCCGGCCTGAAGCGCCTTCTGCGCGTGTACGACGAGCACGGCAAGAGCGTGGCCGACCTGCTCACGCTTGCCGAGGAGCCGCTGCCCGGGCCGGAACCGTACCGCTTCGTCGATCCCGTGCGTCCCTGGCGCATCCGGCACTTTGAAAACTGCCGCTTTGAGCAGTTGCAGGTGTGCGTATTTGAAAACGGCAAGCTGGTCTATCAGCCCGAACCGCTGGATGAAGTGCGCGAATATGTGCGCCGCCAGCTCAAGACGCAGGTGTGGGAGGAAGAGCAGCGCTTTGAAAACCCGCACGGACACTATGTGGACATGAGCCCGCGCATGTACGAGCTGAAAATGAGCATGCTCGACCAGGCGCGCGGATAATTTGGAAAGGCATGGGAACCTTCGCGGACGCTTCCGCGTCCAAGGAGATACGGAAACATTCCGAATTTTGAAGAAGGCGAAGTGTTCCCCATGAAAAAGCTGCTGGCGGCGCTGGCCGCCCTGTGCCTCACCCTTGCCCCCGTGGCTTTGGCGGAGCCGGAGAATACCGCCACCCTCTATGTGGTCGCCTACGGCGAGGAGGTGGGGCAGTACCCGCTGGGATATTCAGGGGAATTGACCGCCGAAAGGCTGCTGGAAGGGCTGTCCGCGCTGACGGAGCACGCCTTTGCCTGTGAAAGCATCGAGCGGGAGGGCGAGGCGATCACCCTCACATGGTCGAGCGAGGCCTCGCTCATGCCCGGCGTGGACGCGCCCATGGAAGTGGAAAGCCTGCAATTGACCTTCTACGATTTTGATTCCACGCTGCAATTCATGCTGGACAGCGCCTACCACACGCTGGTCAACAATCTGGGCGTGCAGAAGGTGTTTTTCAACACCATCGAAAGCGCGGGGCTGCACTTTTTGAACACCGACGGCACATGGGCGCTGCCCGCAGGGGCCGCCTACAACGGCAGCTTTGCAAGCTGGTACGCCACAGGCTATACCTTTGAGGACACGCGATCGCCGGAGATGATGGGCGACCCGGGCGACAACATCAGCGCCGAAGACGCGGCTCAGATCGCCTACGCCTACCTCGCATACGGGGAGGGCGCGGACGGCTGGCGCATCATCCTTGAGGGCTTCTCGGAGGCGGATGGCTGCGAGGGCTACGCCTTCAGCATTGGTCAGGGCGAGGGCGACGGCTACGCGGAGAGCTTCGGCGCGCTGGTGACCTACGATGGCGGCGTGTACGCACGCAAGGCCGGGGAAACGGAGTATACGCTTTTCACGAATTGGAAGTAAACCGCAAAAAGCATCGGCGGTGGGGCAGGGCGTTCCGCCGCCTTTTTGTTCCTTTCTCCGCCGTTTTACCGCGGTATTCTTTGAAATAGAAAATGATAATGACGATAAAATAGAATGGTTAATTATCGGAGGATTTATTATAGGAAATACATTGGGAATTGTTTTGGATAATTTTATGTTAGGATATGTATTTGCTATGATTGGTCTGGGATTAGGTTTTGTTTTAAAAGTATTAAAAAAATAATACAAATTACAATTTAATTTAGTAAGAAATATAGTAAGTTGTAGATTGGAGTTAGTTATGAAAAATGTAATATATATATTAATTCAATGCACTTGGGGATTGCCACAAACATTGTTAGGATTTATAGTACTTTTAATTAATATAAAAAATAAACATTATTTTTATCACGGTGCAATTATTACTGAAAGAAATGTTCCTTCAAGTGTATCTTTGGGAATGTTCGTCTTTACAACAACTAATCCGATGAAAGATAAAAGAACAAAAAATAAAATACCAGATGAAGAATTAAGTAAAAGGCTTTTAGTTCACGAATATGGTCATACAATTCAATCCCTTATTTTTGGACCATTATATTTAATAGTAATGGGGATTCCATCAACACTATGGGGATTTTTGCCATATTTTCAAAATAAAAGAAACAACGGAGTATCTTACTTTAGCTTTTTTACAGAAAAGCTTGCTAATTATTTAGGTGAAAAAGTTACAAAAGAAAAATCAATGGAAAATGCTATTATATAAATTACAATTTTAGTGAGAGTAATTATATTGATAATTACTTTACATACTTATGGTACACTGTTTCTAACACACCGCAGGGAGGAAACGCCATGAAGGATACCCGGGCAATGGCCTATGTGAACATGTACGGCGTTCTGGGCGCGCTGGAAAACCTTTGCGCCATGGACGCAAAGGCAAAAGAAATTCTCGCGGGGCTGAAAAAGCCGGTTTCGATGTGCCTGGAGGTCAAAGACGGCCCCTGCTGCACCTTCCACTTCACCCGCGAGGGCTGCCGCATGACCGAGGGCGACACGGATTGCACCTGCAAAATGCGCTTTGCCTCGCCGGAAAAGTTCAACAACCTCATCGACCACGCCAAGCCCGGCATGCCGGTCAAGGGCGTGGTGCAGCTGCTCACCTTCCTCACCGGGCCGTTTACCAAGCTCACCGACCGCCTGACCGAGCTTTTGCGCCCCTCGGAGGAAGCCATGCGCGACCGGGCGTTTTTCGAGGAGAGCACCATCCTCACCATGTACACCATCGCCGGGGCGATTTCGGCCCTGGCCAACACAGACCCCATCGCCCGCCTGTCGGCCTCGTATACGGTGGATGGCGATCTGTCGCTGGGCATCAAGGACGCCGTTTCCCTGACCATCCGCGTCAAGGATCATCATTTTGCCACCATCAAACAGCCCTGCGAAAAGCCGCGCGTCATCATGGAATTTGCCGATATTGACCTGGCCCACGGTTTGTTTACCGGCACGGCCTCCACGCTGGACGAGATGTGTCGCGGCACGATCTACTTATCGGGCATGATCTCCATGGCCGACAACGTAAACCGCATACTGGACAGGGTTTCCCTGTACCTGGCCTGAGGAGGACAAGCGCATGTCGAAATATCCTGAATACAGCCATGAAAAGAGCCACGCCTGGTTTGAGCGCGCCCGCGCCGTCATTCCCGCCGGCGTATACGGCCACCTCGGCCCCTCGGAGGGCCTGTTTTTGCCCCTGCACAAGTGGCCGCTGATCGCCTCCAAGGCCAAGGGAACCTACTTCTGGGACATGGACGGCAACCGCTATCTGGACTTCATGTGCGCCTATGGCCCGAACGTACTGGGGTATAGCGACCCGGATGTGGACAAGGCCGCCATCGAGCAGCTTGCCATCGCCAACTGCACCACCGCGCCTTCCTACAAGATGGTGGAATGCGCCGAAAAGCTGGTGGACACCGTGGCCATGGCTGACTGGGCCTTCTTCATGAAAAACGGCACCGACGCCACCACCTTCAGCGTCATGCTCGCCCGCGCCCATACCGGCAAGCGCAAAATCTTCTTTTTGCGCAACTACTACCATGGCAACGACCCCTGGGCCATGCGCGCCGACTATCCCGGCATCCTGCCCGAGGACGTGGCGCACAATGTCGTGCTGCCCTGGTTTGACATGGAGGCCATGGAAAAGGCCTACGACGCCTGCGGCGGCGATGTGGCCGCGCTGATTGCCCAACCCTACGACCACGGCAACTTCTTCGACAACCGCGTGGCCACGAAGGAATACTGGCAAAGCGTGCGCGCATTCTGCGACAAGCACCACATGCTGCTCATCATCGACGATGTGCGCGCCGGTTTCCGCCTCGATTTGGCCGGCTCTGACCATTATTACGGCTTCAAGGCCGATCTGATCTGCTTCTGCAAGGCGCTGGCCAACGGCTACAACATGTCCGCCGTGTGCGGGCGCGAGGAGTTCAAGGCCACGGCCGCCTCGCTCACGTTCACCGGTTCCTACTGGATGAGCGCGGAGCCGTTCGCGGCCTGCATCGCCTGCATCGACAAAATGAAGCGGCTCGATACCCCGGCGCTGTTCCGCCGCCTGGGCACGAAGCTGACCGACGGCTTCCGGGAAGCGGCCAAGGCGCACGGCTTTGATTTGGTGGTATCCGGCGAACCGGCGCTGTTCTACCTGCGCATCGCCAACGACGACAGCCTGATGCTGCACCAGGAATGGGTGGCCGAGTGCGTGTCGCGCGGCCTGTTCCTCACCAGCCACCACAACCACTTTATCAACGCCGCTGTCACCGACGAGGACATCGCCCTGGCGGTGGACATCGCCGACGACGCCTTCGGCGTGGTGGAAAAACGGCACCCGGAATTGAAGGGATAGCACGTTCCCGGGGAGGTCAAAACGGCATGGCGATGCGCAGGCCCGCAGACAGGGATATACTGGATTTTCTGGATCGCGGCCTTGGCGCGCGCGCAAATGTGTCCGGGAACGTTGTCCTTTGCCTTTTCATGTTCGCCTGCAACGGCGTGGCGGGCTTTTTGTAGAAGCAACACCGGGGGCGCCGGCATGTTCCTGCTGTTTTTTAAAACTCGTAAAGCGCTACGGTTTACAGGCGTGAAGCGTATGCCTTCAACATGGCGGAAAAGCGTTCCCCGGCGTTGAAGCGATGGGCTATACAAAAGCGGCCCCAACCAAAAGGGTTGGAGCCGCTTAGGATGTTGACAAAGTCAACAGACTGCCAGAGGGATGAGAAAGCCTGCAAGACAAGGAAGCAAACTTGCAGGCAAGGGAGCTTACATGGACGTAAGTGACCGCAGGCTGCATGTGCAGCTGACGCAGGAAGCGAAAATTGCCTCTGATTTCTCTTTGATCAGGGCAATTTTTGCGTTTGCAGGCTTTGGCAGCGCTCTGAGCGGCCCCAACCGGAAGGGTTGGGGCCGCTCATTTGCGCTTTACCGCTTGATCAGCACGTCCTTTTCATACTGACGCACCATTTCCAGCCATTCGTCGCCGCCGGGCACGCCCTTGGTCATGCAGTAGTAATCCCACACCGCGCCCACGGGCAGGGAGCGGCGCTCTTCCTGCAGGGCGAGGCGGGTGGTGTAGTCGCCCGCGTACTCAGCTTCGCGCATGGCCTTGGCGGGCGCGAGCGCGGCGGACAGGAGCGCCTTGCGCGCGTTGCGCATGCCGATGGCCCAGGCCGCGATGCGGTTGATGGAGGCGTCGAAATAATCCAGGCCGATGAATACGCGCGCGTCGTAGTCGTTGAAGATCACTTCATCCATGATCTTTTGCAGCTCGTCGTCGTGGGCGACGACGTGGTCGCTGTCCCAGCGCACGCCGCGGCTGACGTGCAGAAGCACGCGATCCATAAACTCCAGCGTGGCGCTGAGCTTGGCGGAAATGACCTCGGTGGGATGGAAATGGCCGGCGTCCAGGCAGTAGAGCTTGTGGTTCTTTACCGCGTAGCCGTAGGAAAACTCGTGGCTGGCCACGGTGTAGCTCTCCACGCCAATGCCGAACAGCTTGCTTTCCAGCGCGCAGGGCACGAGGTTTTCGTCGATATCGGCGGCGAAAATCTCATCCAGCGACTGCTTCATGATGTCGCGGTAGAGCTTGGTGTCCACGCACACATCCTTGAATCCATCCGGCATCCAGTAGTTGACCACGCAGGGCTTGCCCAGCTGCTTGGCAAACTCCAGGGCGATTTCGCGGCAACGCTTGCCGTGCTCAATCCAGAAGCGGCGCTTTTTCTCATCCAGGCTGGAGAGGGAGAAATCGCCGTCCATCATCGGATGGGAGAAGAAGGTGGGGTTGAAGTCCAGGCCCATGCCCTTCTCCTTGGCCCAATCCGCCCAATTCTGGAATTCCGCGATGGTATACTGGTCGCGGTCGATGGTCTTGCCGTGCTTTTCGGCGTAGCTGGCGTGCAGGTTGAGCTTGGTCTCGCCGGGGATGAGCTTCAGGGCAAAATCCAGGTCGCCGCGCAGCTCTTCCGCCGTGCGGGCGCGGCCGGGGTAGTTGCCCGTGGTCTGGATGCCGCCGGTGAGGGCGCCGGTGCCCTCAAAGCCGATCACGTCGTCTCCCTGCCAGCAGTGCATGGAGACGGGAATTTTGTCGATACGCTCGATGGCGGCGTCCACATTGATGCCGTACCCGGCGTATACTTCCTTTGCGTACTCGTACCCCTTGAGTATCTTTTCCTGGTTCATGTTCGCGCTCCTTTCATATATGTACGTGCAAAAAACAGACCGATCCAAATTGCATTGCGGCGGCGGCGTCCAGCTTGCCAGGAAGCGCCCGGGCCTCCAGGTGGGCGCTCCATATCCTCCCTCCAATGCCTTTTTGTTGTCGCGCCAGATGCAGCGATAAAACTGCAAATTTCCGGCAAAACGCTTGCAAATTTGCGCATATAATGCTACGATTACTTGTAGTATGCCTGGAACAGCCGCGTATGTCAAGGCCGGAAGTTGGCCTGTAATATAAAAAAGTTGTGGAGGGGTATGCCGTGGCGGTGGATCTGCGCTATGAGCTGGACCTGGCCCCGGAATCGCTGTGGATTATGGCTACGCCCGACCCGGCGGTGAAACGCGCCGCACCGCATGTTCTGGAAGTGGGCGACTTCATTGCTGGCAAGGACTATTACACCAGCCGCCGCGACCTGCCCGCTTACCTGATCAAGTACACGCTGGAGGGCGCGGGCGTTTTGACCTATGGCGCCCAGACGGCCCGGGTGGGAGCAAACCGCGCCTTCTGGATCGACTGCATGCAACCGCAGGACTACCGCACCGACCCGCGGGAAGGGCATTGGCGCGTGATCTGGGTGCACTTTTACGGGCCGGGCTGCGACGCCTATTACCGCTGGTTTCTGGAAATGGGCGGCGGGCGCAATGACGTGGAACTGCCGGTAAACGCCAGCGCCGCGGCGCTGATGCACCGGCTGATCGCCATCTACCGCGATGGCGACAACACACTGGCCGACGACGTGAACGCCTCGGCGCTGCTTACGCAGCTGATGGCGGAAATGGTGGCCGCCGCCGGGCGCGCCGCACCAGAGGGGCCGATGCCCGTATGCGTAGCGGCGGCGCGCGCCTACCTGCTTGAGCACTTTCACGAAAACATCTCCCTTGCCGAGCTGGCGGACATGGTCTCGCTGGACCGCTTCTACTTCCAAAAGCTGTTCAAGCGCCATACAGGGCTATCGCCAAAGCGCTTTCAGGCGCTCACGCGCGTCAACCGTGCCAAGGAGCTTTTGCAGGCCACCGACCGCCCTGTCAGCGAGATTGCCGGCATGGTGGGCGTGGAGAGCGCCAGCCGCTTCATCGCCCTGTTTCGCGCCTACGAGGGCATGACCCCAGGCGCATACCGCAAAAAATGGCAAAGCAAGTAGCCCAAAGACCCGCAGGCGGCGCGGCGGGTCAATTTTCTGTCGAATTTGATTTTATTTAGGCACTTTCCGACAATGGTTGCATAACTTCTCGACAATGTATATAATAGTAGTACGAATACCGTACAAATGTGCGTTTTTGAGGTGAGAATATGTCGATGTACCCGCTGATCCTGATCTGCGACGACGACCCGGTGGTGCACGAGTCCCTGGGGCTGTACCTGGGTTCCGAAGGGTACGAGCATCAGTCCGCATACGATGGCCAGCAGGCGCTGGAAATGGTGGAAAGCCTGCACCCGGACATGGTGGTGCTGGACTTGATGATGCCGCGCATGTCCGGCATCGACGTATGCCGCACCATCCGCCAGACCAGCTCCATCCCCATCATCATGCTCACGGCCAAGGGCGAGGAGATCGACCGCATTCTCGGCCTGGAACTGGGCGCGGACGATTACATCGTCAAGCCCTTCAGCCCCCGCGAGGTGCTGGCCCGCATCAAGGCGGTTTTGCGCCGCTTCTCGGAAAAGACGCAGGATGAGGACAGCTCCATCATCCGCCTGCCGCAGCTGGAGATCAGCCTGGAAAACTACCAGGTGAAGGCGGCGGGCAAGGTCATCCCCTGCACGCCCAAAGAAGTGGAAATTCTGCACATGCTCTGCTCCAATGTCGGCCAGGTGTTCTCGCGCGAGCAGATCCTCTCGCGCGTATGGGGCTACGACTATTTCGGCGATACGCGCACTGTGGACGCGCACATCAAGCGCATCCGTCAGAAGCTGCCCCAGGAAAACGTGCCCTGGGTGCTCAAGACGGTCTACGGCGTGGGCTACCGCTTTGAGGTTAACGCATGAACAAGAACAGCTCGCTGGTCAAGCGGGCAATCGTATTTACGGCGGCCATTGTTTCGACAATGGTCGTCGTGACATTGCTTGTATACCTGCTGGCTTTCGGGCGCGGTGGAAACGCCCTGCCGCTTTTATGGTCTGTGCTGGTGGGTTTGGGCGCGGCGGCGGTGGTGTTTTACCCGCTGTTAAAAGCGCTGATTTCCCCGGTAGCGGAGCAGGTGGGCCGCGTGCGCGACGTGGCCGTAGCCGTGGCCAAGGGCGATCTGGATGCGCGGGCAGACGAGCGCGTGCCCGGCGAGCTGGGCGAATTGGGAAAGGCGCTGAACAATTTATCCTACCAGCTTTCGCGCAACATGTATCTGCTCATCATCGAGCGCAACCGCCTAAAGCAAATGCTCAACGGCCTTTCCGAAGGCATTGTGGCCGTGAACGCCAAGGGGCGGGTTACGCACCGCAACCCAGCGCTGGAGCGCATGTTCCCCCCGGAGGCGCAGGAACATCCCCCGCGCGACGAGCGCCTCAAGCTCATTCCCGACCGCGATATCTGGGCGGACTTCGACCGCGTGGTTTCCGAGGGCAAGGTGGTCACCCGCAACCTGGAAACCCCGGAGCGCGTTTTGCGCGTGGTCATCTCTCCGCTGGTGGACGAAATCGGCACCACGGCAGGCGCTGTGGGCCTGTTTTCGGACATTACACAGCTTGAGCGCCTGGAGCGCACGCGGCGCGACTATGTGGCCAACGTCTCCCATGAGATGCGCACGCCTCTGACCGCCATGCGCGCCCTGATCGAGCCGCTCAAGGAAGGCATGGTCACCACCGACGAGGCCCGCATGCGCTATTACGACATCATCCTGCGCGAAATCATGCGCCTTTCGCGCCTGATCAACGACCTGATGGAGCTTTCCCGCCTGCAAAGCGGCACGCTGGCCATCCGCACCGAGCGCATGAAGCTGGGCGAGCTGGTGGACGACGTGTGCGAGCGCTACCGCTCCATCGCCGAAGATCACGATATCACTTTCCACGAGGAGACCGACTTTTCCAAGGTGCCCGCCGTGGTCGCCAACGCCGACCGCGTGGAGCAGCTGCTGGTCATCCTGTTGGACAACGCCATCAAGTACACGCCCGAGGGCGGCACGGTGTCGCTGGACGCCACCTGGGACGCATCGCGCGTGACCTTGATCGTCAAGGATACCGGCATCGGCATCTCGCAGGAGGATTTGCCCTATGTGTTCGACCGCTTTTATAAGGTAGACAAAGCCCACAGCGGCATGGGCAGCGGCCTGGGGCTTTCCATCGCCAAGGAACTGCTCAAATGGATGGGCGAGGACATCTGGGTCAAGAGCGAACTGGGCAAGGGCACGCAGTTTGGCTTTACGTTGCGCCGCGACGCCACGGCATAAGCCATCATCCGCTCTTTTTTCCGCGCGCCGGCGCGATTCCTGGAAAAAACTGGGAATCGCGCCGGCCGCGGGCGTTTTTGGGCCACCCCTCGGGCATGTGGGATGGACGGCGAAATCCTTTTGACAATCGTTCCAAATATTTCACGCGAAAATCATGAACCTATCCGCCACCTTTGCACGTCTAACATATGCATTCACAAATTGAGAATGCAAGCGACGAAAATGGGGTGTTATTCTATGAAAAGAAAACTGCTCGCCGCGCTGCTGGCCGCCCTGCTCCTTTTGTCGGGATGCCAGTACAGCGTCGTCGAGGACGCAGACGAGCAGCAGCTCTCGCTCGGGCAGACCGCGGCCGCGGAGACGGCCCTCCCCTCTCCCACCGCCACGGCCGTGCCTTTGCAAAACGGCAGCCGCGACGCGGAAGGGGAAACCGCCGTGGCCGATCTGCAGGCGCGTTTGCAGGCGCTCAACTACCTCGACGGCAAGGCCGACGGCATCTTTGGCGACGATACGCAGGCCGCGTTGCAGGCGTTCCAGTCGCTCAACGGTTTAAGTGCCACCGGCGTGCTCGATGAGGACACGCGCGCCGCGCTGGAAAGCGCCGCCGCCGTGCCCATGCCCACGCCGGAACCGACGCCGCTGGCCAAGGGCGCCAAGGGCGACGGCGTGCGCGAAATCCAGGAAGCTTTGCGCGCCTACGGGTTCATGACCGGTTCCGCCGACGGCGACTTCGGCGCACTCACCGACGAAGGGCTCAAGCTGTTCCAGCAATACCTGTATGTGGTAGAGGGCCGCGAGTACTACACCACGCCCGAACCCACCGCAGAGCCTTCGCCCACGCCTACCCCCTCCCCCACGCCGGAGCCAGAACCGACGCTGCTTCTGTCGCAGGGCGCGGATGAGGAAGTGCTCCAGCCCACCACGGCTACGCCTGAGCCCACCGCTACGCCCTACGCGCCGGACGGCGTGATGAGCGACGCGCTGATGGCGGAGCTGACCGGCTTTGAGGTCTACCGTACAGATCTGGAGCGCGGTTCACGCGACACCAACGTGCTGGGCGAGGTGCATCGCCTGCAAAGGCGCCTGGATTCGCTTTCCTACCTTGAGGGCGGCATCGACGGCATCTTCGGCGGCGGCACTGAATCGGCGCTCAAGTACTTCCAGAAGCGCAACAAGCTCGAGCAGACCGGCGTGGCCGACGAGGAAACGCAGCGGGTGCTGTTCAGCAAGGACGCGGTCAAGTCCGACCGGCCCAAGTGCATGTACCTGCTGAAGATTTCCGTGGACGACCAGCGCGTGTACGCCTACAAGTGGGTCAACGGCAGCTATTCGCAGCTGGTACGCACCATGAAGTGCTCTACCGGCACCACCTCTGACCCCACGCCGCTGGGCACCTTTACGGCGGGCGGCCCCTGCGGGCGCTGGTACTACTTCACGAAGTTCGACTGTTGGGCGCAGTACGCCTACCGCATCAACGGGCCGTACCTGTTCCATTCGGTGCTCTATTCCGAAAAGGACACCTCCACGCTGCGGCAAAGCTCGGTCAACAACCTTGGCCGCCGCGCCTCGCATGGTTGCGTGCGCCTCTCTGTAGAGGACGCCAAGTGGATCTACAACAACTGCCCGGCCGGCACCACGGTGACGGTCTACTGACGGGGCGGACGGGGGAGCCTCTCCCCCGCATACATATTTAATTTTATATTTACCTGCAAGGCTTAAAAGTGCGACAATATTTCGCTATAATGGGAATGTATAACAGTGCATAAGGGGTGTGACATTTGCTTCGCAGATTTCTCTGTTTTGCTCTGATCCTCTGCCTATTGGCAAGCTATGCCGTTGCTGAGGAAACCCAGAGCGCCGAACCCACGGCGGAGATTTCCGCAGGTTCCCTTTACAATGGCATGGAGGATGGCGACGGCGAAAGCGACGTTGCCGACCTGCAGTCGGCTTTAATTTCCCTGGGGCTGCTCACCGGCAACGCCGACGGACACTTTGGCGACGCGACGGAGACGGCCGTGCTCCTCTTCCAGCAAATGTACGGCCTGGCGGAAACCGGCGTGGCCGACGCGGAAACGCTTGCCGCGCTTTCCACAGCGCAGACCGGCGTGGCCGAAATTCAGGAAAGGCTGATTGCCGTGGGGCTGAGCAGCGGCACGCCTGACGGCGTGCTTGGCGAGGCGACCGAAACGGCGATCGCCACCTTCCAGCAGATGTACGGGTTGGAGGCCACCGGCGTGGCCGACCCCGAGACACGCGAATTGCTCTTTTCCGAATCGAACCTGATCTTCAGCATACAGACCAAGCTGATTGAACTTGCTTACTTAAGCGGCGTGGCCGACGGCATTCTTGGCCCCGCTACGGAAACCGCCATTCTCGAGTTCCAGCAGATGCACGGCCTGGAGGCCACCGGCGTGGCCGATCCCGCCACGCGCGAGCTTTTGCTGGGCGGCGGCACGGAGCTGACCATCAAGCCCACGCCCACCCCGTCCCCCCGTGCCAACGGCGCGCAGGGCAGCGATATAGAGCTGGCCCAGCAGCGGCTGTCCGAGTGGGGCTTCCTGGAGGGCACTGTGGACGGCAAGTACGGCGATGACACTGAGGACGCCGTCCAGGAGTTCAAGACTTACCAGTATGAGGACTATCAGGCCTATCTGGAAGCCAACCCCACGCCCACGCCGGAGCCGACCATCGCCCCCACCCTCGCGCCGACCGCAACCCCCACCCCCGGCGAGGACCCGCGCGTAATTGACGCCACGCTGGAGCCCACCGCCAGCCCCACGCCCGCGCCGACGCCCTACGCGCCGGATGGCGAAATCACCGACAGCATGCTGGAATACCTGAAGGAGGACAACTTCACCGTCTACCGTGAAACCGTGCGTAACGGCGATACGGGCCGCGAGGTTGAGCGCGTACAGCGGCGTTTGCATCAGCTCAATTACCTTTACAGCGTGGACGGTACCTTCGGCGACCTGACCGAAAACTCCCTGAAGTACTTCCAGCGTAAAAACGGCCTTGACCAGACCGGCGTGGCCGACGAATCGACGCAAACGCTCCTGTTCAGCGCCAACGCCCTTGAGGGCGAGGAATACGTATTCCCCTACAAATTGGTGGTGGATATTTCCGACCGCCGCGTCTACGTGTACCGTTGGACGGGCGAAAGCTACGGCGAACGCATAGACACGTTTACATGTTGCGTAGGCGCGCCAAAAACGCCGACGCCTCTAGGTACCTTCCAGGGTTCGGGTCCCGCGGGCGGCCGCTGGTATTACTTTAAGGACTTCAACTGCTACGCCCAGTACGCTTGGCGTATACAGGGTGGCATACTGTTCCACTCGGTTACATACAGCCGGCCCAACGAAAACTCCGGCGGCTCGACGCGGAGCTTGGGCCGCGCTGAATCGCATGGTTGCGTGCGTCTGACGGTGAGCAACGCCAAGTGGATTTATGATAACTGCCCGGTGGGTACCACCGTGATCGTCCAGGAGTAGCGCCCAAGAGCTTCCCCGTACGGACGCTCACCGGCAGCATTTATGGCCTTTCGCGCCTGACCGCATTGCCACTGGCTGACGCAACGCCGCCCTGCCGGCGCAAACTCCTGCCAATTCGACTTATACAGACTCGCTTCAGGACGGGAGCGGCCAGGCGCCGCCCCGTCCGATTTTTGTTGACCCCCTGGCCCCGGCGCGGTATAATAGAAAGCGGAATGGAGGACTTCCATGAATATCATCCAGTTTAAGTACGCCATTGAAGTGGAGCGCACCGGCTCGATCTCGCAGGCGGCGGAAAATCTCTATATGGCGCAGCCAAACCTCAGCAAGGCCATCCGCGAATTGGAAGAAAACCTGGGCTTTGCGGTGTTTGAGCGCACGTCGCGCGGCGTCGTGCCCACCCGGCGCGGCGAGGAATTCCTCAAGCTGGCCCGCGGCGTGCTTTTGCAGGTGGAGCAAATGGAAGCCCTGCGCGACGACCAGCCCGGCAATGTGCAGCGCCTGAGCCTGTCCATGCCGCGCGGCAGCTACATTTCCGACGGCGTTGCGCGCTTTATTGAGGCGCTTGACCCACAGATGGACATGCGCCTGAGCGTCAAGGAAACCAATTCCGTGCAGACGATCAACAATGTGCTCTCCGGCCGCTTCCGGCTGGGCATTATCCGCTACCGCGTCCAACACGAGGCGCATTTCCTCGATTACCTGGACGAAAAGGAGCTGAACTTTGAGCTGGTTTGGGAATATGATTACGCAGTGTTGCTTTCCAGAGCGCACCCGCTGGCCAATATGGAGCCGCTCGACCCCGCTTTGCTCGAAGACTATATTGAACTGACCCATGGCGACAAGACCGTGCCGCACCTGTCCTCCCTGCCGCGCACGGCCCACCGCCCCGGCGACTGTGAAAACCGCCGCATTCTCATCTATGAGCGCGCCGACCAGTTCGAGATTCTCAGCCGCATCCCCACCACCTATATGTGGACTTCGCCGGAGCCGCGCCGCATCCTCGAGCCGTGGAACCTTATCCAGAAAAAATGCTCTGCCAATCGCCGCTACCGCGATGTGCTCATCTATCCGCGCCGCTATACGCTCAGCGAGTATGACCGTTTATTTATCGACAAACTGTTCGACGCCCGCAACGATATTGCCTTTGGCGGGGATCGCCGCTGACGCGCCCGAACTGCGCGCCCGGTTGGCCCGATACGGAAATGCTTCCTTTCACACGGCCACTTGCATGGAAAACCCCTTCAAACCGCTGTATAAACCTCTGCCCACGGCGCTTTTCCCGCCGTGGGCGTTTTTGCATCGTTCATCCCCATGGCCCGGTCTTGCGCATTTTTCAAATTAACAAAATCCTTACTTCCAAACTATTGCATTTTGGGATGCATTGTGCTAAGATACCACCATACCACGTTAGCACGCTAAAGCGCTGACGCAAACACAAGGGAAGGGTTCCCAATTCGAATAAAGGAGCGTTTCAACAATGAAGAAGATTCTCTGCATGCTGCTGGCGGTTGTGATGGTTCTGGCGACGGCGTCCTTCGCCTTCGCGGAGGAAGAAAGCGACGCCGAATACATTCTCGGCAAGGGCACGTTGAATATCGGCATCACGCTGTTTGCTCCCATCAACTACGAAGACCCCGAAACCGGCGACCTGGTCGGCTTTGACACCGAGTTTGCCAAGGCCGTGTGCGCAGACCTGGGCATCGAGCCGAACTTCATCGTTATCAGCTGGGACGCCAAGGAAATTGAGTTGAATTCCAAGAGCATCGACTGCATCTGGAACGGCATGTGCATCACCCCCGAGCGCGAGGAGAACATGTCCATCAGCGACCCCTACCTGCTCAACACGCAGGCGATGGTCATGCAGGCCAGCCGCGAGGAGGAAATCATGGCCGACGTGAGCGGCTACACGGTCGTGGCCGAGCAGGGTTCCACCGGCGAGGGCAAGCTGCAGGGCACCATTGAGGACGATGAAACCGTGGTCGTCTCCGCGCAGGAATACTTTGCGGACTGCACCTACATCCCGGTCGGCTCCATGGCCAACGCGCTGCTGGAGGTCAAGTCCGGCACGGCGGATATCGCCCTGGTGGACAGCGTGTGCGCCCTGGGCATGGTGCGCCCGGACAGCGACTATGCCGACCTGGTGGTCAACATGGACAACAACTTCGGCGACCAGTTCTACGGCATCGCCTTCCGCAAGGGCAGCGATTTCACCGCCATGGTCAATGAATCCATCGCCAAACTGAAGGAAGACGGCACGGTGGCGGAGCTGGCCGAGAAGTACGGCCTCACCGACGCGCTGATTCAGGACTAATCCTTCCCCCATCGCATCCTCGGGCCGCCGGTGAGCGCCGGCGGCCCTGATCCCCGACAAAGGAGAGAAAGCGTATGTCCTCCATTGACGTGGTGCTCGGCAAACTGCTGGACGGCTTTTTGCTGAACCTGCAAATCTTCGCCGTCACGCTGATCGGTTCGCTGCCGTTGGGCCTGATTATCATGTTCGGCTCCCGTTCGCGGCTGGGCTTCCGCGTGTTCGGGCGCAAGTTCTGCCCCATCCGCCTGCTCACGCGCGGGTTTGTGTGGATCATTCGCGGCACCCCGTTGATGTTGCAGCTCATTTTCGTATTCTACGGGCCGGGCCTGATGGGAATGACGCCCATCCGTTCGCGCCTGACGGCCACGTTGGTTACATTCATCATCAACTACGCCGCCTATTTTTCGGAGATCTTCCGCGGCGGCATCGACTCCATCCCCAAGGGCCAATATGAGGCTGGACAAGTGTTGGGCATGACCAAGCCGCAGGTGTTTTTCAAAGTGGTGCTTTTGCAGGTCATCAAGCGCGTCACGCCCTCGGTGGGCAACGAAGTAATTACGCTGGTGAAGGATACCTCGCTTTCCCGCATCATCAGCGTGACGGAAATCCTTTTCGTGGCCGACAACTACACCCGGCAGGGCCTTCTGTGGCCGTTGTTCACCACCGCGGCATTCTTCCTGCTGTTCAACGGGCTGGTGACGCTGGCGCTGGGGCGCATCGAGCGCAAAATGGACTACTTTAAGGCATAGGAGACAGGGCAATGGCGATTCTTGAAGTAACCGGGCTTTCCAAGCACTTTGGCGATCTGGAGGTCATCCGCGATATCAGTTTTTCGCTGGAAAAGGGCGAATCGCTGGCCATCATCGGCTCGTCCGGCAGCGGCAAGACCACGCTTCTGCGTTGCCTGAACGGGCTGGAAACGCCGGATACGGGCACCATCCGCGTAAGCGGCAATACTGTTTTTGACGCCGCCGCCCCGCGTGCCAAAGGCGCGCAGGCACGCGCCAATCAGCTCCACTTCGGGCTGGTGTTTCAGTCGTTCAACCTGTTCCCACAGTATACGGCGCTGGGAAACGTGATGCTGGCGGCAGAACTGCTCGCCAAGGAGCGGAGCGACTATAAGGCCAACAAAAAGCGCATTCTCGACGAAATTCGCGAAAAGGGCCGCGCCGTGTTGAGCAGCGTCGGCCTGGCGGCCAAGGCGGACAACTACCCGCATCAGCTTTCCGGCGGCCAACAGCAGCGCGTGGCCATCGCCCGGGCGTTGATGTTGGAGCCTGATATTCTCTGCTTTGACGAGCCAACTTCGGCGCTCGACCCGGAATTGACCGGCGAGGTATTGAACGTTATCCGCGGCCTCGCCGACCGCGATACGACCATGGTCATCGTCACCCACGAAATGCAGTTTGCCCGTCAGGTGGCCGACAACGTGCTGTTTATGGACGGCGGCGTGATTGTGGAATATGGCAAGGCCGAAGAAGTGATTGGCAACCCGCGCGAGGAGCGCACGCGCCAGTTCCTGGAGCGCTATTCCAACGGCTGAGCGGCATAAAAGGAGCGGCGGGAGGATCGTTTGCCTCCCGCCGCAGTCTGTCAGAAAAGGTTGGCAAAACCGCCCGTAAAATCATTTCCGGCGAAAGGCTGAAACCCGTTGGAGTTTCAAGCCGGCCGCTTTTGATGATTTTTCAAATTGTCAAAAGCGCCTCACAGTTTTTGCTTGTGTTTGCGCAGCGGCGCGAACAAAAATTGGAGAGGGTGGCCAAAGGCGCAGACTCCACAGGATTCTGCGGTTTCGCCAAAGGCGAAACTGCCACGGCTCAAATTGAAAGTTTGAGACACGGCACCCGGCGGGGAAAATACTCTCCCATCTGCTCGCCTACATTCCCGCCGCCAGCTTGACCGCCACGGGGAAAAGCTCCATTACCATAGCCAATTCCTCAAGCGGCGGATAGGTGGGCGCGATGCGGATGACGCTGTCCTCGGGGTCGTTGCCACCGGGGAAGGGCGCGCCCGCCGGGGTGAGCGTCACGCCTGCCTGCGCGCACAGCTCCACAATGCGCCGGGCGCAACCTTTGGGGGCGCGGTAGCAAATGAAATAACCGCCCAGGGGCTTTGACCAGCTCCCGTAACCCGTCAACTCGCGCTCCAGCACGTCCAGCACCAGTTCAAACTTGGGGCGCAAAATTTCCGCATGGCGGGCCATGTGGCGCTCCACCGCCGCCAGGTCCGGCAAAAAGCGGGCGTGGCGGAGCTGGTTGACCTTGTCGTAGCAGACCATCTGGTAGAGCATCAGCGCCGCCTGCCGCTCGATGTTGCGGGGGCTGGCGGCCATGGCGCTGACGCCGCCGCCGGCGAAGGTAATCTTCGAAGTGGAGGTAAACAGAAGCGGCCTGTCCTCCGTGCCGGCCTCGCGGCAGGCATCGTATATGTTGAGCAAATGGTCGCGGCGGTCTGGGTACAGGTGGTGGACGCAGTAGGCGTTGTCCCAGAAGATGCGGAAATCCGGCGCGGCGGTTTCCATGCGGGCCAGGCGGCGCACGGTTTCGTCGCTGAAGGTATCGCCGCTGGGGTTGCCGTACATGGGCACGCAAATCATGCCCTTCACAGCCGGGTCACGCGCCAATGCTTCCACCGCGTCCATGTCCGGCCCGCCCTCCACCAGAGGCACGGGGACGCACTCCACGCCCAGCATGGCCAGCATGTGAAAGTGCCAGTCGTAGCCCGGCACGGGGCAAATGAATTTGAGCCGTGGCACGGCCTTCCACGGCGTATCGCCCGGCAGCGGGCCGTGGAGGATGGCGCGCGTGAGCGCGTCGTAGATGAGGTTGACGCTGGAATTGCCGCCCACAATCACCTGATTTTCCGGCATGCCCAGCAACGCCCCGAACAGGCGCTTGGCCTCGGGGATGCCGGTGGGGTCGCCGTAGTTGCGCGCGTCCATGCCGTCCTCGCAGATAAAGCCCGCGTCGGTCATGCGCAGCATGGGCAGAGACAAATCGAGCTGGCGCGGCTCGGGCTTGCCGCGCGACATGTCCAGGCGCAGGCCCCGGGCGCGAAAGGCGTCGTAGCGGCTTTGCAGATTGTTTGCGGTCATTGCAATTCCCTCCCGCGGCATGTATAATAGGCGGACGGGGGAATATCTCCCCCACCGCGGCCACCCCTACCAATTTTTGCTCGCGCCGCTGCGCGACACAAGCAAAAATTGCAAGGTAGATATTTTTTCTCCGGCAAATAAAACTTGCCTGCGCAAAAATATCCCCGGCCCCGCCGCACATGTCGCCGGGGCCGATTTTACAGGTGGTCCTGCCAACCTCTTTTGACAGACTGGCGTATAATACTTTAATTATAGGTTCTGGAGGCGCACATGTCAATCGTTCAGGCGTACACGGACGCATACAAAAACTATCTCTTTGACGAATCGCGCACCATGGGGCGCGCGGATTATATCGCTTTCCCCCGCAACGAGGCGGAGCTGGTCGAGGCCGTGCGCTTCGCGCACGACAACGGCGTGCCCCTCACCGCGCAGGGATCGCGCACGGGGCTGGCCGGGGGCGCAAGCCCGCAGGGCGGCATGATTCTGAACCTTTCGCGCATGAACCGCATCCTCGGCATCCGCCGCGACGCGCAGGGGCGCTTTCTTCTGCGCGTACAGCCCGGCGTGGCGCTGACCACAGTGCGCAAGGCGCTTCGGGACAAGAGCTTCGACATATCCAGCTGGGACGCGGAATCGCTGGAGACATTGAAGGACGTGCGCGCCGGGGCGCTGTTTTTCTCGCCCGACCCCACCGAACCCACCGCCAGCATCGGCGGCATGGCCAGTTGCAATGCCTGCGGGGCGCGCTCGTTCCTCTACGGCTGCACGCGCAAGCATGTAAACGCCCTGCGCGCAGTGCTCGCGGACGGACGGGTAACGGCGCTGGAGCGCGGGCGCGAACGGGCGCAGGGGCGCGACTTTGCCCTGCCCTGCACAGACGGCACCTTCCTGCGCGGGCGGCTTCCCGATTTCGACACCCCGGACATCAAGGACGCGGGCTATCTTTTGCGCGCGGACATGGACCTGGTCGATTTGTTCATGGGCAGCCAGGGCACGCTGGGCGTCATCAGCGAGCTAGAGCTGATTCTTCTGCCCTCTCCGGCGCTTTTGTGCGGGGTGACGGCCTTTTTCCCGGACGACGAATGCGCGCTTGCCTATGTCTACGCCATGAAAAAGTTCAGGCCCAAGCCCGCCTCCATTGAGTTTTTTGACAAGCGGGCGCTGGATCTGGTGGAGGCGCAAAAGGCGGAAACGCCTGCCTTCCGCCAGTTGCAGCCGCTGCCGGAAAACTACTGCTGCGCGGTGTATGTGGAATTCAACCTGGACGACGAAAACGGCCTGTGCCCGGTGCTGGAAAGGCTCGCGCCCGTCATTTCCCAGAGCGGCGGCGATCCGGACAACACCTGGGTGGCGCGCGACGAACTGGAGCTGGAAAAGCTGTTGCTGTTCCGCCATTCCGTGCCGGAAACCATCGACATCCACGTAGAAAAAAATAAGAAAAACGAGCCGGAGATCACCATCCTTTCCACGGACATGGCCGTGGACGACGCCCACTTTGACGAACTGTTCCATCTCTACAAGCGCGATCTGGAAAAAAGCGGTCTGCCCTGCCTGATTTTCGGCCACATCGGTGAAAACCACGTACACCCGAACATACTGGCCCGCAACCTGGACGAATACCGGCGCGGCCACGCCCTGTTTGAAAAATGGGCGCGGGACGTGCGCGATCTGGGCGGCACCATCACCGCCGAACACGGCGCGGGCAAGATCAAGCGCAAGCTGGCGCTGATTATGTACGGCGAGGAGAAGATGCGCGCGCTCTGGGCGCTCAAGCGACAGCTCGACCCGGAAAACATACTTGGCCCGGGCAACGTGCTCACGGAGGTGGAAGCATGAAAATCACCGTATGCGTAAAACAGGTGCCCGCCGCGAACGAGCAGCGGCTCGACCCGGTGACCGGCACGGTCATCCGCGAGGGCGTTCCCTCCATTCTCAACCCCTTCGACGCCTATGCCCTGGAGGAGGCCGTGCGCCTGAAGGAGCGCCTGGGCGGGGAAATCACGGTGCTGAGCATGGGCGTGCCCTCGGCCCAGGAAACGCTGCGCCGGGCGCTGGCCGTAGGCGCGGACCGGGCCATCCTGCTGTCTGGGCGCGCCTTTGCCGGGGCGGACACGCTGGCCACGGCGCGGGCGCTGGCCAAGGCCATCGGCAAGGCGGGCGGGGCGGACCTGGTGCTCTGCGGGCGCATGGCCACCGACGGCGATACCGCGCAGGTGGGGCCGATGCTGGCGGAAATGCTCGGCGTGCCCCACGCGGCGGACGTTTCCGAAATCGAGGCCATCGACGGCGGGCGCGTCACCCTCACGCGCATGACCGACGACGGCTATCGCCGCGAACAGTTGCCGCTGCCGGCGCTTTTGACCGTGGTCAAGGAAATCAACGTGCCGCGCCTGCCCTCGGTGATGGGCGTGCTGCGCGGACAGGCGGCGGAAGTGACGGTGTGGGACGCGCCGGATGTGGGCGCGCTGCCGGAGGAAACCGGCCAGCGCGGTTCCCGCACGCGGGTGGTGCGTACCGCCCGGCCCGCGAAAAGGGCGGGCTGCCGCATGGTGGACGGCTTCGCGGCGCTGATGGACGCCATACAGGGCGCGGAAAGGAAATGAACATGCGAAACGGCATTTGGGTATTCTGCGAAAACGCCCCGGAGGGCGTGCGCGGCGTGAGCTATGAATTGCTGGGAGAGGCGGCGCGGCTGGCGCGCGGCGCGGGGCTTTCTGTGACCGCCGTAACCCTGGGGACAAACCGCCCCGCGGCGGAAATGTGCGCGCGCGGCGCGGACGAAGTCCTGTTGGTGGAAGACGAAGCGCTCAACGAGCCGGAGGAAATGCGCTATGCGCAGGAAATCTGCGCGTTGGTGGAAAAGTACAAACCTTCCGTACTGCTCCTGGGCGGCACGATGTTTGGCCGCAGCCTGGCCCCGCGCATCGCCGCGCGGCTGCAAACCGGCCTCACCGCCGACTGCACGCAGCTGGAAATTAACCCCGAAACGGGCCTGCTCGAGCAGACGCGCCCGGCCTTCGGCGGCAACCTGTTTGCCACCATCCTTTGCCCGGAGGCGCGGCCGCAGATGGCCACGGTGCGCCCCAAGGTGTTCCCCCTGCCGGCGGCGGACGCAAGCCGCCCCGTGCGCGTGGCGCGCGAAGCCCCGGTTTCGCAGGCTTCTCCGGTCGTGCTGCTGGGCCGCCGGGCGGGCGAGGACGGCGTGAACCTCGCCGATTACGACGTGCTGGTGTGCGTAGGCCAGGGCATCGGCGGGGCGGAGAACATTGCCCGCGCTCAAAAGCTGGCCGAAAAGCTCGGCGGCACGCTGGCAGCGACGCGGCCCATGGTGGACGCGGGCGTCCTCCCCTACGCGCGGCAGGTGGGGCAGACGGGCAAGGCCGTGGCCCCGAAGCTGTATCTGGCCCTGGGCGTGTCCGGGGCGATTCAGCATCTGGCGGGCGTAAACGCCGATGTATTGGCCGCCGTCAACACCGACCCCGACGCCCCCATCTTCGAGCATGCCGACTACGGCGTATTGCAGGACTGCGGCGCGTTTCTGGACGAAGCGCTGGCGGCGCTGGGGTAAATCAATACGCATAAAAGCCCGTTTTTCCACCTGGAACGCGGGTTGCTGCGCCGTCCGTGCGGGCGGCGTGTTTTTTCGGGAGAGATGCAAACATGGCATGTCAACCGCGGCAACGAGACGCGAAAAAAACAGGGCTGTCCGGCTGGTTTACGGGCTGCGCCCTGAGGCTCTATCACTGTTTCTTTTGTTGTTCGCCCTACGTGCCGCGCTTTCCTGGCTGTTGGAAACACCGGCCGGGCCGGGTCTTTACGCGCGGAGGCTTAAAAGGAAGGCCGCCGCGCAGCGCGCCGGTGGGCAACGCGGTGTTTCATCGCTCCAATCGCCTGCATGCGGCGGCGAACTTGCGGGCGAACGCGGGATGAAAAGCGGCCGCCACACGCCATCTGGCGCGGGGCGGCCGCTTGTTTTGGCGGAAAAGCCTTACAAGCTGTATTCCAAATGCGTTTGCTTTCAGCTGCGCCGCAGCAGTTGTTCCTGAAAGCATCAGGCGGTTTCCCATCTGGCGCGAGGATATTTGCCGCGCCAGCGGAAAGATCAGAACCCGTATTTGAGCACGGGGTTGCGCGCTGCCGCCACTTCGTCCGGACGGCCGATGGGCGTGGTGACGGGGCAGGCGTGCAGGCTTTCGGGGGCTGCATACGCCGCCTTGAGGATTTCCACCATCGCTTCGGCGCATTCATTCAGCGTTTCGCGCGATTCGGTTTCCGTGGGTTCGAGCATCAGCGCTTCGTGAACGATGAGCGGGAAATACATCGTCGGCGGATGGATGCCGCGGTCGATCATCGCCTTGGCCACGTCCAGCGCGCTCACGCCGGTTTCGTGCTTGAGCTTTTCCAGCGTCAGCACGAATTCGTGCATACACAGCCCAGGCACGGCGGTTTCGTAACCGCCTTTCTCCAGGGCGCGCATCAGGTAGTTGGCGTTGAGCACCGCGCCCGCGGCGGCTTCGGGAATGCCCTCCGCGCCCAGGGACAGCATATAGCACAGCGCCTTGACCACCACGCCGAAATTGCCGTAAAATTCCTTGACGCGGCCCACGGACTTCGCGGGGCGCTCGAAGCGGTAGGAACCCATTTTCCCCGCCACCTGGCCGTCGGGCAGGAAATCGCGCAAAAGCGCCTTTACGCCCACCGCGCCGCTGCCGGGGCCGCCGCCGCCGTGGGGCGTGGCGAAGGTCTTGTGCAAATTGAGGTGCACCACGTCGAAGCCCATATCGCCGGGACGGGCCACGCCCATCACGGCGTTGAGGTTCGCGCCGTCATAGTAGCACAGGCCGCCCGCTTCGTGGACAATCTGCGTGATCTCGAGGATGTTTTCATCGAAGATGCCCAGCGTGTTGGGGTTGGTGAGCATCAGACCCGCCGTGTCCGCACCGGCGAGGGCGCGCAGGGCCTCCACATCCACGCGGCCATTGGCCGTAGAGGGCACAGAAACCACCTCGAAACCCGCCATCGTCGCCGAGGCCGGGTTGGTGCCGTGGGCGGCGTCGGGCACGAGGATTTTCGTGCGCGCAAGGTCGCCGCGGTCGTGATGGTATGCCTTGATGAGCAACAGGCCGAGGAATTCGCCGTGCGCACCGGCGGCGGGCTGGAAGGACACCGCGTCCATGCCGGTGATCTCTTTCAGACAGCTTTCCGCGCGGGCGTAGACCTCCAGGCAGCCCTGCGCGCTTTCCGCGCCCTGCAGGGGATGCACGCCGGCAAAGCCCTCCAACGCCGCCATCTGTTCGTCGATTTTGGGATTGTACTTCATCGTGCAGGAGCCGAGCGGGTAAAAGCCGTCGCACACGCCGTGGGCGCGCTTTTCCAGCGCCCGGTAGTGGCGGCAGAGGTCGCCCTCGGCAATCTGCGGCAGGCGCGCCGCCGTTTCGCGGCCCAGCCCTTCTTCCAGCGGACAGGGCGGCACATCCAGCGGCGGCAGGATGTCCATGCCCCGGCCGGGAACGCTCTTTTCAAACAGCAGCTTCATGTCAGCACCTCCCCGATGGCCGCAATCAGTTCGTCGATATCCTCTTTGGCGTTCATCTCCGTGGCGCACCAGAGGATGCCTTCCTCCACCGGCAGCCCGGCGAGGATGCCTTTGTCCGCCAGCGCGTCCACAAGCGCCTGTTTGTCCACGGGACAGGCGGTGACAAATTCATGGAAGAACGGCCCTTCGTGCACGGGCGCGAAGCCGATTTGGGTAAGCTCCCCGCGCAGATATGCGGCTTTGGCATGGCATTGTTCCGCCGCCTGCCGCAAGCCGCGCTCGCCCATCGCCGCCATGTACACGGCGGCGGTCATGGCGCACAGCGCCTGATTGGAACATATATTCGATGAAGCCTTTTCGCGGCGGATGTGCTGCTCGCGGGCCTGCAGGGTGAGCACGAAGGCGCGCCCGCCGCGATTGTCCGTCGTTTCGCCGACGATGCGGCCGGGCAGCTTGCGCATCAGCGCCTTGGTAGTGGCCATAAAGCCCAGGTAGGGGCCGCCGAAGGACAGCGGCATTCCCAGCGGCTGGCCCTCGCCCACGGCCACATCCGCGCCCACTTCGCCGGGCGTCTTGTAAAGGGCGCAGGCGATGGGGTTGACGCTGAGGATGAGCTTTATGCGGTTGGCGTGCGCAAGCTCCGCCGCCTTCTGCGCATCCTCAATGAGGCCGAAGTAGTTGGGCGACTGCACAAGCACGCAGGCCGCGTCCTTGTCAAGCATACCGGCGAGGGCGTCAAGGTCGGTGCGGCCATCTTTGGCGGGAATGGTTTTGACCTCCACACCCGCGCCGAAAGCATAGGTGCGGATGGTTTCCAGCGTCATTGGATGCACGGTTTCGGAAACCAGCGCCACGCGCCTCTTGGCGTCCACCAGCATGTTCACGGCCTCGGCGGCGGCGGTGGCCCCGTCGTAGACGGAGGCG
Source organism: Candidatus Pullichristensenella stercorigallinarum (assembly GCA_018712945.1). Lineage (GTDB taxonomy): Bacteria > Bacillota > Clostridia > Christensenellales > Aristaeellaceae > Pullichristensenella > Pullichristensenella stercorigallinarum. The sequence continues at coordinate 10,863 of DVFZ01000067.1, read as the reverse complement.
TTGGATACGTCCATGCCCGTCAATTCGCAAATCATGGTTTGATACTCGAAGATGGACTGCAACACGCCCTGGCTCATCTCCGCCTGATAGGGCGTATAGGCGGTGACAAACGTCTCCTTGGAGGTGACCGCGCTCACCACGGCGGGTATGTAGTGGTTGTACGCGCCCGCGCCGCGGAAGATGGAGCGGTAGACGCGGTTTTTTGCCGCCACGCCGCGCATCAGGCGGGAGAGCGCCATCTCCGAAAGCCCCGGCTCCAGGTTGAGCTTTTGCACGCGCAACGCCTCGGGCACGGCGGAAAACAGCTCCGCGGGCGTTTCCAGGCCGATGGCCTGAAGCATCTGCGCGCGTTCTTCGCGGGTAGAGGGGATGTAACCGCCCATCTTATGCCTCCTCGGTGGCGCAGAAAGCCTCGTAGGCCGCCGCGTCCAGCAGTTCTTCGCGGTCGGTGACGTCTTCAACTTCAAAAATCCACGCCTCGTAGGGGGATTCATTGAGCTTTTCGGGGGCGCTTTCCAAATCGGCGTTGGCGGCGGACACCGTGCCGGTGACAGGGCTTAAGATATCGGCCACGGCCTTGACCGATTCCACGTCACAGGCGGCCTCGCCAGCGGTCACGCCGTCGCCCTCGGCGGGCAGGTTGACAAACACGATGTCTCCCAGGTTGTTCTGGGCAAAGTCGGTAATGCCGATGCGGGCGGTGTTTTCACCGGTAAACTGCACCCATTCGTGCGATTTGGTATAGAGAAGCTCCGCGGGGATATGCGCCATGGAAATTTCCTCCTTAATATTATTTGGCCCGTTTATAGAAGGGAAGCGGCACGATTTCGGCGGCCACGCGCCGTCCGCGCACATCCGCCTCCACCGCCGTGCCCACCTGCGCATGCGCGCTGTCCACAAGCGCCATGGCGTAGGCGCCGCCCAGATAGGGCAGGTGCGTGCCACTGGTGGTAACGCCGATTTTGTCCGCGCCGATGTAAACGTCCTGTCCTTCGCGGACGATGCCCTTGCCGGTGACCTTGAGGCCCACGCGCGTGCGGGGCGTGCCGCGCTCAAGCATGGCCTCGCGGCCCACGAATTCGTGTTCGGGCTTGACCGCCCAGGCAAGGCCCGCCTCCAGCGGGGAGATATCGTCGGTCATCTCATGGCCATAGAGGGGCATGGCGGCCTCCAGGCGCAATGTATCGCGCGCGCCCAGGCCGCACGGCTCCGCCCCGGCCTCCAGCAGAGCGCGGAACAGCTTTACAGCCTCGTCCGGGTGGCAGTAGAGCTCGTAGCCCCATTCGCCGGTATAGCCCGTGCGCGAAAGCACGCACAGAACGCCGGCGACCTCCACTTCGGTCACGAAATAATAATACTTTTTCGGCAGCGCCTCTTCGGGCAGGAATTTGAGCAGAATTTCTTTGGACTTTGGCCCCTGCAGGGCGAGCTGCGCCCAGTCGTCGGACACGTCGGTCATCACAGTGCCGGCAAGCAGATGGTCGCGCATCCAGCGCACGTCCTTTTCGCGGTTGGCGGCGTTGACGACGGCCATATAGCGATGTTCATGAATGCGGCAGACCACCAGGTCGTCCACGATGCCGCCCTGTTCGTTGAGCATGGGCGAATAGCGCACCTGGCCATCCACCATGGTGGTAAGGTCGTTGGCCATGAGATGGTTGAGCGTGGCAAGCGCCCCCTCGCCGTCAAAGAGCACCTCGCCCATGTGCGATACGTCGAAAAGCCCGGCGCGCTCGCGCACGGCCATGTGCTCGTGAATCACGCCCGACGGGTACTGCACGGGCAGCAGATAGCCCGCGAAGGGCACGATTTTGCCACCCAGCTCCACATGCAGGTCGTAAAGCGGCGTTTTGCGTTCCATCCATATCCCCCTTCCAAAAGAATAATAAGAGGCGCGTCAACACAACGCGCCTCTGTTTCAGACCTGAAAGATTCTCCCGCCGGGCCAGCGCCCCTGGGGATTGCTTCTTCGGTGCCGCGAGCGGCTTTCCAGAGTTTCGTCCGGTTCCGGTCCTTTTGCCTGAGAGTTGTTTGCGCATTCCCCTTCGGCGCTGGCCGCTCAACGGCGGCGCAGTCTCTCCCGGAACCATCGTACGAATGCTATGCTGTTTTTGCCTCTGGTTTTATTGTAGCGGATGTTCCGCGGCCTGTCAAGGGGGAAATGACTACTCCACCGTTTTCAGCGATTCAGCCATGTTGATCTTTTCCAGCTTGAAGCGCAGGGCGAAGTTGACCAGTATGGCAAAGACGAACGTCAGCGCCACGGCCAATCCATAGCTCAGAAGCGACACGCGCACGTCAAAGCGGATCATGTCGATTTTGATTTGCGACATGACGAAGGCGTGCAGGCCCTTGCCCAGCGGCAGCCCCGCCAGGGCGCTGATGAAGCAGAGCAGGAAGTTTTCCGAGAACACGTAGGAAGACGTCTCGCGCGGGAAGAAGCCCAACACCTTGACCGTGGCGATTTCGCGCGTGCGCTCGGTAATGTTAATGTTGGTGAGGTTGTAAAGCACGATGAAGGCCAGCGCGCCCGCCGAGAACACGACCAGCATGACGATATAATCCAGGCTTTCCATCATGCTGTTGACGCGGTCGCGCATATCAATATTGGCCGACACATTGCCCACACCCTCCAGGGAGGAAAGCTCCGCCGCCACCGCGCGCGCGTCGTCGCCCTCAGCCACGGCCACATAGGCGCTCTTGACCTCGGGCGTATAGCCCCATTCCGCCTCCATCGTCTCCGGGCGCACAAAGACATAGTTGTAGATGTAGTTTTCGTACACGCCGGAAACGGTGAGCTGCGCGGGGGTCATGTCGCTGTCGCGCACGGTAAGCGCATCGCCCACGCCAACACCCAGGGATTCGGCCAACCCCTGCGAGATCACGGCTTCGCCCTCGCCGGGCAGGGCGACGGGTTCCTCGTTCATATGCATATTGATAAATCCATCCAGGTTTTCCGCGGACGTGGCGACCAGGTAGACCGACTTTGTCGTGTCGCCGGCAGAGGCATCCACGCTGCTTTCGTGGACAAAGAGCGTCTGCGTTCCCTCGCCCGCCGCAGCGGCGAAGGCATCCTGCGCGCTTTCATCCTGCGCGTCGGTGAAGGTGACGGAGATATCGTAGAGGGTAATTTCGTCAAACTGGTAGTTGACCACATCGCTGATGGAATCGCGGATGCCCAGGCCCGTAACCAACAGCGCCGTGCAGCCGCCGATGCCGATAATCATCATCACCAGGCGCTTTTTATAGCGGAAGATATTGCGCATGGTGAGCTTTTTCATAAACGACAGCCGCCGCCACAGCGGGCCGATGCGCTCCAGCAATATGCGCTTGCCAGCCTTGGGCGCGGCGGGGCGCAGAAGCTCCGCCGGGGTCACGTTCAGTTCGCGGCGCACGGAGAACCAGGTGGCGCCCACTGAGCACAAAAGCGCCGCGCCCAGCGCCAGCGCGCCCATGCCCCAATCAAATACAAGCTCTATCTCAGCAAAGCCGTACATCAGGCTGTACGCCATCCAGATGACCTTGGGGAAAACCGTAGAGCCAAAGAAGAAGCCGATGATGCTGCCGATGGTGGCGGCGCTGCCGGAATAGAACACAAACTTGCCCATGATCGCGCCCGGCGTATAGCCCATGGCCTTGAGCACGCCGATTTGCGTGCGCTGCTCATCCACCATGCGGGTCATGGTGGTCATGCACACCAGCGCCGCCACCATGAAGAAGAACAGCGGGAACACCGTGGAGATGCTCTCCACGATTTGCGAATCGCTCTCAAAGCAGGCATAGCCGATATTGGCCGAACGGTCGAGCACGTACACGTCCGGTTCTTCAATTTCGGAAATCTTTTCGCGCGCGTCGGCGATCTCGCCGCGGGCGTCGGCAAGTTCGCGCTCAGCCTGGGCAAACTCGCGGTCGGCCTGGACGCGGCCATCTTCGTATTCGGGAATGCCGTCTTCCAGCTTGGCCTTGGCGTCCTCCAGTTCGGTGCGGCCATCTTCCAGTTCGCGCTCGCCGTCTTCAATCTGCGAAAGGGAATCGCGCAGCACGGCGCGGCCGCTGCTGATCTGTTCGCGGGCGGCGGCGAACTCGCTGTCGGCCTGGGCGCGGCCCGCCTCCACCTGGGCAAGCCCGTCCTGAAGCTGCGGCAGCGCCGCCTGCATTTGCCGGTAGCTTTCGATATAGCCGCCTTCCTCAATGGCGGCAAGGCCGTCCTGCACCTGGGAAAGCTGGGCCTGCAGGGAACTTAACTGGGCCTCGATCTGGCTCAGGTTTTCTTCATAAGTGGCTTCATATTGGGCAAGCTGGCTTTCCAGCGTTTCCTTCTGCGCCTGCGCCGCGGAAATTTTGCCGTCGTAATCCGCCGTCGTGGAGGAAATTTGCCCCTTTACGGCTTCCAGCGCCGGGCGCTTTTCAGCAAGCGCGGCCAGGATTTCGGCGCGGCGGTCCGCATCCGGCGAGGGTGTGAGCGTGGCAAGTTCTTCCTCGGCAGCGGCAATCTGGCTGTTCGCGGTGGAAATCTGGCCGTTTATGCTATTGATGGCATTATCGCGTTCCTGGGTGAGAGTGGACAAATCCGTCTCCGCCTGGGAAAGCTGGGCGGAGAGGCTTTCGTATTCCTGCTCGGCGGCGGCAATGCTGCCACTGTAATTGTTTTGAATGGTGGATATCTGTCCCTGCAGCTCGCCTTGGCGGCCTTGCAGGGCGCTGATCTCGCCTTGCAGGGCGGCGATGCGCTCCGCGTCCGCTTCCGGATCGAGGCTGGCAATTTCTTTCTGTTTGGCGGAAATATCGCTCTCCACTTGGGAAAGCTCGCTTTTCAGCGGCGAAAGGGCCTCGTCAAGCTCCTTGCGCAGGGCGGCAAGGTTGGTCTCTGCCGTGGATGTTTGCGTGGCCAGGCTGTCGCGCGCCTGTTGCGCCGCGGAGACGCGCGTTTCGTAATCCGCCGTGGTGGAAGTCAGTTCGCTTTCCAGCGATTGCAGCTGGGCTCGCAGGGTCTCAAGCTGAGCGTTTAATTCGGCGATGCGCTCGTCGTCGCCGGGGGCCAGGGTAGCAAGTTCCGCCTCCAGCGCGGCGATTTCGCTTTCCAGCGCCGCGCGCTGCTCCTCAAGGGCGGCAAGCGCCTGCTGTTTCTGGCTGGTGAGCGCTTCAATGCTCTGCTGCGCCGCGGCGACGCCATCGCGCAGCTGCGTGCCGGTATTGTTGAGGGTATCGCGCGCCGTCTCCGCCTGCGCGATGCCCGACTGGAGCTGGGTCTGGGCCCCGGTGAGCTGCTCGTACTGTTCGAGCACGCCGCTTTGCTCAATCTGCTCCATGCCGCTTTGCACGGCGGCAAGCTGCGCCTCCAGCTCGGCCTGGGTCTGGTCGAGCTGGGCATAGGTTTCCTCCTCGGCGCTTTCGAGCTGGCTTTCAGAGGCGTTCAACGCGGCGCGGCCGTCGTTATACTGGGCGCGGCCATCGCGCAGTTCCTGCTCGCTGTCGGAAAGCAGCTGCTCGTTGGCGGCAATCTGGGCGCTGCCGGCGACGATTTCATCCCACGCCGCCAGAAGCTCGCGCTCGGCCTCGTCGCGCTGCTCCAGATATTCGGCGTAGGCTTCGTCATAGTCGGCCACGCCGTCGTCCAGTTCGGATTCGGCGTCGCCGATCAGGGTTTCAAAGCGCTGGCGCGCCTGCGACTCGCCGGAGGCGGTCACCTGATCCTCGTATTGTTCCACGCCGCTCTGGTATTCGTCGGAATAGATTTCCCCTTCGGTATTCAGGCGCACGTAGATCTCGGTATAGTAATCGCAATCAAAGCCCTCATAGGGGATGTAGGCAAAGGCCAACACCGTTCCGTTGCCCAGAGAGGTGCTGCCCCGCTCGTAATTCATATAGGTTGGGGAGTTGCCCAGGCCGACGATGGTGTATTCATCATAGGCGAACATATCCAGCGTATCTTCATCGTTGGTGGCGGCAATGCGCACGGTGGCGCCGATGCTGTCCACAGGGAAAAACGTGGCGTCGACCACCATTTCATTGGCGGCGCGGGGCAGACGGCCGGCGGTGAGGCTGATTTCGTTGACGTCCTCGGTGAGCGAATGGAACATCAAAACGCCGGAAAGGTCCAGCGCTTCCGATTCCACCAGCGCATCCTGGCTGACGGCGCCCGCGGCGGCTAGCACGCCGTCGATGGAAGAAAAGGCCGCCGCGTCGCTCTCGTCGAAGCCAACGGTGGAAATCAGGCGGTAGTCGTACATGCTCTGGCGGTTGAGGTAGTCGTCGCCCGTTTCGATCATGGCGTCACGGCAGACGCGCAGGCCGCAAAAAAAGCCCACGCCAAGGGCGACGATCGCCAAAATCGCCAGATATCTGCCCAGGCTTTTGCGGATTTCCCGCAGGGAACTTTTGCGCAGCGCCTTCATGTTACCACTCGATCTCCTCGACCGGCACGATGTTTTCATTGATGCGCATGGAAGCGACCATGCCGTTTTTAATTTCGATAATGCGGTCGGCCATGGCGGTGATGGCCTGGTTGTGGGTGATAATGACCACGGTGATGCCCTTACTGCGCGATGTGTCCTGCAAAAGCTTCAGGATGGCCTTGCCGGTGTTGTAGTCCAAGGCGCCGGTGGGCTCGTCGCACAAGAGCAGCTTGGGGTTTTTGGCCAGGGCGCGGGCGATGGCTACGCGCTGCTGTTCGCCGCCGGATAATTGCGCGGGGAAGTTGTTCATGCGCTCCGCCAGGCCCACCTGCCGGAGCACGCGCCGCGGCGAAATCGGCTTTTTGCTGATTTGCGCCGCCAGTTCCACATTTTCCAGCGCCGTCAGGTTTGGCACCAGGTTGTAAAACTGAAAGACAAACCCGATATCATAACGGCGGTATCTGGTCAATTCTTTGGAAGAGTATTTGGAAATATCCTGCCCGTCGAGCAATACCTGGCCCGAGGTGAGCGTATCCATGCCGCCGAGGATATTGAGCAGCGTGGTTTTGCCCGCGCCGGACGCGCCGACGATGACACAGATTTCGCCTTTTTCTATTTCAAAGCTCACATCGCGCAGGGCGTCTATGGTAACCTCGCCCATGCGATACTGTTTTTTGACCTCTCGAAATTCGACATAGGCCATGCGTATCCGCCTCCACCCTTTATACCAACATAATTATACCACGTGAAGCACCCAAAAATATGGCTAAAAAGGGAACTGTTTCAGGCGGGAGCGTGAAGCATGCGGCAGCGCGTTTATGCGGGCTTTATAAGCGGTCAAACAGCGCAAAAATCGCCGTCTACTCTGTACGCAATGTCAAACGCGGCAGCGGGATTGGGCTTCGCAGGAGGCGTCCCGCGGGGCGTTTTCTCCTTCCCGCGAAGCCCAATCTATATCGAATCGCCGCGAACGGCAGCTTGCGCCGTCCGGCAGGGCCCGCCTCCCATGTGGCGGACGCGCATCCCCGACGGCATTTGCGCCGCCAGGCATTTGTGGGAACGCGCCGCCCTCCCGCCGGAAGCGGCCCCGCCCGTCCACGTGCGTTGTTTTCGATGTATTGTATCTTTTTTTGTTTGCGTCGCATTTGAAAAGCGTTTGCAAATTGTGAGCCAAAAAGACGGCCCCTGTGGAACCGCCTTTGCGCTGGGCGCTATGCGCCCAGCAACCTCGCGCCCTTTTTGCACGTCTCTTCAATCTCGTCGCGCTTGCCCTCAATCAGCGGCTCCACGCGCTGCGCGCGCAGTTTGAACACGCGCCTGTATACAAAATACGCGCCCGCCCAGCCGGTGAAGCCGGGTACGGCCAGCAGCACGCACAGCCAGACGATGGGCGGCTCTGCCGTGACCGCAAAGGTCGCGCCCGCCATGAACGCCGTGCCCAGCAGCGCCACCACCAGCGAAGCCATGGTCGCCCGGCTGTGTATGGAAGCCTGCAAGGCCCGAATCGAATCCATGCAGGCCTCAAACTGGCGCTCCAGCCGCGTCAGCTCGGTTTTGTTGAGGATGTGCCGGTCGCGCTTGAGCGACAGGCGCGTGCGCCCGGCCACGTCGCCCATTTCGCGGTCTGTCTGCCAGCCAAAACAGGCGTAGGCGTCCAGGTATTGCGAAAGGCGCGCGCTTTCCACGGCGATCTCCTTGTAGTCGCAGGAGACAAACGGTTGTTTTTCCATGCGTTGCATCTTGCTCACCTTCATTTTTGCGGAATGGTCACCGTAAAGGTCGTGCCCTTGCCCGGCGCGCTCTCCACGGCGATTTGGCAGTCCATCATCTCCAGCACGCGCCTGACCAGCGCCAGCCCCAGGCCGTTGCCCTCGGTGGCGTGGGAGGTATCGCCCTGATAGAACTTTTCAAACACGCGCGCGCAGGTTTCCTCATCCATGCCGCAGCCCGTATCCGCCACGCGCACGACGACGCCCGCGTCCGTCAGCGCTTCCGTCAGCGTCACCGCGCCGCCCGCATCCGTGAACTTGAAGGCGTTGGAGAGCAGGTTTGTCCACACCAGCTCCATCAGCCCCGCGTCCAGACAGACCTGGCGCGCATCTTCCAGATCGGCCTCGAACCCGACGCCCTTTCTCTCCCACGTATCCTCGAATTGCAGCGCGCATTCGGCGAGCTGGGCGCAGAGGTCGTAGGGCTCCGGCTGCGGGGAAATGGTCTGCTTTTCGAGCTTGTTGAGCTTGAGGATATCCGTAATCAGCGTCGAAAGCCGCTTCGAGGCGCGGATGATGGTTTCCACATGCTCCCGCCCCTCGGGGGAGAGGTTTTCACCCCGCAGCAGCTCGGCGGTGTTCATCACCACGGCGATGGGGGTTTTGATTTCGTGGGAGACGTTGGAGAAAAACTCGGTCTTGAGCGTTTCGATGGAGCCGAGCGCTTCGGTCATGCGGTTGAAGTCCTCGGTCAGCGCGTCGAGGCAGTCGAGGTGGTCGGGCGTATGCACGGGCGGAAGATATACGGAAAAATCGCCCCGGGCGACCTGCCCGGCGGCATCGGCGATGCGGCGGATGGGTTCCTCGTAAAACTTGCGCATCTGTCGCTGGATGTACAGCGTCAGGGCGATTGATACCGCCACCCAATAGAGCAGCACCACATGCACCAGCACAAGATCGTTGCCGCCAACCTCGTGCAGCAGCGTGATCAGCCCCACATGCAGGCCGCTGACGAGCATCAGCATGCCCAGCGTCAGGTAAAACACATAGCGCGGCAGACGGATGCCGTCAAAATACTCGGGCAGCGGCCTCATGGCTGCGGCACCGCCTTGTAGCCCAGCCCGCGCACGGTGGCGATTTTGAACCCCGTGCAGCCGGAAAACTTGTCGCGCAGTTTGGTGATGTACACATCCACCGCCCGCAGGGTGCTGTCGCTCGCCATGCCCCAGAATTCGTCCATGAGCTGGGCGCGGGTGAAGGTCTTGTTCGGGTAGGACAAGAGCTTAAAGAGTATATTGAATTCCCGCGTGGTGACGGGCACCTCCGCGCCGTCCACCACGGCGGACATGGCGTCCGAATCCAGCGTCAGGTTGCCGATGGTGAGCTTGTGCGCCGATTCGATGTTTGCCCGCCGAAGAAGCGCCCGCACGCGCATGAGCAGCTCGTCCAGCTCGATGGGCTTGACCATATAGTCGTCGATACCCAGCTGGAAGCCCTTTTGCTTGGCGGGCAAATCGTCCCGCGCCGACATGAACAGGATCGGGATATGCCCGTTTACCCGCCGCACCGTGCGCGCGAATTCAAAGCCGTCGATGCCCGGCATCATGATATCGGAAACAATCAGGTCGTAGCGCTTGTTGTACATCTCCTGATAGGCGTCGTTCGCCCCCAGGCAACCCTTGGCGGTAAAGCCGGAATCGTTCAGGTAGGTGCATACCGCCCGGTTCAATTCGGGATCGTCGTCTACAACCAAAATATGAATCATGCTCTTTCCTCCTTCAAAGGCGCGCCCGCGAACGGGCACAGTTCCACACGCAGCATATCCCTTGCCAGCGCGCGCAGACAGGCGACGTCGTCCGGGCGCGCGTCCTCGGGCAGATACACGCCCAGGCGCGGCATTTCACCGCCGTCATGCAGGCAGGCCGGCTTCCAGCGCATTTCCACCCCGGCACGCCGGGCCAGACGGCGCAGCCGCCGGTTTGTATCCCCGTAATCCCTGCCGCACGCCATGCGCTTCATGCGCAGAATCAGCCTTACGCCCAGCAGCAGCGCGCAGCCGCCCATCAAAAGGCCAATCAGTATATTCGCGTGCGTGTGCACGACCACGTAGTTTTCTTCCGCCTCCAGCGCCAGCAGCGCCCGCTGGGTGAGCACGAGATTGATGCAGGCGGAGGCCAGGTTGATGGTCTTGAGCGTGTAAAACAGCGGCGCGCGGTTGCGGCGCTCCACCAGCACGCCGCGGATGTTCAGCGCCAGTTCAAAAAACGTGAACGCCGCGATGCCGATGGCGATGTAAAGGTGGAAGCCGCGCTCAACGGGGCGCCAGAACAGCCGCGCGGAATACAGCATGTACAGCGCGCTGGCGGCGACCAGCAGCCGCCCGGCCAGCTTGCAGTAGCGGGTTTGTTCCTCCCGCCCCGTCTCCCGCACCAGCGCGGAGAGCGCCACCACCTTGGCCACGACCATGGCGAAGCTGTAAAACGCGCTCACGCAAGTAAACAGCGACAGGGAAATCAGCCCCATCGCCAGCTTGCCCATGCCCGCCCCGGCGCTGACGATGCAGGAAGCGCCCGCCACCTGCAGCGAGCGGGCGCGCCTGGGGCCGAACTGCATTTCAAAGGAGGCGGCGATATCCCGTGTGGTCTGGATGATTTGCGAAACGGACGGCTTTCGCACCGACGCACCTCCCTTCCAAAGCTGCATTCAGTATACCGGCAAATCGTTTGCGGTATATTGGCGTTTTGTTTCTGTATTATTAA
>DVFZ01000066.1 GCA_018712945.1 Candidatus Pullichristensenella stercorigallinarum | reverse complement strand
TGGAGCGTGATCCACGCGCAGCTGTCGATCTACTTTGCCGGACGCATGCCCGAATAACACCGCCGGAGCCGGACGTCAAGGGTCTGCGCGCCGCTGTGCGCGGCGCTCCGATGAACGGCGGCCTTGCCGCCGCCCTTGACATCCATCTCCGCCGGCGTTATACTGCACACAAGGCGGCAGTCGGATAAATCCGCTGCCGCGCACAATGGATGATCCTGCTCTGTTCATGCCTCATTTGGAGTTTACACAGAATTTGGGATTGACCCTCTTCTTCACCCAAAGAAGTCTTCGTTACATCCACAAAGGCCACTTCGCAGCAAGCACAAAGGCTATATCGAGGCATTTAAAGGTCATGTATCAAACATTGGATCTGGACAGCCTGCATCTTCTAAAGCGTCAAACATTGCATCTTTGTCCACCTTGTAGCAGAATCCACCCATGCGTGCATAGAGCGTATCCGGTTCCGAGCGTCCCTGGCTCCATTCGCTGACCTCCTGCAAATATACGTTGTATGCTTTTCCGTCGCTTGACACAAACCGCAAATGCAGCAAATCTGTTGCTGCCATCAGATGCGGCATTTCTTCAGCGTCAAGAAGCACCTGCACGATTTTGCGGATGTGATTTTCATTTCGCAGCGTAGGCGGGTTTGGGCTGGGACACGCGGAAGCCAACGGGTCGTTTTGCAGGGAATGGTATTCGATGGCGGAGGTTTGCAGCAAATCCGTTGGTTTATAGTTCTCCAACGACAGAAAAACGATCATGTCCCATAGATTCCCCGTGTCGGATTTGAGCCGCACCGAATGATACGTATGCGTCTCGTCTTCAGGGGTGTAGTTTTCATAAAGATCAATGCGCATATCCACGGCCCGATCAAACGCAGGTACATCAATATAGTTTGTGGGGCGCAAATTGATAATCGCTACGGAATCCGGATTGTTGGTACTTTCCAGATCCAGGCGTATTCCCGCATAGTAATAGCTGGCGTACTCTCCATCGCGGGGCATGGTATAGGGAAGAACCTCGCAAGCCTTCAATTCGTCAAAGAGGTCTTGCATGCCCAACTGTGTGTTGTAAGAGCCGTTCGGCTCCCAGGCGGTATATATAGATTTCACATTGACAACCAGGCAATCGGGAATCATCAGGCGATTGTTCCGTACGCCAAAGCTGTCAGCGTTGCCCTCAATATGGAAGGGATATGCGCCTTCGGCAAATTCGTCCTCTCCCAGCGCGAGCAGGCAGGAAAACAACAGGATGAGTGCAAGGGAAAACGCCAAAACGATTCTGAATAACGTACCATGTGCCATAATCGGCCCTCCTTTATCAATAGGCGGATTTGGGAAAGGTTGCCAGCGCGCGCAGGTTTCCAAGAGACGCTTGTCTTATAGCGTCTGTTTATTGGACGAACGGATGGTAGAATTTGTTCACGGATTTTTTGCAATTTCTTAAAAACAGGGAAAATAAATTAAAGAGAGGCGCCTTTAAATAGATATACGTTGATTTTTGGAAAGAAATGGAACCTCCCATTTAATACAAACGTCTTATATATAACTGCGTCAAAAGAAGGTTGGGATAAAATGCACAGAAGATTTTTGCGGCAGTGCGCGGCGATGGCCGTAGCGGTGATTTCGTTGGGTGCGTGCACCCGCGCGGAAGCGGCGCTTCCGAAGCCAATCGACATTACGGGCGTTGCCGCCCTGTCGTTGCAGGTCAGCGGCGTGTGGCTGGAGATACGCCCCACCGAAAACAGCCTGGTGTCGTTCGAGACGGAGGCGGCGGGAATCGAAGTAGAGATGGAGCGGGACGGAGAGGAAATGCGTTTGACGGTGCAGGGCAATAAAAAGACGGATGCGGAAAATCGAGATGTGCCGCTTGTGTGCATGGCCCTGCCGCCGGAGATATGCGAAAAGTTGTCCATCGAGGCGGTGCGCAGCGGCCTGCTGCTCTGCCCGGTTTCTGCGGATGTGGAGGCGCGGGCACGGGACGCGGCCAGCGTTGCCGTGCAGTATTCCGGGGCGTATGCGCAGAATGTGAATATGGAAATTCTGGAGGGCAGCGCCGGGACAATCGCCGTATTTGCAGGCGGCGAGAACTTCTCGCTCGCCATCGAAAACGCGGGCGGCAACGTCCGCATCTGTACGCGCTATCCGCAATGCGAGGATGGCGGCCGCTATCGCCATACGGAGGGGAACGGACAATCGCGCTTGCAGGTTTCGGTCGACGGCGGCTCTTTTGACCTGGCGTATTCCGCAACGGGTTATCAGGAGCCGTGAAACTTCAAGAACAGAAGAGAGGAGAGAATCGCATGAAAAAGATTGTTGGGGGAATGGTGGTGGCGCTGCTGTTGGCGTTGTCTGGCGGGGCGCTGGCGCAGGAAGCGGACATAAGCGGCCCGCTGGACATGGAGGGAATCGAGCGCGCCTGCATCGTGGGAGAAAATTGCAGCATCAGCATCTTCCCCTCGGAGGACGGGCAGGCGCGCGTCTTTTCCAACTATGCGGAGGGCGATTGCGCGCTGTCCGCCCGCGTGGAGGATGCGACGCTGTATCTGGAAGCGCGGGGAACGATGGGGGAGGAGCGCGTCACCGGCGCGGTTTCGCTGGAACTTCCCGCGGATACCGACCTGGAAATCGCGTTGGACGACTGCGGCCTGGGGGCAGGCTCATTTGACTCCTGGTTGCAGGGCGATGTGACGCTGCGCGCGGACGGCGGCGGCCTGATCGAAATCGGCGTGCCCGCAGACTATGCGGGAAAATTCCGCCTGGAAATGCCGGATCGCGGCTATGCCCGCCTGCACGTGCACGAAGACCTTGCAAACTATACGCTCACCGTGGACAAGCGAAGCGCCCGAAGCACTCTGACGGCCTACGGAGAACAGTTTCTGTTCAAGGAAACGGGAACCATCTCCAAAATGCAGGGAGACGGCGAGGCTGCGGACATATACGCTTCGCTGGACGGAAACGCCACCGTGCAGCTCATCATGCGCGAGAAATACATCCCGGACGAGGAATGAACAGGGCATGCAAAGAGGCCGGCCGCTTTTGACCGGCCTCTTTGTTATGCGCGCCCCGCCCGGCGTAAAACTCCCGTTGAATTAAAAGTTGACTTCCGACGCTGCGAAACGGCTTTCGGAGGATTTTGCGCCACGCAAACTGCGCCTGGCAAAAAAATTTTCTCGTTCCGTCAACCTTTTTGCCCGTGCAAGCGTCTATAAAGCGAATACGTATTCAAAGAGCTGGGGGATACATGTGGACGACAGGCAATTTACGCAGCTCGCGCTTGGCTGTCAGCGCAAGCTGTATCGCGTGGCGCTGTCCATGCTGCGCTGCGATGCGGACGCGGCCGACGCGATTCAGGAGGCTGTGTTCAAGGGCTGGATATACCGAAGTACATTGCGCGACGGCGAACGCTTTGAGGCGTGGCTGACGCGCATATTGGTCAACGAATGCCGAAATATACAGCGCCGCTGGAAAAAACGCGGCGAACCGTTGGATGAAAGCCGTGCCGCTTTGGAGGAAGCGCCGCCCGATCCCGGCTTGCGCGACGCGCTCATGGCCCTGCCGGAGCGGTTGCGCCTGCCCCTGGTTTTGCACTATCTCGAAGGCTATTCGCTTCGGGAGATTTCGTCAATCCTGAAAATTCCCCAGACTATGGTTAAATCCCGCTTACATCAGGCCCGGGGCGCTTTGCGACGGGAGCTTTCCACGGAGGTGGAACTATGAAAGACTTAAATGGGGCGTTCCCAAGGACACCTGAGGCGGTGGAGGACGCCATCCACGAGGGCATCCGGCGCGGCAGGCGGCGCGAGCTGCGGCGCGCCCGGCTGCGGCGGGCCGCGTGTGTGGCTGCGGTGGTGGCCGTGATGGTGGGCGCGTTCTCCCTGGCGCTCAACCGCGACCGGCTCGTGCCATCCATCGGCCCCGGCGGAAACCAGTTGCTCTCCAAGCCGAGCGCGTCCGCGAGCGTCCTGCCCTCTCCCGCGCCCACGCAAAATTCCGCCACCGCTACACCCGAGCCTACCGCTACCGGGCTGCCTGCGTTGATCGCTACCGAAGCGCCTCTGGAAACGCCTGTGGCGACGGAGATTTATGGGCCTGTGGCTATTGATGAAAGCGCGCTGAGCACGCCTGTGCCTTCGATAACGCCGGAGCCCACCGACGCCAGCGCCGGGCTTTCCCAAGCCATGGGGACTACGGGTGCGAATGCCTATGCGGACAGCCAGGAACTTCTGAACATGGACCCTCTGGAAATCAGCGCCTATTATTCTACCGATACGGGCGATTACTTCCATACCTTTGCCACCTGCAGCGGCATGGTGGGCGCGCAAGAGCGCACAGCGCGCGAGGCGTTGGAAATGGGACAGGATTTTTGCCCGGTCTGCTTTAACTTCGCCCAATATGTCGGCGACCCGGCCTGGAGCCTGGATGGAGACGAATACTACCACGCCGACCGCGATTGCGCCGGCATTGGCCTGGCGTTGGAGGAAATCGAAAGCGGGTACACCTATGTATATCTCGCCCGGCTGGCTGGCAAGCTGCCCTGTCCGGATTGTATCTTCTGGCAACAGACGACCCCTGCCATCCTCTCCGGCGCGTTGTATTGCACGGATGGCGGCACGTTCGTCCACTCTGTTTCCAACTGCACCGGCATGCTGCATGCTTCCGCCTGCACGCTTGCGCAGGCGCTTGAGGCCGGGAAAGTGCCCTGCCCGACCTGTATCGGCGCGGAGTGCATTTATGTAAACGGCATATACTGGAACAGCGCCACCGACCAGCTTTTGTTGTCTGTGGATATGTACGCCGACTCCTCCGCGTACGACACCGTCAGCGGCGGTCACATCGACCTGTCCGCCATGGAGGATGTAGACGGCGGCCTTAACGCCTGGGACGCCGCCGTGCTGGACGATGCCTGGCAAAGCGGAAACTACGAGCCCTTCCGCGAAACCGGCGAACCCATGCGCGTGGACGTAAAAGACCTGGAGGTGGAGATGGCCGGTTGGGATTGCCTGGCCAGCATGGACTATGTGGATGCGGGCGGCCGGCACGTGCGCCTGCTCTACGACGGCGTGACGGTGGACGAACTGGACGCTTTGGAGTTTTCCGTCAGCGCTACGGCGCGCTATTACTGCATTTCTGAAAACGGAGATTTTGTGCGCTCTGCGTCCGCGGTAACGGCGGCGCTGAATCCCATTGGTTCTGATTTGGACTATTCCTTCGACAATGATAGCCATTGCGTGAGTTTTATGCCCGGGGCGCTGCTTATGGACTACAGCTGGACGGACGACTGGGCGTATGGAAGCACGACTGTGGGCATGCCCGTGCTCAATGAGGACGGAGAAAGCGCTGCAATCAGCGCTTATCAGTTCGATGTTGCCGGTGATGAAAATACGGTGATTCTGGAAGTGCGCGCGAATGCGGGAACGTCCTTCGACGGCTTACCTGCCAACGACGCTTGCTGGATTACAACGGGCCTGCATGCTGAGGGCGACGAGGTAGTCTACACGGCGGTGCTGCCGGCAACGCTGGCGGAAGAAATTTTCAACGACCCGGCGCTGCTTGGTTTCTATCTGGATGCGGAGAATACCGCTTCCCAAGCGGCCGTGGAGGAACCCCCGGCGGATGCGGTTCCTGAAGAAGAAACGGCAGAGATGCCGGCGGAGGCCGCCACCTTGCCCGAGGACAGCTTGACGGACGATTACCAAACCGGGATGGAAGCGGCCGCCGCCACGGGGATGTAGAAGGACAAACAGGGGAGCATCCCTTTATAAAGAAGAAACGGCCCGCCTTTCCGGCACAGGGAAGGCGGGCTTGCGCGTCCTTTTATGCAGGGCGCTTCGCGCTGTGCAGCAACCGTTCATGGGCGAATACCATCGCCGCCAGTACCACCAGCAGGAAAACGGGGAACAGGGCGATGTCTATATGGTTGGCAATCAGCCCGAACAGCGGCGGCATCAGGCAGGTGCCCACATAGGCGCTGGCCATTTGCACGCCAATCATTGCCTGCGAGCGCTCCGCCCCAAAGTGTTCCGGCGTGGCATGGATGATGGAGGGATACACCGGCGCGCATCCCAGGCCCACCAGCACCAGTCCTGCCAGCGCCGGCCCCTCGCCAAAGGGCAGCAGCAGCGCCGCAATGCCCAGAAAGATGCACCCCTGCCCGATGCGCACCATCTGCGCGTCCGAAAAGCGCAGGGTGAGGAAGCCGCCCAACGCCCGCCCCACGGTGATGCCGATGAAAAACAGGCTGCCGAACCCGGCGGCGGTTTCGGCGTCCAGCCCGCGGTTGAGCGCCAGATAGCTGCTCGCCCACAGCCCGGTGGTTTGCTCCAGCGCGCAATAGCAGAAGAAAGCCGCCATTACCGCCCTGGCCCCGGGAATGCGCGCGATTTCCCGCAGCGAAAGCGGCTTGCCGGCGTCTTCCGCCGCGCTCTCTGTCCCGGCGCGTTGTTTCCACAGCGGCAGGCTTAAGAGCAGGATTGCCGTGAGCGCAAACTGCAAGATGGCGATGTAGCGGTAGCCCGCGTTCCAGCCCCGGCCGCCGGTGAGCGCGTATTCCATAATATAAGGGCCGATGGACGCGCCCACGCCCCACATGCAGTGCAGCCAGCTCATGTGGCGGCTGGCGAAGTGCAGCGCCACGTAGTTGTTCAGCGCCGCGTCTACGCTGCCCGCGCCGAGGCCGTAGGGAATGGCCAGCAGGCACAGCGCCGCGAACGAGCGGCTGAAGGAAAAGCCCAGCAGCGCCAGCGCCGTCAAAAGCACGCTGAAGGCCGTCACCCGGCCCGCGCCCAGTCGCCGGGTGAGGCGGTCGCTTTGCAGGCTGGATACAACGGTGCCCAGCGAGATGATCATGGAGATGATGCCCGCCCAGGATACGGGCGCGCCCAGCTCGGCGCTGATGGATGGCCACGCCGAGCCGAGCAGCGAATCGGGAAGCCCCAGGCTGACAAAGGCCAGGTAAATGACGGCCAGCAGAAGATGAACCATGCAAATCCCTCCGCAAATTATTGGTAATCATAAGAATATCGCCTTTTGGGGCTTGATTCAAGTTGATTTTGGACGTATACTGTAATAAAAACGACGAATACGGGTGGAGAATGGCAAATGACAGTCAAGGCTTGCGTTTTCGACGTCAACAGCGCGCGCCGGGAGCTTCAACCCCACGGTACGCCGGAATTTCCCTGCGCCGTCTATGAGACGCGCTATACCAACGCCCCGGGCGGCGACCTCTGCTGGCACTGGCATGAGGATATGGAAATCTGGCACGTCCTTGAGGGACGGATGGAGCTGCGCCTGCCCGGCCGCACGCTCCTTTTGCGGGCGGGGGATTGCGCCGCCATCAACGCCAACACGCTCCATGCGGGCGGGACGGACACGGCCTGCCGCCTGCGCGCGCTGGTGTTCAGCCCGGCGCTGGCGGCGGGCGAGCGCGAATCGGTGTTTTCCCGGCGCTATATACAGCCCCTGCTGGCTTGCAAGCCCTTTGACGCGCACCGCTTTGCCCCGGAGGAGGCGGAGGAGGCCCGCGCCGCCTTTTCCCGCGCCTTTGAGCAGATGGCAGCGGAAGCGCCGGGCTATGAATTTGCCGTGCGCGAGGCGGTTTCCCGGCTGTGCCTGCTGCTGTGCGGGCGCTTTGCCAGTCGGGAGGGGGAAGGCCCCGCCGGGCAGGACGGCACGCGCCTGCGGGCGATGCTGGAATACATCCACGCGGGCTTTGCCCGGCCCATCGCCCTGAAGCAAATTGCCAGCGCCGCCAACATCGGCGAGCGCGAATGCCTGCGCTGCTTTCAGCGCACAGTGCGCCTGTCACCCATGCAATACCTGCTCAAATACCGCGTCACGCGCGGGGCGGAGATGCTGCGCGCCAATCCCGGCTTCAGCGTTTCGCAAATTGCCGCCGCCTGCGGCTTTGACAGCCCCAGCAACTTTTCCAAGATGTTTCGCCGCTTCTACGGCCTTTCGCCGCGCGAGTACCGGCAGCGCGGGGCGTGACAAAGCCCGCCAATGCAGAAACTGCCCATAAATGAAAGAATCGAAAGCAAATTTGCTCCCGGAGGCGAATTTGCCAAACCTTGCGGGAATGTCGAACCTGTTTCCCCAACGCCGCCGCACAGGCGGTATGCGCTCGCCTGCGTCTGTGAAAATTTCGCTCTGGCTGCGTGTCCGCCGGGCAATGGGCTTTCCCATCGCGCCGCCTGTCCCTTTGCCAACGCCCGGAGCCGCTTTGGGCGGCTTTTATTGCGCCGGTTTCCCGTTTGCGTGCGCGCAGACGCGCTTTTGGCGACAGTTGAGCGGCTTTAAGCATGTTTTTACGCCATATTTATTGATTTTTCTCGGGGGGGGGGTATTATAATATCGACTCGCAAGGAGGGAAAACAATGCTGGAGATAAAAAACTTTTCCAAGACGTATAAGGGCGGCAAGCGCGCGGTGAGCGACCTTTCCCTGCGCGTGGAGCCGGGTTCCATCGTCGGTTTCATCGGCCCAAACGGGGCGGGGAAGACTACCACCATCCGCGCCGTGGTCGGCGTGCTGGACTTTGACGAGGGCGATATCCTCGTGGGCGGCCATTCCGTGCGCCGCGAGCCCATCGAGTGCAAAAAGCTGCTGGCCTATGTGCCGGACAACCCGGATTTGTATGAATACCTCACCGGCATGCAGTATCTGAACTTTATGGCGGACGTGTTCGGCGTCAGCGCCGCCGACCGCGAGGCGCGCACGCGCGAGTACGGCGAACTGTTCGGCCTTACATCCAACCTCGGCGATTCCATCGGCTCATTTTCCCACGGCATGAAGCAGAAGCTGGCCCTGATGGGAGCGCTGATCCACGACCCCAAGCTGCTCATCCTCGACGAGCCGTTCGTGGGCCTGGACCCCGTAGCCGCGCACGCATTCAAGGAGCAGATGCGCGCCCTGTGCGACCGCGGCGGGGCGGTGTTCTTCTCTACGCATGTGCTGGACGTGGCGGAAAAACTTTGCGACAAGGTCGCCATCATCAAAGACGGCCGCCTCGCGGCCTTCGGCGACACCGACGCGGTGCGCGGCGACGGCTCGTTGGAGGAGCTGTTCCTGGAGTTGATTGAACAATGAACAAGCTGTCTCTGCTTTTGCGCCTGAACCGCCTGGAGCTGTTCGGCATCAACAAGCGCCTCAACGACCCCGCGCGCCGCAGAACCGCGAAGCTGCTGCTCGTCCTGATCGTGCTCGGGGGGCTGGCCGCATTGGGGCTGGTATACCTTTACTGCTGGGGCATCGCCCAGGTGCTGCAAATGATGAACGCGCTTTCGGCCCTGCCGGTGCTGCTGGTTGCCATCGCGGCGGTGATGGCGCTGATTACTACCATCGTCAAGGCCCCGGACGCGCTGTTTCGCACGCACGATTTGGATATGCTCCTATCCCTGCCCATCCCGGCGCGGACGGTGGCGACGGCGCGCGTGTTCAAGATCTACTCCATGAACCTGATGTTCACGCTGCTCATCCTCGTGCCGGGCGGCGTGGCCTATGGCATCATGGCCGCGCCCGCGTCCATGTTTTACGTATCCTATGCGCTGTGCGCGCTGGCCGCGCCGATGATCCCGGCGGTCATCGCTTCGCTGATTGGCGTGCTGGTGGCGATGGCGGGCGCGGCGATGAAGCGGCTGCGCTATGCGGGGTTGGCGCTGATGTTCGTGGCGCTGATCGGCGTGGTGGTCGGCTCGACGTATTTGAGTTCTGCGACCGCCAGCATGGAAATGCTCATGGATTTCGCCCGCGGCCTGACCGACCTGGTGTCGCATATTTATCCCCTGGCCCCGCTCTATGAGCGCGCCGTGCTGGGCGGCGACGTCCTGGCGCTGCTGGCCTACGTGGGCGGCTCGCTGTTGGTGATGCTGTTGGCGGGGGCGCTGTTCGGCCGCGTGTTCGTGCGGTTGAACTCTTTCCTGACCGCGCATACGCGCAAAAAGCGCTTTGTCCTCGGCGCGCAGAAGCGCAAAAGCGCCCGCAGCGCCCTGCTGGCGCGCGAGTGGCGGCACTTCCTGTCCATCAACAGCTATGTGCTCAACAGCGCCTTCGGGCCGATTCTCTCGCTGATCGCGGTGATTGCCCTGGCTGTATTGGTGCCGGCGGAAACCATCGCCATGTTTTTGCAGGCCGAGGGGCTGGGAGACGTGCCGCTGGCGGCGCTGCCGTTTATACTTAGCTGGCTGATTGGCATCGCGCCGACCACGGCCTGCTCGGTATCGCTGGAAGGCAAGAATCTCTGGATTGTCAAGACGCTGCCCATTCCGGCGAGCGAGTGGCTCCTGCCAAAACTGCGGCTCAACTTGCAGCTGTTTACGCCCTTTGCCATTCTCGATTCGCTGGTTCTCGCCTGGATGTTCCGCGCTGAGGGGATGGCGCTGGCGGTGATGCTGCTGATGCCCGTGCTGATGGGGGCGTTCTCGGCGCTGATTGGGCTGGCCATCAACTGCAAGTTCCCGCGTTTTGACTGGACGAGCGAGGCCAAGGTTGCCAAAAACAGCTCCGGCACGGTGGTAGCGGTGCTTCTGTCGATGGTGCTGTGCTTCGGCGGCCTGTACCTGACCTTCCAGGTACCGGCGCAGGGCTACATGCTGGTGCCGGTGGTTTTCACGGCCGCGCTGGCCGTAGCCTGCGTAGGGCTCTATCTGTTCATCCGCGCGCGGGCGGAGAAGTGGGTTGCGGCAATGTAAGCCGGACTTGTAAAAAACAACGCCGGCGGGAGGCAATGCGTCTCCCGCCGGCGTTCCTGTTGTGCGGCCTGATCGAATAAAGGCGTTACCGGTCGCGCAGTTTGCGTTCCAAACGGCCCAAGCGGTGATAGGTCAGGCCCTTCATGAAGAAGGAGAGGCCAATCATCAAGCCGATGAAACCAAAAAACACGATGTAGGGCAGCGGGTTCGTAGGCATATTGAGGAACTGAACCAGCGGGCCCCCCGAATAAAAACTTACCTCCAAATGCGGGAACATTGCTCCGAAAGCAACAAACCCGCCGAACACGATCACGCCAAAGACCATGCAGAAAATTCCCATAGTGCAGTCTCCTTTGTGCAGAATACCGTTATTATACCCCGTTTGCGCGCATTCGTCAAGCGTGCGGCGCTGTGTAAAAACTGTCAGGTGCAAAAGCGGACTTTTGGGTTAATCCTCTTTTTCTTCCAACGTTTCCAGCGAGGCGGGGTTGAGCATATATTTCAGCAACGTGCGCATGCCTGCCGCATAGTCCGCGCCGCCGCACACGCGCTCGTCGGTCACCGCGCCGATGGGGATCATCAGCTGGCGCACGGCCTTGCCCTCCTTGTTGGCAATCACCTGGCGCTCCGGGCGGCCCAGCGACAGAAACAGCGAGCAGGTGCCGAAGTTATAAAGATGATGGTAAATCGAAGGCAGGTTGATCGACATCATGTTCGTTACAAACAGCGAACAGTGGAAGGGCGAAACCTCAATGATTTTCGAGGGCATCAGCCCGAAACGGTCAAGCAACTTGATAAAGCTCACCAACAGCCAGGGAATCAGGGGAATCTTCAAAAAGCGGCGCGCAAAGGCAATGGTGCCGTTTTTGTTTTTGGCCTGACGGGCGATGCGGATTTGCTCGTTGAGCTTGCGGGCCACGTCCTGAATGGTATCGGTGGTTTTCAGGTGCAGCTTGATGGCGGCCTCGTCATAGCGGCCCATGTTCGTCTCGCGCAGCACCATGTAGGAGATACTGATGTCCTTGTGCGCGTAGAGACGCTTGCCCACCACGAAGCGGTTCAGTTCCGGATGCTTGCCCACAGCGCGCACATAGGCGGCGATGAGTATGGTCATGAAACTGATGGGTTCCTCCGCGTCGCGGTGCTCGCGGATATAATCCGCCATCGGCTTGTATTCCACAGGGTAGGTGACGAAGTTCTGCGCGTCGTTGCGCGTGGTCATGATAAACGGCGTAAACTGCACGATCGGATCCACATATTCAGGGATGGGGTGACCGTCGGGGCGGTAGCCGAACATAGCATTCCCTCTTTTACAAATAAACTCATTCTATTATTACCACAAATTCGCTGTAAATACAAGTGCAATAGGCTAACTTGAGGTTAGAAAATTATATATGTGATTTCAGAAAATTTCCATCTTGACATCAGCGTCCATAGCGGTGATAATATAAGCAGAAGGTCCACTCAAACTACAATGAATAGGGAGGAGATACACATGCAGAACATCCCGGAGGTCAAACTGGGCATCGTGGCCGTGAGCCGCGACTGTTTCCCCATCACCCTGTCTGAAAAACGCCGCAAGGCCGTGGTCGCCGCGCTCAAGGCCAAGGGCTATGATATCTATGAAAGCCCGGTCATCATCGAAGGCGGCATCGACGGCAACGTCATGGAAGCCTACGAGGACATTCAGAAGTCCGGCATCAACGCCCTGGTTGTGTTCCTTGGCAACTTCGGCCCCGAAGGCCCGGAAACCCTGATCGCCAAGAAGTTCGGCGGCCCCGTGATGTACGTGGCGGCGGCCGAGGAAAATATCGGCGTGCTTTCTTCTGACCGCGGCGACGCCTATTGCGGCATGCTCAACGCCAGCTACAACCTCAAGCTCAACGGCGTCAACGCCTACATTCCCGAGTATCCCGTGGGCACCGCTGAGGAGTGCGCGGACATGATCCTCGAGTTTATCCCCATCGCCCGCACTCTGCTGGCGCTCAAGGATCTGAAGATTATTACCTTCGGCCCGCGTCCGTTCGACTTCCTGGCCTGCAATGCGCCCATCGCGCCGCTGTTCAAGCTGGGGGTCAACATCCAGGAGAACTCCGAGCTGGATCTCTTGGCCGCTTACAAGGCGCACGCCAATGATCCCCGTATCCCTGCCAAGATCAAGGAAATGGAAGACGAGCTGGGCGAGGGCAACAAGATGCCCGGCATCCTGCCGCGCCTGGCGCAGTATGAACTGACGCTGCTGGACTGGGTGGAGGCCAACAAGGGCGCCGCCAAGTACGTGGCCATGGCCAATAAGTGCTGGCCCGCGTTCCAGACCGAGTTTGGCTTCGTGCCCTGCTACGTCAACTCCCGCCTCACCGCCATGGGTATCCCCACGGCCTGCGAGGTGGATATCTACGGCGCGCTTTCTGAGTTCATCGGCACCTGCGTGACCGGCGAAAGCGTTACTCTGCTGGATATCAACAACTCCGTCCCGGCAGATATGTACAAGGCTTCCATCGAGGGCAAGTACCCCTACCGCCACAACGAGACCTTTATGGGCTTCCACTGCGGCAATACGCCGATGTGCCGTCTGACCAAGGGCACGATGAAGTACCAGCTGATTATGAAGCGCTCGCTGGAGCCGGACAAGGAGCCGGACATCACCCGCGGTACCCTCGAAGGCGACATCATCCCCGGCCCGATCACCTTCTACCGCCTGCAGGCCAACAAGGACAGCGTGCTCCAGGCTTACGTTGCCCAGGGCGAAATCCTGCCGGTGGCCACCGAGTCCTTCGGCGGCATTGGCGTGTTCGCCATTCCGGAGATGAACCGCTTCTACCGCCATGTGCTCATCGGCGGCGGTTATCCGCATCACGGCGCGGTGGCCTTCGGTCATCACGGCAAGGCCCTGTTCAGCATCTTCAAGATGTTGGGCGTGGAGTGGGTCGGCTACAACCAGCCCAAGGGCGTGCTCTACCCGGAGGAGAACCCCTTCGCGTAAGGTGCAGCTTGTCAAAAAGTATTTTTGACAAGCTGGCGGACGGGGGAGTAAGTTCCCCCGCCGGGTGCCACGACTCAAATTTTCAATTTGAGTCGTGGCAGTTTCGCCTTTGGCGAAACCGCAGAATCCGCAGGATTCTGCGCCTCCTACCACCCCTACCAGTTTTCGCATGCGCCGCTTTGCGGCACAAGCGAAAATTGCAAGGAAGCGATTTTTGCTTTGGGAAATGGGATTTCCCGACGCAAAAATCGCCCCGCCTCCGCCGCGCACGAGGCGATTTTGACGATTTTCCAAATCGTCAAAATCGGTCGGCCATGGCCGACTTGAAAACCCTATGGGTTTTCAACCTATCGCCGGGGACGATTGAAAGCGCGAAAGGGCTTCGGCCCTCTCGCGCTCTCCTTTGGGTTTTGACGGTCTTCCTTCCCGTCGCAACGCGGCGGGAAGGTTTTTTAAGGAGACGGTATGGAAATACGGCTCGGCGCCCTGCGCGCAAAGGATGCGAAAAAGGTCATCCAGTTTGCCCGGCAGGGTATGCACTTTGATTGGTACAGCGACAGTCTCTTTGTCTTGCGCCTGTATGGGCGATACTTCTGGAATCTGGAATTCAGCCGCGCCACGCAGGCCATCGCCGCCTATCGGGACGGGGAGTTGGCGGGCGTGTTGCTGGCGGAGGTGCGCGGTGAGAAAAAGACCCGCCGCACCCTGGGCCGGAGGCTGTATATCCGCCTGTTTGAGCTTTGCAGCGGCCTGCTCTTTCGCGGCGGCGCGGACGTGTATGCGCAGGCGAACCGGGAAATGTTTGCGCGCTACCGTGAAACCCATACCCCCGACGGGGAAATTACCTTTTTTGCCGTCGACCCGCGTTTAGAGGGACAGGGCGTGGGCACGCTGCTGCTTGGCGAATTGGCGCGGCGCGAGAAGGGCAAGCAGTTCTATCTGTATACCGATAGCGGCTGCACCTATCAGTTTTACGACCGCCGCGGCTTTGAGCGCGCCGGGGAGAGGGATATCGTCATGGAGCTGGGCGGCAAGCGCGTGCCTCTGCGCTGTTTTTTGTATTGCAAAACGCTTTGATGTTCGCGGGGCCGCGCGCCCCGCTTTTTGACCTTTATGCGGCCTGAGCATGTTGCAATTTTGCTTTCTGTAGGTTTGTCAAACAAATTGGACGTAGAAGGAAGAAAGAATTTGGCGAGGGGAGAGCCAGTTCAGAGGGCGCATGGGGCGGTCGTTGCTCCGACTTTGGCAGGCAGCTAGCTGCCTGCCAAAGTCGTCGAGGGACCAGAAGCGGTGGGTGGCATAGAACCTGCGCTGGTCTTCCCGGTGGCTGCGCTCCACCTTCCCGTTGTGCCGCGGCGTATACGGCCTTATCA
>DVFZ01000004.1 GCA_018712945.1 Candidatus Pullichristensenella stercorigallinarum | reverse complement strand
CTAAAAGAAATTTTTCTTCCCCTTATATGTAACAATCATACCGGCTTCCTAGCGTTCAGAATGTTTTCTGCTGTCTGCTGTGGTGTTTGGTTGGAATTGTCCAACCAAAAGCCGATCCGTGGTGTTGTCTGCATTTTACTAAATACAAATTCAATGTATACAGAAAGATATAAGTCTGCAAATAAAAAGTCAATAGGAAAATGAGAAAAATTTGCAGAGGCCAGAGGAGGCGAAAAAGAGCATGACAAAAAGACCGCCGCGCAAACGCCGATCAAAATGGAAGAGAAAAGAAGTGGTCAATCAGAATTTTCCAGAGAAGCCAGATACTCCTTAACGCGGCCATAGTAGATGCGCAGGAACTTGTTGGCACCGGCTGTCATGTAAACCAGATAGGGTTTACCCTCAGCTCGTTTCTTGTCCATGAAACAGTACACGGGGTCGTCTTGCGGCATGGTTTTCAGCAGGCAATCCATGACCAGAAAGAGCGCTTTGCGCAGCTCCGGCGGTCCGCTTTTGGAGGCCCTCGTACTCTTTGCCTCGTAAGTGCCGGACTGGTCAGCCCCAGGGTCAACGCCCGCAAAGGCCGTAATGGCGTTCCTATGAGTGAACCGGGTCACATCCCCAAGTTCCGCCATGATCTGGGGGCCAAGGGAATCTCCCACACCGTGCATGGCCATGACGACCGGATATTCAGGAAGCTGGGCAGCCAGAGTACGCATTTCAGCTTTGAGCTGCTCCAGAGACTTGGAAACAGCATTCAGCGCGTCAACGGCCTGCCGGATCATAGTTTTGGTCAGGGCATCCCGGGGGAACATGGCAATGGAATCCTGAGCCTGCGAGTGGATCTCAATGGCGCGGCTCTGGCTGAAGTTGTAGCCATGCCGTTTGCACCACTTGCGGTAACGCTCGGTAAAGGCGGCAAGGCTCATGCCCCGCACACAGTCCACATGCCAAAAGGTCATGGCAAAATCCACCCACTTCTGGCTGCCATCCTCGCGGACAGGGCTGTCAAACAGGCTGTTGGCTCCGGGATAGGTCTGGTCAAGGAGGGCGATGAGGTTGTTTTTCATCATCGTCTTGGTCTTGGAGTACAGGCCCTGCTGCCGGTTCAGCGTTTTCAGTTGCATCCGAATCGTGTCCATAGGAGTATATTGGCGCAATTCCACCCAGTTGTCAAGCCCATAACGGGCAATTTTCCGGGCATCCGCCTTGTCTGTTTTCACTTTGCGCAGGGTGTTGTTCCCGTAGTCCTTAATGAGCTTGGGATTGACTGCGCTGACAAAGATGCCCTCCTCATGAAGAAAGCGGGCCACCGGCTCATAGTACCGCCCGGTATGCTCCATGACCACCCGCGTCTCACCGTCCAGGCTTTTCAAGTAGTCTGCCAGCTTCTTGAGTTCACGGCCGGTGTGACCAACCGAAAACGGCTTTGCCACCACTTCCCCAAAGGGACGGAGAACAGATACCATGCTCTTTCCTTTGGAAACATCAATCCCTGCCACATTGTTCATGCGAATCGCTCCTCATCATAGATTTGCCTTTGGCGTCCAACCATTTCATCATTGCCGATCCAATCTATTTGATGACACGGGCGCACCGGTGTGGCGGCTCAATCTGCATAAATCGAACGCTGCGAATGAGAGGTTGGCTGACTGACTTATGTTCGGACGCTATAGTCCTGGGAGGTAGACATCAGGCCAAGACACTCTCATTTTAACAGCTTAAGCAACAATGCGGAAAAAGACACGGCTGGCTGCCGTGCCTGTTCCCGTAAATATATTGTAATAGGAGTGGGAGGGATTCCGCCGTAGTTGGCATTGTAGGAAAATCCAAAAGTTTAGATTTTCCCACAATGCTTATCTTTTGGTCTTTGGTTCGGAATAGTGTAGTGCTGGCGGTCTATCTCTTGTTTTCGGTTGCTTGCTTCCTTACCGTACATGAGCATACTCCGAGGGCTTCAAGCGCGAGAAGCCGGGGAAGGAATAGCGCGCGACGCGGGAGCCTCGGAGGACAGACAAGCCGCGATCGGGGCCGATGCGGCGAGAGGTGCGCACGGGCATGGCAGGGCGCTCGCGCAGGAATTCATAGAGGAGAGGGTGGACGCGAGCGCAAAGCGTCGCGACGCGAGGTCCGCGCGCAAGCGCGTGCGCGAGAACGCGCCGCAGCGCGAAAGACGCCGCCCCTACCCCTTCGACGCGCTCGCCGCTCGCGGCAGAAACACCATGCCGACGACGAAGCCGATCGCAATGAGGGCGGCTTGGACCGCGAAACTCACGCCGAAGCCGAACGCATCGATGCCGAGGGCGTTGCCGGAAGCGCTCGCCATAACGGCGATGAGCGCCGACGAGGCGATGGAGCCGAATATCTGGCGAAGCGACGTGATGATGGCCGTGCCCTGGGCGATGTCCGCGGTGGACAGCGTGGTGCACGCATGGGCGGTCAGCGGCATCATGAGGCACGCCACGCCCACCGTGCGCACGCCGTACAGGACCGTCACCACCCACTCAGGCGTGTCGGCGTCGAGCAGACAGAACGCAAGCGTCCCCGTCACCAGCACCGTGCAGCCGACCGCGATGAGCGGGCGCGGCCCGTGGCGGTCGAGCATCCGTCCGGTCACGGGATTGAGCAACCCCAAAAGCACGGCTCCCGGCAGGATGGTGAGGCCGGACACGGCGGCGCTCGCGCCCTGCACGTCCTGCACGAACAGCGGCACCATGATGGATCCGGCCATGAACGCCATGTTCGCCATCAGCACGAGCATCGTGGACACCGTGAACGTGCGACTGCGAAAGCACGCCAGCTTGAGCAGCGGGTTCTCGATGCGCAGCTGGCGCCGCGCGAACACCGCGAGCGCCGCAGCCCCCGCCGCGAACGCAAAGATGGCCGACAGCGCAAGCCCGCCTCCCGACTCGGCCAGCGTCACGCCCGCCATGATGGCGCAGGATCCCAGCGTGTACAGCAGCCCGGACGGAACATCGAAGCGCTCGGGCGCGCTCGGGCGCTTCACCACATCGGCGAGCAGGGGGAACGCAAGCGCGATCACCACCACGGTAACGGAACCCAGCACCACGAACACCGACCGCCATCCCCAGAAGTCGATGAGAAAGCCGGAGATGGTGGGTCCGATGGCCGGCGCGAAGCCGATGATGAGGCCCACAAGGCCCATCGCGCGTCCGTACTCGCTTTTGGGGTACACCGACAGCGCCACCACCTGGATGAGCGGCAGCGCAATGCCCGCACCGCCCGCTTGCAGCAGACGGGCGGCCAGCAAAAGCGGATAGTTCGGCGCGAACAGCGCGGCCGCGCATCCTAAGACGAAGCACAGCATCGATGCGATGAACAGGGTCTTCGAGTTCACGCGATGGACGAGAAACGCGGTCATGGCCGAGATGAGGCCGAGTGTGAAAATGTAGGACGTGGTGAGCAACTGGCCAAGCGAAGCGCCCACGCCGTATTCGTGCATGATGGTGGGCAGCGCCGAGATCATCATGCTTTGCGAGATGCACGCGGCGGTAGTGCCGGACATCATGATGGCGAGCACGACGAAGCGCTGCCGCTTCGGCAGCCCGTCGGGCTTCCGCTCTGTTTCGCCACTGCGCTCCATGCCCTCCATAGTAGCACCATGATCGTCCCGTGCGCGGTTTTGCGGCAAACGAGCATGTTACGGCTGGCGAACGCGCAAGCGAAGGGACGAGGGAGGGGGCAAGGAGGCGTGCGGAAAACGTCTACCGCAGCTTCGCGCGGCGGTCGCGCCAGTCGGGCATGAAGGTGTCCATGAGGCGTTGGAAGCGGGGGCCGTGGCCGCGTTCGAGCAGGTGGCACAGCTCGTGGACCACCACGTATTCCAAGCACTCCGGCGGGTAGAGCGCGAGGCGCACGTTGATGCAGATGCGCCCCGTGGCTGGCTGGCAGCTGCCCCAGCGGCTCGTCATATTGCGGTAGGCCACCTTGCCCGCCTTCACGCCCATGATGGGCTCCCACGCCTCGATGAGCGCGGGCACGCACGCCTCCACCACCGCGCGCCATTCCCTCACCTCGTCAGGCGCAGCCGCTGCGGCCCGACCGCGCGGGGAGGCCGCCAGCGCGCGGCGCGTGCGCTCGATCCACGCGCGGCGGTCGCGCACGAACGCCGCGACGACCTCGCGGCTCGCATGGGGCGGCGCGGACACGGCCACGCTGCCGTCCGCGTCCCTCACCCGCAGGTTGAGGTTCTTCACGCGCTTGCGCGTGAGCGTGACGGGAATGCTGTCCACCTCGAACTCCTCGGGCGGGGCCACCGCCGCTCCGCGCCCGCGCCGGGCACCGCCGCTCCGCGAACCGTAGCGCGAGCTGCCGGCCTCGCCGTTGCGACCCCGGCTTGCGATGCCGCCGCGACCCCCGACGCGACCAGCACCGCCGTTGCCACCGCCCGCAGCGCCACCACCACAGCTTTGGCTTGAACCCCCGACGCGACCCGCGGCGGCACTATTGCCAGCACCTCCGTGTCGCAAACCGCCGCCGCTCACGCTGCCGCCCGGGCCGCTGCTGCGACCCCGCCTTACGCCGCCGCTGCCGTCCGAGCCGCCAGCGCCCATTCGCGGCAGCCTCACGGCCTCTCCCCCATCGCCAGGTCGTACGCCTCGTTGCGGGCAAGGCCGAACTCATCCATCAACCGACGCGCCACTTCCTTGGTGCGCAAACCCTCGGCCCGCAGTTCTGCGGCACGCACGGCAGCCCCGGCGGCGGCAGCGGCCCCGGCGGCGGCGACTTCGGCCTCGCTCGGGCCGTCGATCACGATGACGATCTCGCCCTTCACGCCGCCCGCCGCCTCGCGCGCGGCCAGTTCGTCGCGCAACTGCGGCAAAGGCGCGCGTAGCACCTCCTCGTGCAGCTTCGTGAGCTCACGGCACACGGCCGCCTCGCGCAGCGGGAACGCCTCGGCGATACACGCGAGCGCCGCCGCCACGCGGTTCGGGCTCTCGTAGAACACGAGCGC
Organism: Candidatus Pullichristensenella stercorigallinarum; assembly: GCA_018712945.1. Classification (GTDB taxonomy): domain Bacteria; phylum Bacillota; class Clostridia; order Christensenellales; family Aristaeellaceae; genus Pullichristensenella; species Pullichristensenella stercorigallinarum. Next base: position 927 of record DVFZ01000004.1, on the reverse strand, counting down.
GGCATCGAGCGCGCGCAATCCCTCCAAAAGCGCGCGGCGCTCGGCTTCCTTGCGTGGGAAGAAGCCGCCGAAATAAAAGCGCGAGTTGCAGCAACCGCTCGCCACGTAGGCCGTCGCGGCCGCCGTCGGCCCCGGCAGCACTTCCACGGGCGCGTCGGCGTCGCGACAGGCACGCACGAGACGCAGCCCCGGATCGGACACGCCGGGCATGCCCGCGTCGGAGCAGTAGGCCACCACCTCGCCGGCCTTCACACGCGCGACGATGGCCGCTGCGCGCTCGCCGATCAAGCCCTCGTCCAACCTCTCAAGCCGCTTCTCTATTCCGCATGCCGCCAAAAGCCGCCCCGTCACGCGCGTGTCCTCGGCGCACACGACATCCGCCGCGCGCAGCGCTTCCAAGGCGCGCGCGGTCATGTCGCCCAGATTCCCCAGCGGCGTGGGGCAGATGATGAGCCTCCCGGCATCGCTTTCGTCCACGGCCAAGCCTTACCGCCGACGCATCAGCACGAACGCCACCACCAGCACGATAAGCGCCACCACCACGATGCCGCCCACGATGAACGGAAGAGGATTGTCCCCCGTGTTCGCCAACGCGCTTTGAGCAAGCTCCATAGCCGCTCCTTCCCTCGAGTCTCCGTTTTGCGTTTCGTCACATTGTCCGTCATCCGAGCCTCGCTGGCAAACGCCTTGTAGCAGCAGCCCGCTCGCGCCCGCAAACGCGTTTTCAGCGATGACGGGGCGCAGCCGTCTGGATGGCGGTGCGAGCCCTTTGGATGGCGACACGCAGTCGTTTGCCGCCCACGCACGCGCCTCGGATGGCAAAAAATCACCGAAGTCGGAAGATTTCGCACCTTGTCCGGCCTCGGTCTGGATGCGGCACTTCCAGCGATCAGGGCTTTCTTGAAAAGCCGCGGGAGAGATGCGCCT
>DVFZ01000065.1 GCA_018712945.1 Candidatus Pullichristensenella stercorigallinarum | reverse complement strand
GCGATCTCCGCGTCCAGCCCCATGAGGCGTATGGCCGCGCCCTCGATCATCGCCGCCCCGACCTGTGCTTCATCATAGCAAATGAGCGCCGTGGCCGTGCGCGGATTGAGCGTTACCGAATGGACTGCGCCGGTAGTTTCCAACGTTTCCTTCATGGTGCGTGCCGTCTCTTCTTGTCGGGCGATGGTGGGAATGTACAGGCGTAAACGCCCGGGCAGATAAGAGCGCACTTCAGCCACGCCCCGAAAGGAGGGAAGAACATTCTTTTTCTGCTTGACGAGGCCATACACCGTACTTCCTGCCGCTAAAGCAGCCCACCATATGCTTTTCATAAATTCCTCCCCGCATGCAATAAATTAGCTATGACTAACTTTTGGGTTTAAAACCAGTTGAAGGGCTTTGCCCCTCAACTATGGCTCAGTGTAGCACCTGAACTTTACCATTGCCACGCAGGTATGGTAAAAATTGTTTGACGCACGCAAAAAACAATGCCGTTCCCTTGCTCGTTGTGCGCATCTTCTTTTGCTAGCAAGGGAAAGCGTCGAAAGAATCATCGGAACCTCCTGGCTTTCCCCAAATCCTATAATGGCCGCCAAGGAGGACGGCGCAAGAGTCCGTTGTGACTTCCAGACCCTCGCGAAGCTTTAAGCCATATTTGTTGCATCATCCTCCAGATCCTTCAATGCACCCTAAGCTTCTATGGCGATGTCTTTCCAAGACAAGAAAAATCCGAACCCATTCTTCTGAAAGAAAAGATCCGGATTTGATCGCAATTGGTGGAGCATACCGGACTCGAACCGGTGATCTCTACACTGCCAGTGTAGCGCGATAGCCAACTTCGCTAATGCCCCATGTGCTCTTGCGAACAGTAGATATTATAGCAGAACACAGCACGGTTGTAAAGGGCTTTCTGAAACTTTTAACCTGAAAATTTGTAATTCAGAATTACAGTATTTAATAGGGGCTAGAGGGGAAAGCGGACGTGGGGAAAAGAACGATGGTTTTGCGTGAAGAATTGCAGAGTTGTTCCTGGGTATTCATCCGCGGACTGTAAAGGCGCCAGGCCTGGTATGCTATAGGGCCTGCTGTGCGCCTTGTTATCCTCGGCAAAGAGGCCGGCTATAATCCTGAGGGGATGCTATCGTTTGCGCAAGTTATCACGTTTTGTAAACGTGATAACGCCGACAAAGATAAAAATGGAATTTTGATTGGCATAGTTGACAAAATATACATTGCGAATATATAATGTGTATGTTATAAACTTATTCTTTACATATTGGAGAGGATATGGCGCAGTTATCTTCATTGGCCCGGATCCTCTGGGCAAAACCTACTCCTGCAAAAAGCTTGTGGCACCATATGTTGGATACCGGCTTGTGCGCCGCGCAACTTGCGGATGAGCCGCGCTTTATGGGAAGCGTGCAGCGCACGGCAGAGCTTTTTGCGCTTTCCACGCCGGATGCCAAGGCGCTGATCGCATATCTGTGCGCCAGTCACGACGGCTATGGAAAGGCGTCGCCTGCTTTCCAGAAAAAAGATACATCGCTGGCCGCGCCATTTGTGGAAGCGGGCATGATTTCCATGCTCGACAAAGCGCGGCAATTCCGCCACGAGCGCTATGGGGCAGACTGCTACGAGGCCTGCGCGGAAAATTTCCACATTCCGCCACTTCCTGCGCGCCTTTTCGCCAGCGTGATTCGGATGCACCATCAAGGAAGGGACGGCCACGGCGACGCCCCCAAGCGCGGCAAAGAGCGCTGGCAGGCGCTGGGCGATGAACTGCATCGGGCGATTATTGAAGTGTTCCGTCCGCCGCTGGATCGCTTAAGCGGGTGCGCGCATTGCGGCGCGGCGGTGATGACGCTTTTGCCCATGGTTGTACTCGCAGATTGGATTGCCTCCTCAGAACCGTTTTCCAGGCTGGATGAGACCTTGGAGGACACAGCCTACATCGCCGCTTCCGCGGAAACGGCGCGCCAAGCGATTCGCCGCTATGGCCTTATTTCTCCGCAGCCATTTCCACAAATTAAAGAATACCGGCAGCTGTGGCCGGGACTTTCCGAGGCTGCGCTGCGCCCCGTGCAGGCAGCCGTGTTGCACTACGCCGATCCCGCGGCGGGGCTGACCATTATCGAGGCGCCTACGGGCGAGGGCAAGAGCGAGACTGGAGGCTTTCAGGCCGCGCGCGGATGCGCCCTCCGGGGAAAGCAAGGCATATACTTTGCCCTACCCACGGCGGCAACCAGCAACCAGATGTTCGGGCGCATCAACAATATGCTTTCCGCGCTGCATTTGGGCGGCGCGCGGTTGATGCACGGCATGGCGTGGCTCGCGGGCAAGGATGACGGCCAGGCGAACGCGGCGCTGGAGGACCGGCAGGATGTCTGCGATTGGTTGCGCCCCCTGCGGCGCGCCATGCTCGCCGAAAACGCGGTTGGCACTGTCGATCAGGCAATGATGGCGGCCATGCCCATCCGCTATGGTTGCCTGCGCATGCTGGGGCTGATGGGGAAGGTGCTCGTCATTGACGAGATTCATGCCTACGACGCCTACATGAGCGAAATCATCGAGCGCCTGCTGGAGTGGTGCCATGCCCTGCGCATTCCCGTTGTATTGCTTTCCGCCACGCTCACCACACAAAAGCGCAAGCGGCTGGTAGAGGCCTACGGCGGCAAGCTGGAAAAGGCCAGCGCTGCCTACCCGCTGATTACCCAGGTGTGTGAAGGAAAGACGCTGGAGATCCCGGTGGACGGCTGCGCCAAACAGGGCGCGTTCCGCTTTGAGTGTTTGAACGCCTGGAAGGATGACCGGCGGCTGGCCGGGCGCGCGGTTGCGCGCGTCGCGCATGGAGGCTGCCTGTGCGTTCTGATGAATACGGTTGCGCAGGCGCAGTCCGCATGGAAAGCAATACGCGCCTTGGCGACGGAAGACACGCTGGTTATGCTCTTCCACGCCCGCTTCAAAGCCAGCAAGCGAGACGCCCTGGAAAGGGAGTGCGTCCGCCTCTTCGGGAAGGATGGCACGCATCGTCCGCAAAAGGCAATCCTCGTCTGCACGCAGGTGGTGGAGCAGTCTCTGGATCTTGACTTTGACGGTATGATTACGCAAATCGCGCCCATCGACCTTTTGCTGCAGCGCGCCGGGCGCGTGCACCGCCATATCCGGCTGCGCCCCATGAGCATGGAGGAGGCTGTCATCGAAATCGTCATCCCGGATGATGGGGAATACGACGAATCGGGCCTCATCTATGCCCCGTGGCTGCTTTCGCAGACCCAAGAGATTTTGCCCAGAGTTGTCCGCATTCCGCAGGATGTGCGCCACGTATTGGAAACTGTCTACCGCCAGCCAGACGATATTCCCCAGGCATGGGCGGAGATGATGTTTTCAGAACAGCGCATGCAGGCGCAGGCGGGTGGCAATATGCTGCCGCGGCCCGACCCGTGCCGGTTCTTCGGCTGGGATGCGCCGGGCGAGCGCTTTTCCATGGACGAGCCGGAGGAGGGCACCGCTGCCAGGACGCGGTTGGGCGATTGCTCGACGCGCGTCGCGCTCCTGCCCGCGGAGACGATCGGGAAGCTGCTTGCCGCGCCACTGGATCACGCGCTGGCCCGCTGTGCCTTTGAAAACAGTTTTACCATCCGCGAATCCCCGCCCGCGAGCGGCGATCAGACAGTCGCACGGGAAGGCGCCGGCCTGTGCAGAGGCATATGGCTCATTCCCGAGGAAGCGTTGCCGGTGCAGTTCGGCAGGACGAAGTTGGACTATGACGACGCGCTCGGCGCGATCACGGAAAGGGTGTGATGCGGTTGAAATTCAATGTTCTCCACGAACCCTGGATTCCCATGGCCAACGGGGAAAAACACTCGCTTTTTTCAGCGCTGGAAAACGCCGCGGCGCTGGAGGGCGTTCAGTGCGCTTCGCCGCTGGCGACCTGCGCGGTCTATCGCCTGATGATCGCCTTTGCGATGGACGCTCTCCAGTTGCAAAACCGGGACGAGCGCACGGCGCTATTGGAGCAGGGCGCGTTTGACATGCGCCCGTTCCAGGAATACGCCGGGCGTTGCGAGCGCGAGGGCTTTTCCTTCGACCTGTTCGACGCGCAGCGCCCCTTCATGCAGTCGGCGTATGACGCGCGGGTGGATGGGGGAAAAGATACCAAACCAGCGGCGAATATCGTTTTTGAGATTCCCCAGGGGAACAATCATACGTTTTTTTGCCATCGCTCTGAAATAAGGCTTTTGCCGGACGAGGCCCTGAGATGCCTGTTGAGCACATATCTTTTTTGTCCCCGTGGAGGAAGAACCTATCAAGCCGCCTTAAATGCCACAGACCCCTGCGTATATGTGCTTCACCGGGGAAGAACGCTGTTTGAAACGCTGGTTTTGAACATGCTGTCGATCAAAGAGTGCGGCAATACCGCATATGGGAAGCCGGCTTGGAGGGCGGAAGCCCAAGTGATCCCCAAAAAAGAGTTTGCGAAAGTTGATATGCTGCAAGGCCTGACGTGGCGGCCGCGGCGGGTCACCCTGATCTGCGGAGACGACGGCTGTATTTCGCGGGTATACTGGAAAACGGGCCACAAATTTACTGGCAACATATTCAGACGCGATCCACACGTTCCATACGAAAAGAAAGGCGAAGAGTATAAAGCAATTATACCCAAAGAAGGCAGAGCCTTCTGGCGGGATATTGGCGCGTTGGCAAAAGCGGAAGATGGAAAGTTCAACAAACCGCCATGGGTGGTGGAAAATACGCCGGATGGATGGGACAAGTACAATTTGTCCGCAGTCGGCCCTGTCGTCAAAGACGCTTCTTTTTTGGAAATATTGGAAGAAAACTTGCAGATTCCGAACAATATTCTGGAAAATGAAGAACATGCGGAACAGTTGAGATACGACATGCAGTTTTTGGAGCGCTGTGCAAGCAAACTAAAAAAGGCTGCTGATTCCGTCAGCAACAGGTCTGATAAAAAAGACAAGAGTCACGTATTGCCCTTGCTGTTGCTGAAGGCGTTTTTTTACAGGGCGCATGGATATATTTTTGGCAGCTATCTGGAAAAACTTTCGCAATGCGAGACGGATGAAGAATATGTCCGGCTCATGGATGACGTGCATGAAGCGATACGGAGAATACTGTTGCAGACGCTTGAAAAAGAGGGACGTCGCTTTGGAAATGATGCAAACAATCTGCTGAAGCAAATGACGATACGCAAAAAAGTCTTAAAGGAATATAACGAAGAAAGGAAAAAGCGCGAAGATGAATGGCTTTAAAGAAGTATTTGAGCGATTGCTAAATCTTTCCAGTGGTGAGCGTTCCGCTTTGCGCCACAAGGCGGGCCGAGCGCTGGACGAGGCAGACGGGATGGCGTTACAGGCGCTGTTTCGGGTGATGCCGGGAAGCGTAGCGCCCGCAGATTATGGGAAGTGGTTTACGATTCTGACGATTGCCTGTTTGTGGAATGTCAATGAAGTAACCAGATTTGTTGATATGCCGGAAATGCTGCGCGAATGCGCTTCTGAGTGCATGGACAGACGGATACGCGCCCTTCTGGATACCCGCTGGGATGACGCGGGCTATTTTGCAGGCAAGCTTGCGAGAATCGCGCATATGTTGCGGGCAAAGGATCAGTGGACGATGCCGGATGGCTGGCTTTTGCTTGACGACCTGAAAAAGTGGAACTACGATTCGCGCAGCGCACAACTGCGCTGGGCGCGAAAATACTATTTGGACGTAGAGGAGTAACGCTTGTATGTTGATTTGGGCATATATGCCTACAAAAAAATTCCCCTGCCATCCTTAAAATGCGGCGAAGCGGGTGCGCCCAATCCCGTTCCCTTGGGGGATGCGCAGAAAAGGCGTGTATTCAGCAAGCGTCTGGAGAACGGGTGGCGCACCTTGCCGTTTTTCTATGACTGGAAGCGTATGAAATGCGCCCCGCAATATCCGAAACAAAAGGAGGAAATACAAAATGTTGATCGAGATACACATGCTTAAGAATTACCCTCCCACATGCCTGAATCGGGATGACACCGGCACGCCAAAGACTTGCTATTTTGGCGGCGTGCAAAGGGGACGCATCTCCAGCCAATGTTTGAAACGAAGCTGGCGCACATCGGCGCTGTTCGAGACGCTTCGAAGCCGGGGATGGCGTTCCCGGAATTTGCCGGGCATGGTGAGCAAAGAGTTGGGGGATATGCCGGACAAGGCGATCGCGCATGTGAAGAAGCTCATCATCGACCTGCTCAAGAGCGACTCCAAGAACGCAGCCAAAGAAGGCAATGGGAGGAAAGCGACTTCAAGCGCCAACAGGGGAAAGAAGAAAGAGGGAATCACGGGCCAGGTTGTTTTTTTCACCTCCGATGAGGCGCGTTTTCTGGCGGATACGATTCACTCGCTCTGGGAGAAGGAGGCGGGGGAATCTGTCGAGAAATTTCTTGAAATCAAGACGGATAATATCAAAAAAGAAGTTGAGACAATAAAGGCGCGCGCCATCACGCTGGACATCGCCCTCTTTGGCCGCATGGTTACCTCGGAAGCGTTTGTCAATGTGGAGGCCGCCATGCAGGTTGCGCACGCGGTTTCCACGCACGCGCTTGATTTGGAGAGCGATTACTTTGCCGCTGTGGACGACCTGCTCACCGGCCAGGACGATGCGCGCGCGGGCATGCTTGGCGATATCGACTTTGACAGCTGCTGTTATTACCAGTACGCCTCGCTGGATATGGACAAGCTGCGCGAGAACCTCAAAGACTCGCCCGAGGCGCTCGCCCGCGTGGACGAGCTGATTCCGGTATTGCTCAAGGTGATGGCGCTGAGCAACCCCAGCGGCAAGCAGAACAGCTTTGCCGGCCACGTCGCTCCCGAGGTGATGCTGGTGGAATTTAAGAGCGACAAAATTCCCCTAAGCTACGTCAACGCCTTTGCCAAGCCCGTTTCCCGCTATTCCACACAGATCGTCAAGGACAGCGCCGATCGTCTGGCGCAGGAAGTCGATTTGATGGACGATTTTTACGCCCTGCCCGTTGCGCATCGCGCCTGGATGTCGCTTCGCTCTGAAACCGCGCCGCGCGTTTGCGAGCGCTTCGGAAGCCTTGCGGATTTGGCCGATGCCTGCGCGGCGTGGGCCAGGGAGTGACGGCCATGAAACTGTTAATCCTGCGGCTCGAGGGCGCGCTGCAAAGCTGGGGTGAGCGCTCGCATTGGGATCACCGCGACACGGCGAATTTCCCGACCAAATCCGGCGTGGTCGGCCTGTTGGGGTGCGCGCTGGGCCTCGAGCGGGGAGACGTGCGCCTTGCCGGACTTGCAAACGCGCTCGCCCTCGCCGTGCGCGCCGACCGGTACGGCAGTATTCTGGTAGATTACTACACCATCCAGAGCATGGACGGAAATATCAAAGCGGCAGGTGGGGACGACAGAGGTTCCGATACGATTAATGGCAGAAAGGAATACCTGGAGGACGCCTGTTTTACGGCTTTCCTTTCCGGGCCAGAGGATGTGTTGCGCGCCTGCGCCGGGGCGCTGCGCCACCCCGTTTGGACGCCTTGCCTGGGGCGCAGGAGCTGCCCGCCTGCGCGCCCCTTGTTGCCGCACTTGACGGATGAATA
>DVFZ01000010.1 GCA_018712945.1 Candidatus Pullichristensenella stercorigallinarum | reverse complement strand
GGAACTTAGCTTTACTATTCATCGTCAACCTCACTTTAAGAGCCAGAATCCAGACCAACTCTGTGTGGGATGCCCTGACCGCCGCCGTGTTCCTCTGCCCGGACCTCATCACCGAGACCGAGTTCCGTGACATGGCGATCGATGTCAACAGCTCCGGCTACAGCTATGCCAACTCCGTGACCTGGTCCTCCGGCAATGGCCCCTACGAGTCCACCAACGTGCAGATCGTGTTCAACGTGGACGTTGACGCCTTCTGGACCTTCGTGACCGACCTGTTCGGCACCGAGTTCTAAAAACCACCTTCGGAACTGGGCGCTTCCGGGCGATACCGCTCCGCCCGGAAGCGCCCGGCCACAATACGGCCAAACGGCCAAGGCGCAACACGCGCGCAAATATAATATTGAAAGGAATATATAATGATGAAGGGTATGGGGAACAGGTTTCTTGCGGCGCTCCTTTGCGCGCTGCTGGCGCTGTCCTTTGCTGGCGCCGCTTTTGCACAGGAGACGGAGCAGGAAACGATGAAGGTGATCTTTGACACCGATAACGGTGTCTTTGGCGACGACACCAAGGCGCTGTTTATGATGATCAACTCCGGCCGGTTCGACATTCTCGGCATTACTACGGTCATCGGCAACAACTGGGTTGAGGCCAGCACCGCCTATACGCTGCGCCATTTGGAGTTGGCGGGCCGCACGGATATACCGGTCTACATGGGCATGGGAGAACCCCTGATGGGAGACCACACGCCGTATCTCGAAAATGGTATGCTTACAGGCATTGTTGGCGGAAACATCGGCTACATGGCTTCGGAACGCCCCGCTTCCTATTTGGAACTGCCGGAGGAACCGGTCATTGGCTATCCCACCACCGAGCCGCAGGAAATGCACGCGGTTGACTTCATCGCCAAGGCGGTCAAGGAAAACCCCGGCGAGGTGACCATCATCTGCACCGGCGCGGGCACGAACCTGGCCATGGCCGTCAAGCGCTATCCCGAGATCGTGCCGCTGGTAAAGCAGGTCATTTACATGGGCGGCGCGATTGAAGTGCCCGGCAACACCACCGCCGCGGCGGAATTCAACTGGTGGGCCGACCCAGAGGCCATCAAGATTTGCCTGAATACGCCCTTTAACCGTCAGGTTATTGTTCCCAAGGATATTTGCGCGCAGGCGAGAATCACCTACGATACCTACGAACAGATCAAGGCCGCCCCCGAAACCTACGCCACAAAGCTGTTTATGGAAATTTCCGGCCCCAACCATGAGGGCAATCCCGAGTATACCAATACGCTGTGGGACGAGGTGACGGTGCTCTACCTGCTGGATCCGTCCTTTGTGACCAGATCCGAGGAACGCTATATTGATATCGACACCACCATGGGCATGAACTACGGCCGCTCCATCGGCTACAAGACCGAACCGCGGCGGCCGGATGATTTCACCATCAGCCCGCTGGCCCAGAAGGTGGAGGTACTCTTCGATATGGATGTGGAGCGCTTCATGGATCTGTATGTAGAGTATTTTACCATGCAACCGTAATGGACAACGCAACAATGTGCCGCGGCCACGCGCTGCGGCGGGCAAGGAGGAACAGAAATGAAGAAAATCGTAACTTTGCTGCTTGCAATCGCAATGCTGTGCGGCCTGGCGGCCTTCGCGGAGGAGGCGGCGACGGATACCGAGCGCAACTACGCGCCGGAATCGGGCACGGGCTGGATGATCGTTGATATTCATGGCCAGACCGAGGAGCTTGCCTATGTGGAAAGCGTGCGCAGCCTCACCGGCGCTACCTACGTCTTCGAAAACGACGACTACCGCGTTTCCATCGTTCTCGACCGCGACCTTGAGGCCGGCGTGACCATGGGCGAAAACTCCATCAATTCCATCGAGATCCAGAGCCATCTCGACAGCACTTCCGGCTACTACTTCTCCAAGAAGTCCTCTAGCGATGTGGTAAACAGCGAAGTCACCATGGAAAAGATTGATGAGGATGGCCTCTGGCAGGGCACCTTCAGCGTCACCGTGAATTCCGCTGACCGCTGGCTGGGCGATATGAAGCCGGGCATCATCGCGGAACTCGAGCTGGAAAACGGCGAATTCTGCTTCTGCGAATAGGAACGGTTTATTTGCCGGTTTCAAGAATCAAGCAACTGCCTCCTTGCGCATGACGCGCAAGGAGGCTTTCCATATGCCCTGCCTGCCATGGCGGGCTGATGATGAAGATGCGGGCCAGAATGGCCCGTGCTCAAAAAAGCAGGCGCTTGTGGTATGGCCCATCCGCGTGTATACTATAAACAGGAGGCTCCAATTCGGGAATTCCCCACGTTGAGCAGCCCATGGGGGTACGGGCTGGCATAGGAAGCATTGCTCCCCTGCTGCCGGGGAAAGGATTTGGATTGCGTCCATTCGCACCGGCGATAACGCGCCCTGGGCGGCAAAGGCGTGGAGAGCCAAAGAATCCACGCGCCCGCCATCCGCGCTCGTCGGCCTTTGCCGCATATGTTTCGCGGCAACCAGAAACGCAAGGAGGCAAAAATCATGGAATTAAATGCCATTGCCATGGACGAGGCAATGCTTTTTGACCGCTGGCCACAGGTGTTGCCGCTGTATATCGCCCTTCGGGAAAAGCTGACGGCAGCCTATCCGGATATGACCGTCAAAGCAACGAAGACACAGGTTTCCTTCCGCAACCGCCATGTGTTTGCCATGGCCTCCCCGCCGTGGCGGCGGGCGAAGGGCTGGCCGGAAACTTACTTGCTGGTTTCCTTCGGCCTTGCCCACCGCAGCGATTCGCCGCGCGTCGCCCAGTGTGCAGAGCCGTACCCGGGCCGCTGGACGCACCATGTGGTCGTTGCCTGTGTGGAGGAGCTGGACGGGGAACTGATGTCCCTCATCGACGAAGCTTATCATTTTGCCATGGTGAAGTGAAAAATGGGTTTGCCCCAATACCTTGGGCTTTCGCCCCGGCCATGTTGCCATTTGTACGGGGCTGTGTGCTTCATCTTCAGGGATGGTGCGTGGACTATAATGAAAGCGGCCGTCAGCATAGCGCATGAAAGCGATGCTCCTTACGCCCATTAGAGTCCACAATCCTGTCTGCAATGGCGTATTGTTGATTTTTATCAACAACATACCATTAAATGTTTCGCTGATTGTGAATATAATTTAACAAGGGAAGCGGAGGTGAGATGGTGACAGACGCAGCGTTGTGCTTAAAGGAAATCGGCCAGCGGATTCTGGAGCGCCGCAAGAAGCTCGGCATGACGCAGGAAGCGCTTGCCGAAAAGGGAGACGTGACCGCGCAGTTTGTTTCCTACGCCGAGGCGGGAAAGCGAGCCATGCGGCCGGAAAACCTTCTGAAAATCGCCACCGCGCTGGAAGTGAGCGCCGATTACCTGCTGACTGGCGAGATCATCGACAAAGACCTTCTGATTCTGGCCGACAAGTTGCGAACGCTGACGCCATCGCAGGTGCGCATTGTGGAGGGCATCATTGATGAATGCCGCGCTCTGTACGGCTCCGGCGAGAAGCAGACATAAAACATCCTGCGGCATGAGGCGGCAGGATGCTTTTTATTGCCGCCGTTCTCTTTTTTTGGTATGGCGCGGCTGTTTCTGATGCCGTGCCGGATGCCTCCGGCCCGCGGCTGTTGCGTTTTCCACATAGGCCGCCATTCCATGACGAATTTGTGTATGGGCTATTAGAAGCGCGTTAGAAGCGCGCCGCCTGTCTTGCGCCGGGTTTCCGGGGCATGCTATAATAAGGTATTAAAAAATTGCCGGAGGGTAGAAATGTCTCAACTTGCCGGGTACATCGGCCCGATTTCCACCGCCATGTGGGTGTTCCCCTTTGTGGCGTTGCTTTTTACGGTTCCCTATGTGATCTCGAGCTACCGACGCTATGGCGCGGTGCTGTTTTTTCGCGCGCTGGTGGTGTATTCGTTTATTTTCTATATGATGTGCGTCTATTTCCTGGCCATCCTGCCGCTGCCCAGCGTCGAGGAAGTGGCGCAAAAGACCGGCGAATGGGCGCAACTTGAGCCTTTCCGGGGCCTGCGCCGGGCGCTTGAGGAAGGCGGTTTTTCCGTGGGCGACCCGCAAAGCTGGCTGCGCGTGTTGGACACAAGTTCCTTTTTCCACCTTGCCGCCAATACCGCCATGCTCTTTCCGCTCGGCATCTATTTGCGCTATTACTTCCGCCAGGGCTTTTTGCAAACGGTGCGCTGGGGCTTCCTGGTCAGCCTGTCCATCGAGCTTTTGCAGCTGTCTGGCCTGCTGTTTATCTATCCGCGTCCCTACCGCCTCTTTGACGTGGACGATTTGATTACCAATACGCTGGGCGCGGCGCTGGGCTATCTCGTCGCCCCGCTGCCGATGAAGATATTGCCCTCGCAGGAAAAGCTCGACCGCGTGGCCTATCACAAGGGCGAGCGCGTGTCCATCATCCGCGCGGCGGTGGCGGCGGGGATCGACTGGGCGGTGTGCGCTCTGGCCTCCGTGCCGGTTTCGAGCCTGCTGGGCGTGCGCAGCGGCAGGCGGATCCTCGTTATCTATGTCGCCAGCGTGCTGGTCTACTTTGTCTTTATCCAATACCTGACGCGCGGGCGCACGCTGGGCAAGGCGCTGTGCCGCGTGCGGCTGGTGAGCGAAGATGGCGGCCGGCCACGGCTGTGGCAAGTGGCTGTGCGCTGCGTGTCGCTGTATCTGATTTTGCTGGCCGCGCCTTATGCGGGGTTCCGCGCCTGGAACGCCATGATCGACGCCACCGGCTGGCGCTTCTTTGCCCTGGGCGCGGCGGCGGTAATCTGCCTGGGCGTGTTTGCGGTCTTTGTGTTTGTCTGCTTTGTAAACATGATTACGCGCGCCTCGCGTCTGCCGCACGAGCGCCTCAGCCATACGCGCAACCAAAGCACCGTTGTCCGCCGTCCTGCGCCAGAAGGGGAGGGCGGGGCGTAGCGCCGCCGGTGGTTTTCCAACCAACTTGCCCCGGCGAACCGTTTTTGCGAAAAATCCAGGAAATTGGATTTTTCTCATTTTCGTTTCATGTTTCCCGCGTATAATGGGTACATCGAAAGGAGCGAAACAAAAATGAAAAAAGCTATCATCACCCTGTTGCTCGCGGCCCTCGTGCTCGCCGCCATCCCCGCCCTGGCCACCGCGCAGAACACTTTCACCGCCGCCGACGGCACGGCCACCGGCAACGCCCCCACCGTGCAGAATACCACCTACGAGGGCTTCGGCTATGTGGAAGTGGACTTCCTGCAGGACGTGAACTATGAAAACCCGACCGTTACCGTCACGGACGCCAATGGCGCGGCCATCGCCGCCACCATCGTCCAGCTTGACGACGACGATATGACCTTCCAGATCAGCGACTATGCCGCCGACGCCACCTACAACTACACTGTCTCCGGCGTGCGCGTGGGCCGCTCCGGCGAATACACCTCCGTGACCGGCACCTTCATCGTGCCGCTCGAGGGCGCCGCCGTCATCAAGAAGGTGGAATACGACCGCGACGACCGCGATGTGGACATCGAGTTTGCGGCGCTTGTGCAGTATGAAGCCCCGGCCGTGCAGATTGTCACCGCCGATGGCACCACCATCAACGCCACCATCACCGATTGGGACGAGGACAGCATTGAGGCGCGCCTGGACAGCGCCCTGGACATCGGCACGGAATATATGGTCACCGTGACGGGCGTGCGTTCGGCGCAGGATGCCGAATACGGCTCCGCCAGCCTGACCTTCACCGCCTACGACGACTAAACGCCGCGGGCGAGCGGCAAGGCCCCTTCCGCAAGGAAGGGGCGTGCCCCGTTTCTGAACAATTCCCGTTTGGAAAACGGACGCAGCGGGCTGATTTCCGCCCCGGCGCGGTTTGGCCTTGGGGGGATAGCGCTTTTGCGCCTCCCTTCGCCCAAGCGTGCCGGAACGAAAAATACGCGCTGCGTGTATTTGCTTTTTAACGCACATAGCCAATGACCGCGGGCCATTGCCCGAGGGGAGGGGAGCGCATTGCGCATACTGGTTGCCGAGGATGACAAGAGCATCGCCGCCGTGCTCAAGCGCCGGTTGGAGGCCGCGCATTACAGCGTGGACGTGTGCCACGACGGGGCCGCGGCCTACGATTACCTGCGCCTGACCGATTACGACGTGGCCATCATGGATATCATGATGCCCGTGGAGGACGGCCTCAGCGCCGTGCGCCGCGCGCGCGAGGCCGGGGTGCGCACGCCGGTTTTGTTCCTCACCGCGCGCGACGCCGTGGCCGACCGCGTGGAGGGGTTGGACGCGGGCGGCGACGATTACCTGGTCAAGCCCTTTGCGCTGGATGAAGTCATGGCCCGCGTGCGCGCCCTTTCCCGCCGGGGAAGGCCCGAAGGCGGCGCGGTTTTGACCCTTGCCGACCTTTCCGTGGACACGGCCGCGCAGAAAGTCACCCGCGCGGGCAAGGCCATTGCCCTCACCGGCCGCGAATACGCGCTGCTGGAATACCTGATGCGCAACCAGGGCGCGGTGCTCTCCCGCGAGCGCATCGAACAGAATATTTTCAATTACGATTATGAGGGCGCTTCCAACATGGTGGATGTGTACATACGCTACCTGCGCAAAAAGGTTGACGAGGGCTTTTCGCCCAAGCTCATCCATACCGTGCGCGGGGCTGGCTATGTGCTCCGGGAGGAAGCATGAAGCGCCTGTCCATCAAGGCGCGGGTGACCATCTGGTACACGTTGCTGGTGGCGCTGATCGCGTTCCTGGCCGCGCTTGTGCTGTTCCTGAGCGCCCGGCGCATGATGCACAACTACTATCTGGAAACCCTGACCGGTACGGCGCAGTTGGCGTTGGACGATATCCGCATGGAGGATGGCGAACTGGAGATCGACCGCGATCTGGATGAACTGCCCAGCGTGCGCGTGGCCCTGTTTACCACCTCGGGAGAACTGATCTATGGCCGGGTGCGCTTTGATTTGCCCTTTGTGGAGGGGGAAATGCGCACCGCCACAGAACGTTCCGGCGGGGAATGGTATGTGCTGGATACGCGCATGGAATTTGACGGGGCCGAGGAGATCTGGCTGCGCTGCTATATTTCCGCGGATGCCGCCGCCAATTTGGGAGCGCTCAGCATGGAACTGGCGGCGCTGATTCTGCCGATGCTGGTGGTGCTCGCGGGCGTTGGGGGCTATTTCATCGCCCGGCGTGCTTTCCGGCCGGTGACGCGCATCACGCGCACGGCGGAGAGCATCATTGACGGCGCGGATTTGCAAAAACGCATCGCCCTGGAGGGCGCGCGCGACGAATTGTACCGCCTTGCCAAAGTGTTTGACGACATGCTCGACCGCCTTGAGCGTTCCTTTGAGCGCGAGCGGCGCTTTACGTCGGACGCCTCGCACGAGCTGCGCACGCCTGTGGCGGCAATCCTGGCGCAGACAGACTTTGCCCTTTCCGAGCTGGCCACGCCGGAGGACCGCATGGAGGCCCTGCGCGACATCCGCCTGCGCGCCGGGCAGATGTCCACGCTGATCAACCGCCTGCTGGCGCTGACGCGCATGGACGCCGGGCAGACGCGCGTGGAGCTGGAAAGGATCGACCTGTGCGACTTGGCCGAGGTGGTGGCCGCACAAATCGAAGACGGCGCGGCGGAACGCGGCATGACGGTTGCGCTTTCGCTCGACGGCCCCGTATGGGCGCGGTGCGACCAGACCATGCTCACCCAGGCGCTGCTCAACCTGGCCGAAAACGCGGTGAAGTATGGGCGCGAGGACGGGCATGTGCGCGTGGTCGCGTTTGCGCGGGATGGCGAAGCCCGCCTCGCCGTGGAGGACGACGGCCCCGGCATTTCCCCGGAGGCCATGCCCCACATCTTCGAGCGCTTTTATCAGGGCGACCGCTCCCGGCAAGCCGGGGGTGCGGGGCTGGGGCTTTCGCTGGTGCGCCTGATCGCCCGCTTGCATGGCGGCCGCGTGGAGGTGGAAAGCACTCTGGGCCAGGGCAGCCGTTTCACCATCGCGCTGCCTCTGGAAGGGGGAGAAACGGAGAATGTGGGCGGCGGGTGATTTGGCCCTGAAATTTTGAAAAATCAGTGCAAAATAAACGATAAAGTGGCAAAAATCCCTTAAAAAAGCTCAAAGAATGCGAACGTGGAGGCGCGACGCCCCCGGGAGAGGAGAACGACATGCGAAAAATTCTTGCGCTGGCGCTGTGCTTTCTGATTGCGCTCATCCCCTTTACAGCGCGCGCCGAACCCCTGCCCGAGGCGGCCCAGACCTGGTTGCCGGCGGATGCGGCTTATCTGGATGCGGCAGATGGAAGCCTGACATATCAGGTGGACGGAACGCTCTGGACGCTGACCTTGGACGGGGCGGGCAATGCCGTTTCCCTGCGCGGCGAAGGGGAAGCGGTCGGAGGTCTGCAAACCAGCGCCGAAGCGGAAGCGGCGCTCCTGAGCCTCGACGCGGCGGCGTTGATCCTGCGTGCGGAGGAGGGCGAAAACGCGGCGCGGTTGTACTTTGTGGCCACCACCGCCGCGGGATGGGCGGAGTTTGTCACCACAGGAGAGCTCGCTGCCGGGGAGCTGGCCTTCGGCCAGTTTCTGGCAAACGGTCAACTGACCTTCGCCGGAGCCAACCAGGTTTTGCGCATCCTGCGCCCGGGCGCGCAGCTGGACGGCATGGATTTGGACGACGACGACGGCATGCTCGTTTACGAGGGCGACGCCTGGTTGGACGGGCAGGAATACGAATTCGAACTGGACGCTCATACCGGCAGGCTGCTGGAATGGGAAAGGGATTGAGGAAAGATATGAAAGCGCCATCCGCTTTGCTGCGGGCGGCGCTTTTTGGATAAACGGATAGTTTGCCGGCTATAAATACATATCAAACGATTGTTTTGCCGCCTTTACAAGCTCTGCAATGATTCTGCTTTCTTTGGCGCTGCAGCGCTCCAAAACGGCGATAATTTCCTCCATTGAACAATCGACGCTGCCTGCGGCGTAATCGTGCAGGAGCGCGTCTGTTCGCACTTCCAGGGCCTGCGCGATGTCGATAAACACAGGCAGGCTCAACTTTGTGTTCGCCGTTTCGATATGGCTCATATGCGTTACGGAAATGCCAACCGCCTCTGCAAGCTGTTCCTGCGTGATTCCACGCGCCTTGCGAAATCTGCGGATACGCTGTCCAATTTCATAATAATCCATTTTTTCACCGTCCATGCGTTAAAAAAACTCCAGAACACTTGAATTGTATAGGCAGTTTGGATATAATATAATAAACTATACGGGCTATTTATTGCCTATATAATTCAAGATTGCATGGGAGGGGAACAACGGTGAAAAAGTGGATGGCAATGCTGTTGGCGCTCGGCATCCTGTTTCTTTTGACGGGATGCCAAAAAGAAGAACCCGAGCCGGAACCGACGCTTACCCCGTATGACTTGTGGCAACTCAGCCAGGTCTATCAGCAACGCAGGGAGGAGGAAGCTCTTTCAAGAGCGGCCTCTGATTTGAAGATATCGAATGTTCTTGTCCAACGCTCCGGCACTTCGACGGTATGCAAGGGGAGCGTAACGAACGAGTCAGACGACACGACATACAAATACGTCAAGGTAAAGGGCGCGTTTAAGGATGCCACGGGAGCCGTCGTGGATACGGACTGGTCATACGCCGTGGGCAGCGAAGGGCTGGCTCCAGGCGAATCTTCCTCTTTTTCGATTTATGTGGATGCGTTTTCAATCAAAGATTGCGAGGTAACCATTTTTGAAGCGGACGCCGAATAATCCCGTCTTTCCGGAATTGTTTGCACCGTAAAATCATTGGAACAGAAAGGAAAATGCGTAAAATGAAAAGAATCGCCGCCATTGTTTTGATGCTTGCTCTGGCCTTGGCCGGCCCGGCTGCATGCGCAAGCGCAGAGGCGAATTTTAATTCCGCCGTTTATTTGCTTTCGGAGTTTTTTCCATCTACGGGCGTGACAAACTGGGATTGGTTCAGCGATGAAGAAGGGGCGAAGAGCATAGCCGAGGTCATGATTGGATATGGGTTGGAAAAGCCGGACGATGTCATGGCCTTATCTGAAACGGCGCAGGAAAACGGGATAACCATTCTCGATTTGCTTCTGGATTCGAACGCGAGCGGGTACGAGGTTGTTTTGATATGCTATGATTTGCCTCCTTCGGAGGCGGGTGTGATTGGCCGTGGCAAGCTCGTACTGCTGATCAACTGCGGATACTATATCATCGAATTAGCCTACTCTACGGAAACTGGTTACGTATTTGGCAATATAACTGACACAGACCGCACATCCATGCTTGGTTTGTACATGAGCCATGCGTTCTATTCTTTGACGTATGAAGACTGCGGATTTGCGACAAAAGAATATACGCTTGGCGAGATTCTCGCATAACCTGCCCTGTATGCGCTGGCGCACGCGGACAAACCTTGCCTTTTCAAGAGAAGGGGCAGGGTTTGTTTGCGTCGGGCCTCCCATGCCCCAAGTCAGGCATCCCGCGCAGAGTCAAACCAGCGGCTGCGCCTCCCTTCTCTCTGTCCGCACCTGCAACTCGGTAAAAAATTCGTCCTCGCGTCCGGTGAAGCGGTTGTCTATGTGGTAAAGCTCCAGCACGTCGCCGGTGGGGGAGAGCCCCTGCGCGCGCACCCAGGAAAGCAGCGCCTCCACGCGCTCCCCGAGGCGGCGGTAGCTGCCCCGGTAAAACAGGCGCGCGTATTGCCCGCCGGGCAGGGCGAAGTCCGCAGTTTCCGCATGCTCTGCATCGAGGATGAAAAAAACCGAGCGATACAGGCCGATTTTGCCCGCGCGCAAATCGTCCGGGGACATGCTCGCACCGATTTTCTGACCGCCCAGGTCGCGGATGGTGTCCGCATGGCGGCGGTGCAGGCGCTTGATGGCAAAGTCCATTTCCTCGTCGCGGGCAATGTCGGCATTGAGGCACAGGCAGGGGCGCGCGGGCAGTTCAATAAGGCAAATTGCACCCTCGTCCATGCGCGCGTAGTCAGTCAGTGCCGCGCTCCGCGCGCGAATGGCACGCTCGGCGGCGCGCAAATCGCGTATGCGTTCGCGGATGAGTCGCCGCTCCTCCTCCAGAAGTTGCAGGGTGTTTTCAACGCTCAGGCCTTGCAAATACTCGCCGATGCGCTCCATGGAAAACCCCAGGCCGCGCAAATCGCGAATGATGGTCAGGCGGTAGATGTCGTTCAAGTCGTAAATGCGGTAGCCGTTTTGCGCCCGCCGGGGCCGCACCAGGCCCAGACGCTCGTAGTAGCGCAGCGCGTCCGGCCCGATGTTATACAGCTCGGCGATTTCGTGAATGGTATAACTGTCCTTCATTTTCTGCCTCCGAAAAAATAACACATCGGCCCTTGACCTTGGTATTATACCAGGGTTTACACTGTCTGTAAAGGCGGTGAGGGCGTTCCTGCCCATACCGCAGGAATCAGGGCAAGACGAGGAATTCGCGCCAGAGTAGTAGGGCAAGACGCTGAGAAACAGGCATAGCAGCGTCACGTCAGGCCGAAAACAACGCAGTCCTGCGCGTCAGGACAGGCCGGCGCTGGCGCGAATTCCCTGGATTGCCCTCAGGAGGAGGATATTTGTGAACCCCGTCAAACGCGCGCTCAAACGCGCGCTGTCTCCCCGCCGCGTGGCGCTGATTGCCCTGGGCATGGCCATCGCCACCTTCGGCCTGACCAACATTCACCGCCGCGTGGATATCACCGAGGGTGGCGTGCTGGGCATGGTGCTGCTGCTCGACCACCACTTCGGTATTCCCCCGTGGGCGCTGACCACGGTGCTGGACGCGGCCTGCTACCTGCTGGGCTGGAAGGTGTTGGGCAGGGATTTCCTGATCCGCTCCGGCGTGGCAACGCTGTGCGGCGCGATATTTTTCCGCCTCTGGGACGCCACCGGCCCGCTTTTGCCCAACCTGAGCGCCCAGCCGCTGCTGGCGGCGCTGCTGGGCGGGGCGTTTGTGGGCGTGGGCGTGGGCATGGTGGTGCGTCAGGGCGGCTCTTCCGGCGGCGACGACGCGCTGGCGCTGGTGATTGCCCAAAAGACCGGCTGGCGGCTCTCGCGCGCCTATCTGTTTACGGATTTGACCGTGCTGGGTTTGTCGCTCACCTACATTGCCCCGCTGCGCATCGTCTGGTCGCTGGTCACGGTGACGGTTTCCTCGCTGCTGATCGACTTTGTAAAAACCGTGGGGCATAGCGAAAACCGTCAAAAGGCATAACATTTTGCGCGTTGCCTTTTTGCGCGCCGGGCGCTATAATGATGGCGAAAACAGCGCGAAAGGGCATTATCCATGAAAATCCTTGTCGATACGCACACGCACACGATCGCTTCCGACCATGCCTATTCAACGATCCTGGAGAACGCTGCCGCCGCCGCGCGCGCGGGGCTGGAAGGCCTGGCTGTCACCGACCATGCGCCGCCCCTGAGCGACGCGCCCCGCATCGGGCATTTCCGCAACTTGCGCGTGGTGGATCGCGTGGTGGAGGGCGTGACCGTTCTGCGCGGCGCGGAACTGAACATATGCAACGCGGATGGCGAAATGCACGTGCAGGATGATGATCTGCGCGAGCTGGACTATTGCATCGCCAGCATCCACCCTGTCCTCTATGCCTCCAACGACCCGGCGGAGAACCTGCGCGCCTATATGGGGGCGATGAAGAACCCGCGCGTGAAGATTCTCGGCCACCCCGAAGACGGCCGCGCCCCGGTGGATTTTGCGGCCCTGGCCCGCGCCGCCCGCGACAGCGGCACGCTCATCGAAGTCAACAATTCCTCGCTGCGCTCCATCACCTACCGGGTCAATACCCGCGAAAACATGACCGCCATGCTGCGCGCCTGCGAAGATTGCGGCGCATACATCTGCCTGGGCACCGACGCCCATTTCGCCACCGCCGTGGGCCGCTTCGACGAATCGCTCGCCCTGCTTGAAGAATTGCGCTTTCCCGAGGAACTGGTGGCCAATACGTCGCTTGAGAAATTCCTCTCCCTGATTGGGAAAAAGGCATAGGCGCGCAAGGCTCGATATTCCTCCGCAACCTGCGGAGGTTTTTTTTATGGACGCAAGCGCTTGTATACGCTGGAAATTTATATTCATCAAAAACTGCACGATAAAATCATTTTAATTTTAGACATATCACAATTTGATTTTAGGCATTGAAAAAATTTACCGGGGGGGGGTATTATCTTTTTGTGAGATATTCGCGCTGGATACGCGCCAGGGAAAGGAGGAAGCGGAAGGCGGCCCAAAAAGCGCGAAAGCCAACAGACATGGAAAGAGTTAGGAAGGAGAAGAAGAAATGAAGCGTAGAATAGTGGCAATGCTGCTGGCGCTGGCGATGTTTGCGGGCATCGGAAGCGCGGCGATGGCGGAATCGACCGACGAATTTGCGCAACTCCTGACCGACATGTACGACGAAATCGAGATTGAATACCGCCCGGACGTCCGCTGGTGGCTGGCAGAGGGGCTGAATACCGATGAAACGCTGATCAAAAATGTACAGCAAATCTACGATTCCGGCTTTGGCGCGGCGGAATTCCTGGCCATGCCGGAGCCGAGCGCGGATTCCAGTATCTACGGCTGGGGCTCTGAGGAATGGACGGCAGACAGCCAGCTCGTTGTAACTGAAGCTGCCAAACGGGGACTGGGGTTCAGTCTGACCAGCGGCGCGCACTGGGCCAACGCCAACCTGCCGGACACCTTTGTGTGGGACGGCGAACCCTACAATCCGGACAACAAGGCCGCTTCCAAGGAATTGGATTACGCAACGATTTTGCTGGATGGCGGCGAGCAGTTCAACGATATTTTGCCATATTCCAAACAGTTGGAAGCGGTTGAACATGATAACGAAGGAACTACTGCGAATTATACCGAGCATATATTCGTTGGTGCGGTCGCGGGAAAGGTTATCGAAGAACGTGCTGAGAGCGGCCAGGAATACGAATACGCCGAAGGCACGGAGGCCGGTGTTCTGGACCTGAGCTCTGTGGTCAATCTCACCGAACAGGTTGTAGAGCAGGATGGCGTTTATACGCTGGACTGGACGGCTCCGGACGATGGCGAATATGCGCTGTTTGTCTACTGGATGCATGGCACCTGTCAGACGGCTACCCCTTCGGTGAGCACAAATTATACTATTAATTATATGGATAGCTATGGTGTTGAAGCGCTCATTGATTACTGGGAGGCGAATATCCTGACAGAAGATTTGCGGGAAGTCCTGCTAAATAGCGGCCGCGGTGAAATCTATATGGATTCTTTGGAAGTTGAAACCTATGGCGCGGGCGGCATGTTCTGGGGATATCATTTCAAGGACGAATTTGAAGCCCGGATGGGATATGATATTACCCCCTATTTGCCGTTTATTACAGCCGTTGACGGTGTATCGACAGGCAAAGAAGCGAAATCGTATGATTATTCGGCTTCAAACGAAGAAGACAACGCAACTATCGAAAAAGTGCGCAAGGACTACTATCGTGTCATGACCGACATGTATGAAGAAAATGTACTAGAGCCCTTGCAGGCCTGGCTGCATGAATACAACATGACGTTGCGCGCCGAACCCTCCTATGGCTTTAATTTTGAAATCTCCACACCGGCGAAATACATTGATGGCGTCGAGATTGAGTCTTATGCTCAGAATGCGGAGATAGACCTTTATCGCGGGATCCTCGGTTCAGCGAATATGTATGGCCGCCTATTTTCCAGCGAAACGGGTGCGGTTCCGGGCCATAACTATTATTTTAATATGGATGATTTTACACAGTTGTGTTATCTGCAATTTGTCAACGGCATAAACCGTACTGTTTTCCATGGCTATTCCGCCATTGAAGGCTCCGAGCAGGACACCTACTGGCCCGGCCACGAAGGCATGTATCCCCGTTTCTCCGAGCGCTTCAACGAGCGCCAGCCTGCTTCAGAGTTTTATCCAGAATGGACGCAGATGCTGGCACGCAACCAGAAGGCGCTGCGTCAGGGCAATCCCTCACGCGATATTGCCATTCTGCGCACGGATTATGCTTTCATCAATTATGGCTTTGCTGAAGACATGAACAACTTTACCTGCAACTACCAGATGAACGATATCCCCTATTACTGGAACGACCTTGAGCTGCAGCACAATGGCTATACCTACGAGTATTTCAGCCCGCAGCTTCTGCTGGATGAGGAGAATGTGAGCTGGACGGCGGACGCCCTGCAGCCCGATGGCCCCAACTATCAGGCCATCATCCTCTATCAGGAGGCTCTTGAGCTGGACGCCGCCCAGAAGCTGCTGGAGATTGCCCAGGACGGCCTGCCCATCGTGTTTGCCAACAACAATACTGAAGTGCTTGCCCACGATGGCAGCGTCGCCGCGCATGGCGAAGCCGCTTCCGAAAGCCCGAGCCTGAGCTATACCGACGAGGAAGTGCAGGCCGTGGTCGCCCAGATCAAGGAGCTGCCCAACGTCGCCACCGTGGACAGCCCCGCCGACGCCATGGAAGCGCTGCAGGAAATGGGCGTGTACCCGCGCGTGCAGTTCACCGAGCCGACCGACACCATTCTCACCATTTCCCGCGATGACGCCGAGAACGGCATCTACTACACCTTTGCCTACAACTTCAAGTTCGCCGTGAACGAGGGCGACCCAGCCACCACCACGGTGCTCTCCATCGAAGGCGAAGGGCAGCCCTACTTCATCGACGACTGGACCGGCAAGGTCACCAAGGCGGGCGAATACGAAATCCGCGATGGACGCACCTACGTCGAAGTAAGCCTGCTGCCCGGCGAAGCCGCGCTGATGGCGCTGGATATGGAAGAAACCCCGGCGACGCACGCCGTGTCCACCACCGCCGACGAAGCCTTCATCGAGGACGGCGCGGGCATGATTCTGGCCACGGCCAGTGGCGAGTATGAAACCGTGCTGGACAACGGCGAAACCGTGAGCACCGCCATTGAAGTGCCCGAGGCCATCTCTCTGCCCGTCTGGGATATCACCATCGAGGACTGGAACGAGGGCGACAAGGTGGTCAACACCGAAGAAAAGTTCGGCCACACCACCACCGAAGTGTACTATACCACCAAGAAGACCGAGCTTTCCTTCCCGCAGAGCGAACTGGTCACCTGGAAGGATCTGCCGGCCACCGAAGAACAGCTCGCCACGCTGACGACGGCCTCCGGCGCGGATCCCTCGATGGCGCAGGTTTCCGGCATCGGAACCTACACCACCACTTTCGAGCTGCCCGAGGGCTGGACGGACGCCAATGGCGCTTACCTGCAAATCGGCTCCACCAACGGCTCCATCGTGCAGGTATTCGTCAACGGCGAAAAAGCGCCGGGCGTCGACACCCGCACGCTGCGCACGGACATTTCCGACCTGCTGGTCGAGGGCGAGAACACCATTGAGGTGCGCCTGGCCACCACCCTGACCAACCGCATGATTGAGCGCAATTATCAGGACAATGACTCACGCTGGACCGACGAATTCCCCACCGTGCAGGACTACGGCATGACCGGCGAGGTCAGCATCGTGCCCTACACCGTGGCGCAGGTCTTCTGAGCGCGAATCGCCACGCTTGCCCCGGCGGAGTTTTCCGCCGGGGCTTTTCGAGCCATTTTTTGCCGCAAACGTTAAAAAATTTACGCCCATGCTATCTTATGGCAAAAAGCCTTGACTTTTCCAGACGCTGGCATTATGATTATTTAGTCTAATTAAATGATTTGGAGGCGGCGCGATGGACCCTTACCTGGCCTCGCTCAACGAGATGTTCACCACCACCTATCGCTCCGTTTTGAAGGTGGAGGAGGTCATGCTGCGCTATTTGAGCAACAACAGCCTGACCATCAGCGAAATGCACATGCTCGAGAGCATCGGCAAGCTCGGCGGCGATGGAACCATTACCGACATCGCCCAGGATTTGGAGATTACGCCGCCCTCGGTGACGATGGCCGTCAAGCGCCTGGAGAAGAAGGGCTATATCACCAAAGACCGTTCCAGCGTGGACGGCCGCCGCGTGCGCGTGCGCCTCACCGAAGCGGGCCGCCGCGCCGAAACCGCCCACCGCTATTTCCACCGCCAGATGGTGCGCGCCGTCGCCGGCATTCTCGAACCGGCCGAGCGGGAGGCGCTGCTTTCCGCTCTAGGGCGGATCAATGAATTTATGCGCCAGAAGGTCGAAGAGTATGACGGCGCGAGGAGGGAAAACGCATGAGGATATTGGGAACCGGCAGCGCCCTGCCCGCCCTCACTGTTACAAACGACGATCTCGCCAAATTTCTGGATACCTCGGATGAATGGATCCGCACCCACACGGGCATCGAGTCCCGCCAGGTCATCACCGACGAGACGCTTTTGCAGCTCGCCGCCCGCGCCGCGAACGCAGCGCTGGAAAACGCGGGGTTGACCAGCGCCGATATCGACTATCTGCTTTGTTCCACCGTACAGGCCGACACCGTCACCCCTTCGCTGGGCTGCGTTTTGCAGGCGGAAATCGGCGCGGCATGCCCGGCGCTGGATATCAACGGCGCCTGCGCGGGCTTCCTCTATGCGCTCGATTTGGCCGACGCCCTGCTCAAAGCGGGCAAAGCCGCCCGCGTGCTGGTGGTGTGCGCCGAGGGGATGAGCCGCATGGTGGACTGGAGCGACCGCTCCACCTGCGTGCTGTTTGGCGACGGCGCTGGCGCGGCGGTGGTGGACGGCGGCGAGGGTCTTCTGGCCACGCGCCTGACCAGCGCGGGCGACGCCACTTTCCTCAACATGCACCCCAGCCCCGGCAACAGCCCCTTTGCCACCAGCCATTTGCCCATGCGCGCCCTGTATATGGATGGGCCGGAAATCTACCGGTTCGCGGTGTCGCACTCGGTAAAGGATTTGCGCGCGGTGTGCGAAGCGGCGGGCGTGGCGCTGGAGTATGTAGATCATTTCCTGCTGCATCAGGCCAACAAGCGCATCATTGACGCGGCGCGCGTGCGGCTCAAGCAGCCGGAGGAAAAATTTCCCCTGAATGTGCAGGTGCGGGGCAATACCTCCTCGGCCAGCGTTCCCATTTTGCTGGACGAGGTGAGCCGCGCCGGACGGCTGCGCCCCGGCGACATACTGGCCATGAGCGCCTTTGGCGCGGGCCTGACCACGGGCGCGTGCGTATTGCGTTGGACAAAGGAATGATTCCTTTTTCCATAAATTTCAAAAAACGGATATTTGGAGGATGAAACCATGATCTTTGAGAAGGTTGCCGCGCTGCTGGCGGACTACAAGGGAATCGACGTAAATACCATCACCATGGATTCGAGCTTTGCCGACCTGGAGCTGGACTCCCTGGACGTGGCCGACCTGGTCATGCAGATTGAGGACGAGCTGGGCGTGAGCATTGAGCTGGACCAGAGCGTTACCACCATGAAAGACCTCATTGCCAAGATCGAAGAGGCGAAGAACGCATGATTCATACGGATGTTTGCGACCGCATCGGCATTGAGTACCCGATCTTCCAGGGCGGCATGGCCTGGGTGAGCGAGCACAAGCTGGCCGCGGCGGTTTCCAACGCGGGCGGCCTGGGCATCATCTCGGCCATGAACGCGCCGGGCGAGTATCTCCGCAACGAGATTCGCGCCTGCCGCGAAATGACCGATAAGCCCTTTGGCGTCAACGTGATGCTGATGAGTCCGCACGCTCCCGAGGTGGCCAAGGTCATCCTCGAGGAAAAGGTGCCCGTCGTCACCACCGGTGCGGGGTTGCCCGGCGTTTACATGAAAGAATGGGTGCCCGCGGGCATCAAGGTGGTGCCGGTGGTGCCGTCGGTGGCCATCGCTAAGCGCGTTGCGCGCGAGGGCGCGACCGCCGTCATCGCCGAAGGCTGCGAATCCGGCGGGCATGTGGGCGAACTGACCACCATGGCGTTGGTGCCGCAGGTGGTGGACGCGGTGGATATTCCCGTGCTGGGCGCGGGCGGCATTGCCGACGGCCGCGGCGTGGCGGCTGTGTTCATGCTGGGCGCGCAGGGCGTACAGGTGGGCACGCGCTTCCTTTGCGCCACCGAATGCCAGGTGCACCCCAACTACAAAAAGAAGATACTTGCCGCGCGCGATATTGACACCGTCGTTACCGGCAAGCGGCTCGGCCATCCCGTGCGCTGCCTGAAAAACCCCTTTGCCCGAGCCTTTGGGCAGATGGAATACGATTCCTCCATCACCAACGAGGAAATCGAAAAGTTCGGCGCTGGCTCGCTGCGCAAGGCGGCGGTCGAGGGCGATGTGGAAAACGGCAGCTTCATGGCCGGCCAGATCGCCGCGCTGGTGAAGGAAGAACAGCCCGCCGCCCAGATCATCCGCGAGATGTTCACGCAGGCGGAATCCCTGCTTTCGGAGGCAGCGAAATGGGTAAAGTAGCGTTTGTATTCGCGGGCCAGGGCGCGCAGTTCCCCGGCATGGGCAAGGAGCTTTACGAAAGCTCTCCCGCTGCCCGCGCCGTGTTCGACCGCGCCGAGGCCATTCGCCCCGGCACGCTGGAAACGTGCTTTTCCGGCCCCGCTGAGGCGCTGGCGCAGACGGTGAACACGCAGCCCTGCCTGTTTGCCATGGACTATGCCTGCGCCGAAGCCGCGCGCGAGGCGGGCGTTTCGCCGGACTGCCTGGCGGGCTTCTCCCTGGGCGAGGTGGCGGCCATGGCCTTTGCCGGCGTGATGGATTTCGAGGCGGCCTTCCGCTTCGTCATTAAGCGCGCTGAGGAAATGCAGGCCTGCGCCCAGAAGCATCCCGGGGCGATGGGCGCGGTTTTGCGCCTTGCGCCCAAGCAGGTGGAGGATATCTGCCTCGAATTCCCGGCCAACGCCTTCCCGGTGAACTACAACTGCCCCGGCCAGACCGTGGTCGCCTGCGCCGTGGATGTATACGACGCCCTTGCCGCGCGCGTGAGCGAGGCGCGGGGGCGCATGGTGCGCCTGAACGTCAGCGGCGCGTTCCACACGCCGTGGATGGGCGAGGCCACCCGGGCGCTGGCGGATTACCTGGCGGACAAGGCGCTTAATGCGCCGAACCTGCCCCTCTATGCCAACGCCACCGCCCAGCCGTATGCAAACGACGCCGCCGATTTGCTCAGCCGCCAGGTGTCCATGCCGGTGCGCTGGCAGGAGAGCGTGGAGCGCATGGCCGCATCGGGCGTGGATACGTTTGTCGAGGCCGGCGCGGGCAAGACCCTTTCCGGCCTGATTCGCAAGACCGTTTCCGGAGCGCGCATTTTCAACGTGGAGCGCCCGGAAGATTTGGAAAAACTCATGGAGGTGCGCGCATGAAAGGCAAAATCGCGCTCGTCACCGGCGGCAGCCGCGGCATCGGCCGCGCCATTGCCGTAAAACTGGCGCAGGAGGGCTGCGACGTGGCCATCCTCTACGCCGGACGCAAGGAAGCGGCCGACGAGACTGTTTCCCTTCTCACGGCGGCGGGCGCGCGCGCCCTGGCCGTACAGTGCAACGTGGCTGATGAAAAAGCCGCCGAAGCGGCGGTGAAGGAAGTTGCCCAGGCGCTCGGCCCCATTGATATACTGGTCAACAACGCCGGCATCGTGCGCGACGGCCTGGCCATGCGCATGTCCAGCGAGGACTTCCGCGCCGTGCTGGACGTCAACCTCACCGGCGCTTTCCACATGATTCGCGCCTGCCTGCCGCAGTTCGTGCGCAGGCGTTCGGGCCGGATCATCAACATCACTTCCGTTTCCGGCATGATGGGCAATCCCGGGCAGGCCAACTATGCCTCCAGCAAGGCGGGGCTGATCGGCCTGACCAAGACCATCGCGCGCGAGGTCGCCTCGCGCGGCGTCACCGTCAACGCCGTGGCGCCGGGTTTCATCGAGACGGACATGACCGCCTCCATGAACGAATCCGCCCTGCAAAAGGGGCTTTCCGCCGTGCCGATGGGACGCATCGGCAAGCCGGAAGATGTCGCAAACGCCGTGTGCTTCTTTGCGGGCGACGGCGCGGGCTATATCACCGGCTGCGTCCTCAAGGTGGACGGCGGCATGTACATCTGAGCTTTTCGCCGCGCGCAGAGGGCGCGCGCAGGAGGATGCTATGAACAGAGTGGCCATTACCGGCCTGGGCGTGATTTCGCCCGTCGGTTGCGATATTGAAACCGTCTTTGCAAGCCTGAAAGACGGCAAATGCGGCGTGGGCAAAATCACGCGCTTTGACCCTTCGGAAACCAAGATCTCCGTGGCCGCCGAGGTCAAGAATTTTGACCCCGAGGCCTTCGGCATTTCCCGCGGCGACACCCGCCGCATGGATTTGTTTACCCAGTACGCCATGGCCGCTGCGCAGCAGGCCGTGGACGACAGCGGCATCGCCGGCGCGGTGGAGCCGGAGCGCTTCGGCGTATACGTGGGCAGCGGCATTGGCGGCATGAACACGTTCATGGCCGAGTGCGACAAGCTCGCAAAGCGCGGCCCCAGCCGCATTTCTCCGCTGTTTATCCCGATGATGATCAGCAACATCGCCGCGGGCAACATCGCCATCCGCTTTGGCTGCAAGGGCCCGAGCCTGCCGGTGGTCACCGCCTGCGCCACTTCCACAAACACCATTGGCGAGGCGTTCCACGCCATCCGCTTCGGCTACGCGGACGCCATCCTCGCCGGCGGCAGCGAGGCCACCGTCAACGCCCTGGCCATCGGCGGCTTTGCCAACTGCAAGGCGCTGACCGAGTCTGCCGACCCGGACGCCGCCTCCCTGCCATTCGACAAGCGGCGCGCCGGTTTCGTGCTCGGCGAAGGCGCGGCTGTAGTGGTGCTGGAAAACTATGAACACGCCGTCAAGCGCGGCGCGCACATCTACGCGGAGCTGGCGGGCTATGGCAATACCTGCGACGCCCACCACATCACCGCGCCCGACCCCGAAGCCGAGGGCGGCGCGTGCGCCATCCGCCTGGCCTACGAGGAGGCTGGCAGCCCCGAGGGCCTGCTCTACATCAACGCCCACGGCACCGGTACGCCGCTGAACGATTCTTCGGAAACGCTGGCCATCAAAAAGGCCCTGGGCGAAGAAAAGGCCCGCGCGGCGATGGTCAGTTCCACCAAGTCCATGACCGGGCATATGCTCGGCGCGGCGGGCGCGTTTGAATGCGTGGCCTGCGCGCTCGCGCTCTCGCGCGGCGTGATTTTCCCGACCATCCACCTGGAGGAGCCGGACCCCGCCTGCGATTTGGACTATGTCCCGGGAAAAGCGCGCATGGAGCAGGCCGAGGCCGCGCTCTCGGTGTCGCTGGGATTCGGCGGCCATAACGCCGTAATCGCTTTGCGGAGGTGCGTATGAACGTAAAACAGATTCGTGAACTGGCGCAGATTGCCCGCGAAAACGGCCTGAGCGCCATTGAGATTACCGAGGGCGAAAGCCATGTGCGCATTGAGCGCGCCACGGCTCCGGCCCCCGCCGCGGTCCCCGCGCCCGTCGCCGCTCCGGTAGAGGCGGCCCCTGCCGCCGCTCCGGCGCATGAGGAGACGAACGTGGACTTCAACCGCGCCCGCGAAATCAAGAGCCCGATGGTGGGCGTGTTCTACGCCGCCCCCTCGCCGGACGCCAAACCCTTTGTAGAGGTTGGCTCCCGCGTGAAGAAGGGCGACGTGGTGTGCATTGTCGAGGCCATGAAGCTGATGAACGAGATCGCCGCCGAGTTCGACGGCGAGGTTGTGGATATCTGCGTGCGCAACGGCGAGGTGGTCGAGTTCGGCCAGACGCTCTTTAAGCTCTGCTGAGGGGGAAAGCGCCATGAATAAAGAACAGATCATGCAAATCCTGCCCCATCGCGGCAGCATGCTTTTGCTGGACGAGGCCTGGCTGGGCGAGGACGGCGCGGCGCACGGCAAATACACAGCCCGCGGCGATGAGTGGTTTTTCGACGGCCACTTCCCCGGCAACCCGGTGATGCCCGGCGTGGTGCAGTGCGAAATCATTGCCCAGGCCAGCTGCGTGCTGCTCGCCGAACAGATGCAGGGCAAGACCGCCTATTACGCGGGCATCGACAAGGTGCGCTTCCGCCGCATGGTGCGCCCCGGCGATACGCTGGAAATCACCTCTACCCTCGTGCGCAGCAAGCTCAACGTCTATGTGGTCAAGGGCGAAGCGCGCGTGGAGGGCGAGATTTGCGCCTCGGGCGAGTTTTCGTTTATCATTCCCTGATTTTTGCGGGAATACCGCCCGTTTGCCATTCAGACCCGCCGGAAGCGCCCTTCGCGTCCGGCGACAGGAGGCTTTGTTTTGTTTCCCAAGCTATTGATTGCCAACCGGGGCGAGATCGCCGTGCGCGTCATCCGCGCCTGCAAGGAGATGGGCATTTCCACCGTGGCGGTGTTTTCTGAAGCCGACCGCGACGCTTTGCACGTCTCTTTGGCGGACGAGAGCGTGTGCATCGGCCCGGCCAGCGCCGCGGGCAGCTATTTGAACATGCCCGCCGTGCTCTCGGCGGCGGTGCTCACCGGCGCGCAGGCCATCCATCCCGGCTACGGCCTGCTTTCTGAAAATGCGCGCTTTGCCGAAATGTGCGCGCAGTGCCATATCAAATTCATCGGCCCCTCGGCGGAGGTCATCCGCCGCATGGGCGACAAGGACGAGGCCCGGCGCACCATGCGCGCGGCGGGCGTTCCCGTCGTGCCCGGCTGCGACTTGGTGGAAAACGTGGAGCAGCTGCGCGCCGAGGCGGAAAAAATCGGCTATCCGCTTTTGATCAAGGCCCGCTCCGGCGGCGGCGGCCGCGGCATCCGCCGCGTGGACGGCCCCGAGGAGCTGGAACACGCCTTCCTCTCCGCTACGGCCGAGGCCCAGAGCGCCTTTGGCGACGGCGCGGTGTACATGGAAAAGCTGCTGGAAAACGTCAAGCACGTCGAAGTGCAGCTTCTGTGCGACGCGCACGGCAATGCCGTCACCCTCGGCGAGCGCGAATGCTCCATGCAGCGCAAGCACCAGAAGCTCATTGAGGAAAGCCCCTCCCCGGCGGTGGACGAAACCTTGCGGGCAAAAATGCTCGACGCCGCCGCGCGCGCGGCCAAGGCCGTGGGCTACGAGGGCGTGGGCACGGTGGAATTTTTGCTCACCAAAGACAAGCAGTTCTATTTCATGGAAATGAACACGCGCTTGCAGGTGGAGCACCCCGTTACCGAAATGGTCACCGGCATCGACCTGGTCAAGTGGCAGATTCGCGTCGCCGCCGGCATGGAGATTCCCTTCAAACAGGAGGACGTGCGCCTCTCCGGCCATGCCATCGAATGCCGCATCAACGCCGAAAACCCGGCGGAGAACTTTCGCCCCTGCGCGGGCAAGGTCACGCTTCTGCATGTGCCGGGCGGGCCGTGGGTGCGCTTTGACACGGCGCTTTATCAGGACTATTCCATCCCGCCGTTTTATGATTCCATGATTGCCAAGCTCATCGTGCACGCTCCCATGCGCGCCGAGGCCATCCGCAAAATGCAGGCGGCCCTGTGCGAAATGGTCATCGAGGGCGTGGAGCACACCGGCTGGATGCAGGCCGACCTGATTGCCGAGCGCGGCTTTGAGGACGGCAGCTACACCACCGACTATTTAAGCGGGAGGTAATTCATGCTCACCAGAAACCTGTTCCGCCGCCCGCGCATCAAGTTGGAGGATGCGGGCGAGGTCGATACCCGGCTGCCCGAAATTCCCGAAGAGCTGTATACGGCCTGCCCTGTGTGCAAGGCCATGAGCGCGGCGGACGAACTGCGCAAAAACGCCAGCGTTTGCCCCAAGTGCGGCCACCATTTCCGCATCAGCGCCCGGCGTCGCGTCGAGCTTTTCTGCGACGAGGGCACGTTCAATGAAATGTGGACCACCCTGCACGGCGAAAACCCCATCGCCTTTCCCGATTATGAAAAAAAGCTTGCGCACGCCCGCGAACAGTCCGGCGAGGTGGAGGCCGTGGTGACGGGCGAATGCGCGATTGGCGGCGAAAGGGCCTGCGTCTTTTTCATGGAGCCTTCGTTCATGATGGCCTCCATGGGCACGGCCGTGGGCGAAAAGATTACGCGGCTGTTTGAATACGCGCAGGAAAAGAATCTGCCGGTGATCGGCTTTTGCGCCTCCGGCGGCGCGCGCATGCAGGAGGGCATTTTGTCGCTGATGCAGATGGCCAAGACCACCGGCGCGGTCAAGCGCCATTCGGACGCGGGCAATCTCTTCATCGCCGTGCTCACCGACCCCACCACCGGCGGCGTCATGGCCAGCTTCGCCATGGAGGGCGACATCACCATCGCCGAGCCGAACGCCCTGATTGGCTTTGCCGGCCCGCGCGTGATTGAACAGACCATTCGCCAGAAGCTGGAAAAGGGCTTCCAGCGCTCGGAATTTTTGCTGGAAAAGGGCTTTGTGGATATGATTTGCGACCGGCGCGAGCTCAAGGAGCGCCTTGCCGCCCTGCTCCGCCTGCACAGGAAGGGGGCGGAAGCGTGAAGGGCTATGAAAGCGTTCAGGCCTCGCGCGCCAAGGGGCGGCCCACCGCCCTGCGCTACATTTCCGAAATGATCGACGGATTTGTGGAAATGCACGGCGACCGGCGCTTTGGCGACGACCCGGCCGTGGTGGCGGGCGTAGGGTATCTAAGCGGCCGGCCGATTACCGTGGTGGGCATCGAAAAGGGCGGCGACACCGCCGAGAAGGTGCGCCGCAACTTCGGATCCGCCAACCCGGAGGGCTACCGCAAGGCGCTTCGGCAGATTCATCTGGCGGAAAAGTTCCACCGGCCCGTGCTCTGCCTGGTAGATACGTCGGGCGCGTTCTGCGGCATCGGCGCCGAGGAGCGCGGCCAGGGCGAAGCCATTGCCGAAAACATGTATGAACTCATGACGGTGAAAACTCCGGTCATCAGCGTGGTCATCGGCGAGGGCGGCAGCGGCGGCGCGCTGGCGCTGGCCGTGGCCGACGAGGTATGGATGCTCGAGGACGCCTATTACTCGGTCATTTCGCCCGAGGGCGCGGCCAGCATCCTCTGGAAAGACGCGGGGCGCGCCCGGGACGCAGCCGACAACCTGCGCCTGACCGCGCAGGACTTGTACGACTTGGGTGTGATTGAAAAAATCATCCCCGCCGCCGATACGCGGCAAAGCGGCATGCCGCATTTGAAGCAGGCGTTGGCGGAAGCGTTTGACCGCCATCTCTGCCTGGAAACCGGGGAACTGCTCGCGCAACGCTACAAGAAATTTCGCGGCATTGGGGGTGGGGAAGCATGATTGCGATTGTAACGGACAGCACAGCCTATTTGAGCCACGACGAGGCCGTGGATTTGGGCGTGGTGGTCGTGCCCATGAGCTATTCTTTCGAGGGCGGGCCGAGCCTGAACGAAGGCTGTATTGAAAACGATAACCATGCCGAGCGCCAGGTGGCCGCGCAGATCAGCAGCGTGCATACCTCGCAGGCCACGCTTTCGGGCTTTTTGAACGCCTTCCGCATGCTGCGGCGCGCTGGCTATGAAATCCTCTGCCTGACGATTTCCTCGCGCCTGAGCGGCACCTATGCCAACGCCGTGCTTGCGGCCAAGGAGCTGGGCGGGCAGCATATCGAAGTGGTGGATTCGCTCAGCACCTGCTCGGGGCTTTACCTGCTCATCCGCGAAGCGCGCATGCGCATCCGCGGCGGGGCGAAGCTCTCGGCAGTGGCCAGGGAGCTGAACGAGTTGCGCAAGCGCGTGCGCATGTGCTTTTCCGTGGACGACATGGCCCCCCTGCGCCGCAGCGGGCGGCTGGGCAACGTGCGCATGTCCATTTCCACGGTGCTCAACATCAAGCCCATCCTCGAGTTGCGCGATGGAGCCATCGTTTCATCTTCCCTGGCGCGCGGGCGCGTGGAGCAGGGGCGCAAGCTGTGCGCTTTCTGTGGAAACGTCGGCGGCCAAATCCTGATTGACAGTTTCCTGGCGGACGAGGCCGCGGCCCGTCTGACCGCGCAGCTCGCCCGCGACGACCGCGAAATCGAGCGCCGCCGCGTCGGCCCGGTACTGGGCGCGCATTTGGGCAGCGGCTGTGTGGGCGTGTGCTTTCTTGAACGGTGATATTTAGTTTGGAAGCCCCGGATGGCGGAGGAAGCCGTCCGGGGCTTATTCTATCGTGTAGACAGTGCAGGCCATCGTGCAGAAATCTATGCCCCTCTATCAGTTCAGCAGCCCTGTTTCGCCGCTGGACTTCAGCATTTATCGGCGCATCTGCAACGGCCAGCGCGCGTCCGCGCGGCAGCGGGCGAAACTGGACGAAACCAAGCGCATTGTGCAGCATTGCCAGTTGCCGGTGGGCGGAACTGCGCTTTCCCTGGCTGGCGGCCGGGCGGCGATGCAATCGTGTCCACAGCCGGTTCCTGCGGCACGGCCAAAGGGCGCATGGAATCCAGCGATGCAAACCAGGATTAACACGGGCTGACCGTCCGATGCGCTGCCGTCTGGCATGCCCCAAGCCGGAAGCTTGGGCAATGCCCTGGATGGATTTCTCTGCTGCCGCAAACTGAGGCCTTGGAGGGTTGGACAAAGAAAAGGACGGACAGCGTAAATCGCCGTCCGTCCTGACGTTGAGGGGATACCCCCTTACAGCTTCCAGATTTCCTCCGCGTAGGTGCGCACCGAGCGGTCGGAGGAAAACTTGCCAGCGCTGACAATGTTGCGCAGGCACTTGAGCGCGTAGCCGCGCGGGTCCTTGCGGTAATCGCGCATGGCGCGCAGCCGCGCCTCCTGATAGGGCATGAAGTCCTTGAGGATGAAGTAGTGGTCGGGCGCGTGCCAGCTCGCCCCGTCCAGCAGGGAGGCGCGCAGCTCGGCCAGCGAGCCTTCCCGGCCCGGTTCCATGCCGGGGTCGTCAAACAGCGTCAGCGCGTCCACGGCGCGGCGGATGCGGGGGTTTTCCTCGTAGAGCGCGCGCGGGTTGTAGCCCTGCAAATCGCGCAGCTCCTCCACGGTGGCGCCGAAAATGTAGTTGTTTTCCACCCCGGCCTCGGCCACGATTTCCACGTTCGCGCCGTCGTAGGTGCCGATGGTGGGCGCGCCGTTGAGCATCAGCTTCATGTTGCCGGTGCCGCTGGCCTCGGTGCCCGCCGGGGAAATCTGCTCGGAAAGGTCGGCTGCGGGGATGATTTTCTCCGCGTAGGAGCAGTTGTAGTTGGAGACAAACACCACCTGCATCACCCTGCGGGCGTCCTCGTCGGCGTTAATCATTTCCGCGATGCGGTTGATGAAGTAGATAATCGCCTTGGCGCGCGCATAGCCAGGGGCGGACTTGGCCCCGAAGATGAAGGCCGTGGGCGTGAAATCGGGCAGGTTGCCGGCCTTGTACTCGCAGTACAGGTCGTAGATGGACAGGGCGTTCATCAGCTGGCGCTTGTATTCGTGCAGGCGCTTGATTTGCACGTCGAACATAAAGTCCGCATTCAGCGCCACGCCGTCGTGCCGGAGCACGAATTCCGCGAGCTGGCGCTTTTTCAGGCGCTTGATTTCCATGAATTCGTCGGCCATGCCCTCGATGTAGGGGGCCAGCCCCTTGAGCGCGGTCAGGTCGGTGGCGAAGTCCATGCCGATGCGCCCGGCGATCAGGCGGGAAAGCTCCCGGTTGCACAGAAGCAGCCAGCGCCGCTGGGTGACGCCGTTGGTGACGTTGGTAAAGCGGCCCGGGTACAATTCGTAAAAGCGGCGGAACACGGTGCGCTTGAGCAGTTCCGAGTGGATTTCCGCCACGCCGTTGACCGCGTGGGTGGCATACACCGACAATCGCGCCATGTGCGCCTGCCCGTTTTCGACAATCGCCAAGCCACCGGCGTCCACGCCGCGCAGGGCCAGCTCCTTGCGGAAAGCCTCGTCGATGCGCACGATGATGCGGGCGATTTCCGGCGCCACGCTGCGCAGAAGTTCCACATCCCATTTTTCCAGGGCTTCCTGCATCACCGTGTGGTTGGTATAGGCAAACACGCGCCGGGCGATGTCCAGCGCCTTGGCAAAGCGTACGCCGCGCTTGTTCAGCAGGCGGATCAGCTCCGGAATGGCCATGGCCGGGTGGGTGTCGTTGAGCTGCACGGCAATGGCGGAGGGCAATTCCTCCACGCTCTTGCCCAGCTTGTCAAACTGGCGCAAAATATCCTGCAAGCTGGCGCTGACCAGCAGGTATTGCTGCTTGATGCGCATCTGCTTGCCGGCGCGCAGCGTGTCGTTGGGATAGAGCACCTTGGTGATATCCTCGGCGCGGTTTTTGCCCGCCGCGGCCTGCGCGTACTTCTGCTCGTTGAACAGGCGGAAGTTCAGCTCGTCTTCGCTTTCAGCCTGCCACAGCCGCAGCGTGCCGATGCTGCGCCCGCCCAGGCCGATCACCGGCAGATCGTAGGGCACGGCCACCACGTCGCCCGCGCGCATCGGCACGGTGACGGCCAAATCATCGCGGCGCACGCTCCAGGGGTCGCCCCACTTCGTCCAGTCGTCCGGGGCCTCCATCTGGCGGCCGTTTGCAAACGTCTGGCGGAACAGGCCGAATTTGTAGCGCAGGCCGTAGCCGTCCAGGGCGATGCCATGGGTGGCGGCGCTGTCCAGAAAGCAGGCGGCGAGCCGGCCAAGGCCGCCGTTGCCCAGGGCCATGTCCTCTACATCTTCCAGGGCGTTCAAATCCACGCCCTTTTCGGCGAGCAGCGCGCGCACGTCTTCCAATACGCCCATGGCCAGCAGGTTGTTAAACACCATGCGCCCCACCAGATATTCCGCCGACAGGTAAAAGGCGCGGCGGCCCGAGGCGCGGCGGCGTTCGCTGGTGGTCCAGGCCGGGGCGATTTCCAGCATACAGGCCGAGGCGAGCGCCTCGTGCAGCTGCCGGGGCGAAGCGGCCTCCAGCGTGCAATGGGCCTGCGTGAGCAATATTTTTTCCGTGCTTGCAATCAGTTCGCGTGCGTTCAAAATCATTCCTCCTTTTCAGGACGCAAAAGGCGGCCGGTGCGCGCGTTCAAGGCGCGGATGCGCTCTGCCAGCGCCTCATCCGCCGCGCCGGGGCGCATGC
The DNA here is from genome assembly GCA_018712945.1 of Candidatus Pullichristensenella stercorigallinarum. Lineage (GTDB taxonomy): Bacteria > Bacillota > Clostridia > Christensenellales > Aristaeellaceae > Pullichristensenella > Pullichristensenella stercorigallinarum. The sequence continues at coordinate 12,180 of DVFZ01000010.1, read as the reverse complement.
GCCACAGCCAGTTGCCGCCGACGGTGCCGGGATAGTTCATGCGCGCCTCGCCGCCCAGCTGCAAAAAGTCCTGCATGGGCACGATGGCGGTGTCGGCGACCGAGGCAAATACGCAATCAATCATTGCCTCACAAATAGTATCGGCGGCGGGAAGCGTTTTAAGCGCCAATTTTTTCACGGGTTCGCTTGCTTTTTCCCACCAACCCATTACGGTATCGTTGTCATGCGTGCCGGTATAGGCGACGCTGTTTTTGACGATGTTGCCCGGGAAGTGGGGGTTGGTTTCGTCGGAATCAAAGCCGAACTCAATCACCTTCATGCCCGGGTAGCCGAAGTAGTTGATGAGCTTGCGCACGCGCGGGCCGACTTCGCCGAGGTCCTCGGCGATGATTTTCAAATCCGGCAACGCCTTTTCCGCGCGCTTGAACAGCGCCTTGCCCGGGGCCTTGACCCACTTGCCTTCGCGGGCGGTGGGGCAGGAAGCGGGAATGGAATAGTAATTGGCAAAGCCGATGAAATGGTCGATGCGCAGCCAATCGAACATGCCGCCCGCCGAGTGCAGGCGGCGCAGCCACCAGCGGAACTTGTCGCGCCGCATTTTTTTCCAGTCATACAGGGGGTTGCCCCAGCGCTGGCCGTCGGCGCAGAAATAGTCCGGGGGCACGCCCGCCACGCGCAGGGGGGTGAAGTCCTCTCCGAGCTGGAAAAGCTCCGGTTCGGCCCAGGTGTCGGCGGAATCTTCGGCCACATAGATGGGCATATCGCCAAACAGGGCGATGCCCTTTTGATTTACATATTCGCGCAGCGCGCGCCACTGGCGGAAAAACAGCCATTGGCAGTAGCGGTAGAAATCAGCGTCCTTCTGGAAGGGCGCGGGGTTCACGCGGCGGAAATCCTGATATTCGCGGGGCCACTTTGTCCACAGATCGCCGCCGCAGGCGTCCTTGATGGCGGCGTAAAGGGCGTAAGTGTCCAGCCAGTTGACGGCGTTTTTGCCGTCCGGCGACCAGCTTTGTTTTTCCGCAAAGGCGCGCACGTCGCCCTCCACCTTGGAAAACGACTGCGCAAAGGACAGGCGCAAAAGCCGCTCCTTCTGCGCGCGCACGGCGGGGAAGTCCGCGCGGGCGGGGTCGCCGCCCATTTCCGGCAGCTCCGCATCCAAAAGTCCTTCTTCGCGCAGAAGCTCCAGATCAATGAGCATCGGGTTGCCTGCGTGCGTCGAGCCGGATTGATAGGGCGATTCCCCATAGCCGGTGGGGCCGATGGGCAGCATTTGCCACACGCGCAGCCCGGCTTTTTCCATAAAGTCGGCAAAGGCGAACGCCGCCTTGCCCAGCGTGCCTATGCCGCCGGGAGAGGGCAGGGAAGTGATGTGCATCAGTACGCCGCTTTGACGCATAGCAGCCCCTCCATTTCGATGTTTGCCCCCATTATACACCGCATGGGAGCGTTTGGAAAGTGAATTTTCAGGAAGGATCTGCGGAAAACCGTGATTTTCCGGGGCCGTTTTCGCGGCGTTTACGTTAATTGTTGCCTTGGGATGAAGGGCATATGAAAAAAGAGGCGGTTTCGCCTCTGTATGTCAAATCGCAGTTATACAGGTCGGGCTGTGAGCCCGGGCCTGACGGGAGGGTGGGAGCGGAAGCCAAGCGCGCCGCGCCAACCGGCGCGAAAGGGCCTGCGAGGGCTGCCGGCGGGCGCGCATGCCCTAAGAATCAAGCAGCGTTTCCGCCACCGTGTCTACGCAGGATTTTTGCGATTCGGTGAGCAGGCGGTAGCGGGTGATGAGCATGCCCTCGCGGGCGTTGAGGTCGTAGGGCTGGGTGTTTTCCACGGGGCGGCGGATCTCGGTGTGGCCCACGAGGAAGTCCACGGAAGTGCCGAAGAAATCCGCCAGGCGAATCAGCGTGCCGATATCCGGTTCGACGGAGTGGTTTTCATACTGGTTGATCGACTGCTGCGTCAGGCCCACGGCGTCGCCCAGCTTGGCTTGGGAGATGTCGCGTTCTTGCCGGAGGAGTCGCAGGTTTGGCAGCATGTCGTCACCTTCTTTCTTCCCTTTCAGTTTACCAGTATTTCCATGTCACGAAAAAATACTATTTTGAGTTGTTGACAACAATGAAATATTGTTATATACTATTGGTGTTCACTGAGGGAAGCAGAAAAGTGGCTTTCATACTTCAGAATTTATGCGGAGGGATGCGTATGAACAATCGGGAACTGTACGGACAGGTTGGCGAGCTGCATCGCCGCTGCCGGGAAGAACGCGGCATTACCCGCCACGATCTGGCTGCGCAGATGGGCGTGACGCCCTACTGGCTGTCGCTGGTGGAAAGCGCCGAACGCCCCATGACCGTGGAATATCTGCTGCGCGTCTGCCCGGTGCTGGGCATGGATTTGCGCATGCTGAAGGCGAGCTAGGAAGGCTTTGCGCGCCGCGCAAGGCCGGGCCGTCTCAAGAATGGCTGAAAGGCCCGCAATCCATGAAAGCGGGGCGCGGACGGGCTGCATACGTCCAGTGGCCCGCCGGTCTGACCGCCGGAATGCCTGCAAAATCTGCCGACCTTTTTTATTCCTTTCAGGAAAGCGATTTTTGCGATTGCGGGCTTTCTCAGCGCTTCCGGGGCGCTTCGCTTGCCGCGCAAGCGCTCCGGGGCGCAAAAAAACCGCCCCTGCCTGCGGCGGGGCGGTTTGAGGAGAGGGGAGCGCCCCGCGGTTTTCACCGCGGGGCGCGTGGGTTAGCCCTCAATCAGAATAGTTTTCTTTTCAAGGGCTTTGTGCGCATCCTTCTTCGGGATCAGCAGGTGCAAAACGCCATTCTCGTAAGAGGCCTTGACGTCCTCCTCCGTGATCTGCTCACCCACATAGAAGCTGCGCTGCATCACGCCCGCGTAACGCTCCTGACGGAGCATCCTTCCCTTCTTGGTTTCCTTGTCCTTCTCCAAGCCTTTTTCGGTGGAGATGGTCAAGTACCCGTTGTTCAGTTCCAGATGAATTTCGTCCTTCTTGAAGCCGGGCAGTTCAACGTCCACTTCATAGCCTTCGTCCGTTTCCTTTACGTCCGTTTTCATCATGTTCCGTGCGTGTTTGCCGTACAGAGCGTGATCAATGTTGCCAAAGCCACGGAAGAAGTTGCGGTCGAAATCGTCGAAAACGTCCATCAGGTTTTCACCAAAAACAGTAGGAAGATAAGTGCTCATAATGCAAACCTCCAATCATTTGGCCTTGCACCGCTGGTAACATTGCCAGTCATGTAGGGTCGCATTTTGGCCTTTGCAGGTCGTGCGTCTGTGGTCGTTGGCCACCGCGCTCTTTCCTGAACGCTGATTATATTATACTCTAGAGTCAAAGAAAGTCAATAAGTTTGGAGAAAAGTTTTTTTGTTAAGTTTTGATGAACAAAAATACACCCCGGCATTTGCCGGGGTATGGTCAGATTTCCGATTGTGAAAGAATGTTCGTGAGCTGTACTTTAAGAGCGGGGAGATCTTCGCAGATCGTAGCCCAGATGACGTTTAGGCGCAAACCATCGTAATCGTGAACGATATTGTTCCGCAGGGATTTCATGGCTGTCCATGGCAGGTCGGGAAAGCGGTTGCGGCAATCGGTGCGGTTGTCCAACACCGTCGCCAGTTCGCCCAACTGCGAAAGGGAGAAGATTGCGAAGGTAAGATAGAGCTCGTTTTGCACAAATTCATCGTAGGAAAGGCCGCGCGCGTATTTTTCTGCGTTTTCGCAATGCCGAACCATTTTTTCCAGCATCAGCCGCATATCAACGGGCATAAACGCTCACCCCCGTGCGCCGGATTTCATAATCCACCAGCGAGCCGGGAATTACATCGACATCGGGAATAAGGTCGATTTCCCTCTGGAAAGCTTCTTCCAGTTTGCCCTTTAGCTCAAAATAGGCAAAGCCCGTGATTTGGCGGTTGCTGTCCAGATAAAAGTCGATATCGGAATCGGGCAGAGCCGTGCCCTTGGCGTAAGAACCGAAAAGCACGATGCTGCGCACGCGCTTGTCCAGGGGGATGGTATCCAGAATCCTGCGGATAGCGGTTACGGTGTATGTCTGCGGCACGACGTTCACCTCCTACGATTATTATACGGGAAGTGGAGGAATTTATCAAGTATTGGAGGGCTTATGCAGTTGCGCGCGTTGGTTGACGCTGCTTGCCCCGCTGGGGCAAGGGTGCTGCGCAGGTGCGGGGCGACGCTGCTTGTCCCGTTGGGGACAAGGGCGCTATGAAAGGTCGCGCGCCGGATTTTGGGATTTCGGGGCGGTGGTAGCGGGCAAAGTTTTTTGCGCGCAAGGCATCCCGATTCAGGCGCGCGGGGTTGACGGTGCGGGAGGCAGTTTCTTTTCATCCGGGCAGATGTTCCATCCGGCGGGGTGACGGCGGGCTCTGCCCGCACCCGCTCAAGGGAACAATCCCTTGAGAATCCCATTTGCTGCCGCGAGGCATCCCGATGTTGCAACGAAAGCCGGGCGGTTTATTGACGCTGCTTGCCCCGATGGGGCAAGGGGCGCTGCGCAAGTGCGGGGCGACGCTGCTTGTCCCGTTGGGACAAGGGCGCTATGAAAGGCCGCGCGCCGGATTTTGGGGTTTCGGGTTGGTGGTAGCAGGCGAAGTCTTTTTGCGCGCAAGTGCTCCCGATTCAGGCGCGCGGGGTTGGCGGCGCGGGAGGGAGCTTCTTTTCATCCGGGCAGATTTTTCATTCGGCGGGGAACGGCGGGCTCTGCCCGCACCCGCTCAAGGGAACAATCCCTTGAGAATCCCATTTGCTGCCGCGAGGTATCCTGATGTTCCAACGAAAGCCGGGCGGCCTCTACTCGTGGGCCGTCCGGCGGGCTTCGTGTTTTCCTATAACCAGAAACGCGACAAAGAACCCCTGCCCTCTACGCGTGGGGCAGGGGAGCGGCCGCTCACACGCGGCAGCGCTGGCTATCGGCACTGCCGATGGACGTTGGCGATTTGGGCTTGGACGGCTTCGGGGGCCGGGCCGCCGTATACTTTGCGCTTGGCTACGCAGTTGTTCAGGTCGATAAAGGCGTATACGTCCTCGTCAAAGGCCGCGTGCAGCTTGCGGTATTCCTCAAGCGGCAGCGTGTCCAGCGTTTCGCCCTTTTCTACGCACAGCCGCACGAGTTGGCCCGAGATCGCGTAGGCGTCGCGGAAGGGCACGCCCTTGCTCACCAGATAGTCCGCGCAGTCCGTGGCGTTCAAAAATCCCGCCGCTGCCGCCGCGCGCATGCGCTCCGGGAAAAATGTCGCGCTCTCCAGCATCGGCGGCAATACGTCCAGACACAAATTTACTGTGTCCAGCGCGTCAAACACTGCCTCCTTGTCCTCCTGCAAGTCCTTGTTGTAGGCCAACGGCAGGCCCTTCACGGCGGTCAAAAGCGTGGTCAGCGCCCCGTATACGCGCCCCGTCTTGCCGCGAATCAGTTCGGCCAGGTCGGGGTTCTTCTTCTGCGGCATGATCGACGAGCCGGTGGAAAAGCGGTCGTCCAGGGCCATGAACCGGAACTCCCACGAACACCACAGGCAGATTTCCTCCGCAAACCGCGATAAATGCGCCATGAGAATGGAAAAATCAGAGAGCAGCTCCAGCACGAAATCGCGGTCGGCCACGGCATCGAGGCTGTTTTCGCTCACGCCGTTCATGCCCAACTGTTCGGCCACATATTGCCGGTCGAGCGGGTAGCCCGAGCCCGCCAGCGCCCCGGAGCCGAGGGGCGAAACCAGCGTGCGCGCGCGGCATTCCGCCAGCCGTTCGCGGTCGCGCAGGAGCATTTGCGCATAGGCCATCAGGTGATGCGCCAGCGTCACCGGCTGCGCCCTTTGCAGGTGCGTATAGCCCGGCATGACGGTGTGCAGGTGCTTTTCCGCCACGTTGCACAGCGTTTTGATGACCTCCGTGCAGCGCGCGCGTGTGGCCTCGATTTCGTCGGCCAGATACAGCCGCAAATCCAACGCCACCTGGTCGTTGCGGCTGCGCGCCGTGTGCAGCTTCTTGCCCGGCTGGCCGATGCGCTTGGTCAGTTCCGCTTCCACAAAGGTGTGGATGTCCTCGCACGTCATGTCAATCTCCAGCGCGCCGCTGTCCAAATCCGCGAGGATGCCTTGCAGGCCGGTGACGATGGCCTCCATTTCCTCCCCGGTGATCACGCCGGTTTTGCCCAACATGCGCGCGTGGGCGATGGAGCCGGTGATGTCCTGTTTGTACATGCGCGCGTCAAAGCCGATGGACTGGTTGAGCCGGTTGAGCCGCTCGTCCACGTCGCCTTCGAGCCTTCCCTGCCACAGTTTCATAGCTATCCCTCCAGACGCGCAAAAGAGCTGTCCTGTGGGGCAGCCCTTTCGCATATGGTCGCTGTGTCCTTTACTTCTTCAGCTTCTTCATAGCCTGCACCGCGATCGGCAGCCCATACAGGGCGATGAAGCCGGCGCTGTCGGCCTGGTCGTATACTTCGTCCTCGCCAAAGGTGGCAATTTCCTCGTCGTAGAGGGAATAGGGGCTGGTCATGCCCGCGCCGGTGATGTTGCCCTTGTAGAGCTTGACCTTCACCGTGCCGGTAACGGTTTCCTGCGTTTTGTCCACGAACGCGGAGAGCGCCTCGCGCAGCGGGGTGTACCACAGTCCGTTGTACACCAGGTCGGCAAAATCCAGAGCCAGCTTCTGCTTCATGTGCTGGGTGTTTTTATCCAGGCAGAGCTGCTCGAGCATTTCATGCGCAAAGTAGAGGATGGAGCCGCCGGGGGTTTCGTACACGCCGCGGCTCTTCATGCCCACCAGGCGGTTTTCCACCATATCGAGGATGCCCACGCCATGCTTGCCGCCCAGCGCGTTCAACTTTTCGATGAGGGCCACGCCGTCCATCTTTTCGCCGTTCACGGCCACGGGCACGCCCTTTTCAAAGTCGATGGTCACATACTCGGGCGTATCCGGGGCCTGCTCCGGGGTCACGCCCAGCTCGAGGATTTTTTCATACTGCGGCTCGTTGGCCGGGTCTTCCAAATCCAGGCCCTCGTGGGAGAGATGCCAGAGGTTCTTGTCCTTGGAATAGTTGGTTTCGCGGCTGATGCGCAGGGGGATGTTGTGCGCCTCGGCGTAGTCGATTTCGTCGTCGCGGCTCTTGAATTCCCACACGCGCCACGGGGCGATGACCGGCATTTTCGGCGCGAAAGCCTTGATGGCCAGTTCAAAGCGCACCTGGTCGTTGCCCTTGCCGGTGCAGCCGTGGGCGATGGCGTCCGCGCCTTCCTTGAGGGCAATTTCGGTGATGCGCTTGGCGATGATGGGCCGCGCAAACGAGGTGCCCAGCAGGTATTCGCCCTCGTACTTCGCGCCCGCCTTGAGGGTGGGGAAGATATAGTCCTCGACGAATTCCTTGCTCAGGTCTTCCACATAGAGCTTGGAAGCGCCGGTCTTGATGGCCTTTTCCTCCAGGCCGTCCAGCTCGGTGCCCTGGCCGACGTCCGCGGCAACGGCGATGACTTCACAGCCCTCATAGTGCTCCTTGAGCCAGGGGATGATGACGGACGTATCCAGTCCGCCGGAATAGGCCAGAACGATTTTCTTATACTGTTTCATCGGAATGCCCTCCTGAATGAATATACGCTTTATGATGTATATTATACGCGATTCCGGGCAAAAATCAAGGGGTTATTCGCATAATTATGTATTTTGTTTGTTAAAACACGTGACAGGCGGAAGGGATGGACGCTTTGGGCAGGCTCCGCGCTCTCTGTCCGGCCTGGTATGTGGCGTTTCAGCGCCGCGACGACTATCAAAACCCCAAGGGAGAGCGCGAGAGGGACGAAGCCCTTTCGCGCTTAAAATCGTCCCCGGCGAAAGGTTGAAAACCCGCAGGGTTTTCAAGTCGGCCAAGGCCGACCGATTTTGACGATTTGGAAAATCGGCAAAATCGCCCGTGTGCGGCGGGGAACTTGTTTCCCCGTCCGCCAGCTTGTCAAAAAATCTTTTTTGACAAGCTGCGCCCTTCAGTGCCGCGCCGCGTCGATGGCTTCCCAGATGCGTTGCAGGTCGTCGGCGCTATAATAGGAAATCACCAGTTTGCCGCGATTTTTGTCGCCGTCTATTTTGGCGCGGGTGCCGAACAGATCGCGCGCCATGTCCTCCAGCTCCGTAAGCTCGCGGTCGGGACGGGGCTTGGGAGCGGGGGCGGGCTTGACCGGCTGGGCGCAGATGCGCTCGAGCTGGCGCACCGACCAGTTTTGTTGCACAGTGAGGTTGGCAAGCTGCACCTGCCGCGAGGGATCCACCGTCACCAGCGCCCGGGCGTGCCCGGCGGTGAGGCGGCCGTCCACCAGCATTTTCTGCACTTCTTCCGGCAGCGTTAAAAGGCGCAAAAGATTGGCCACGGCCGGGCGGCTCTTGCCCAGGCGCTCGGCCACGCGCTCCTGCGTCAGCCCCGCCGCTTCCATCAGGCGCTTGACGCCCACGGCTTCCTCGACGGGATTTAAGTCGTCGCGCTGCAAATTTTCAATCAGGGCCGCTTCCAGGCGCTTCTGCTCGTCCCAGTCGCGCACGATGGCGGGAATCTCCGTAAGCCCCGCCAGCCGCGAAGCGCGATAGCGGCGCTCGCCGGCGATGATTTCGTAGCGGTTGCCGGTTTCGCGCACGATGATGGGCTGCAAAACGCCCACCGCGCGGATGGAATCGGCCAGTTCGCGCAGCGCGTCCTCGTCAAAGCGCTCGCGGGGCTGGCCGCGGTTGGGGTCGATATCCGTCAGTTTCAGCATGCGCACTTCGTCGCGGCGGTCTTCCGCGCCTTCCGCCGCCTCGCCCAGAAGCGCGCCCAGGCCCCGGCCCAGGCCGCGCTGCATCTTTGCCGCCATACTATTTTCCCTCATTTCTGCCGATCAGTTCCTTGGCCAACGCCCGGTAGGCCGCCGCGCCGTTGCAGCGCGCGTCATAGCGGTGAATGGGCAGGCCGTAGCTGGGCGCTTCGCTCAGGCGCACATTGCGGGGGATGAGCGTGGCAAACGCCTCCTTGGGAAAGTGGTTGCGTACCTCGGTGACCACCTGCGCGCCCAGGTTGGTGCGCGCGTCGAACATCGTCAGCACGATGCCCTCCACCTCCAGCTCCGGATTGAGCTTTTTGCGCACCAGCTTTACCGTGTTCATCAGCTGCCCCACGCCCTCCAGCGCGTAGTATTCGCATTGGATGGGCACCAGCACGCTGTCTGCCGCGGTGAGGGCGTTGAGCGTCAAAAGCCCCAGCGAGGGCGGGCAGTCGATGAAGATATAATCGAACAGATCGCGCAGGGGGGCAAGCGCCGTCTTGAGCAACCCTTCGCGGCCGTCCAGCCCCACCAGCTCCACCTCCGCCCCGGCCAGTTCAATGCTGGCGGGGATGAGCATGAGGCCGTCAAAGCCCGTGTCCACGCAGGCGTCGCGCGCCTGCGCCTCGCCCAACAGCACTTCGTAGATCGTTCTGGCGCCGTCCTCTACCGCCACGCCCAGGCCGCTGGTGGCGTTGCCCTGTGGGTCTACGTCCACAAGCAGCGTTTTTTTGCCGGCCTCGGCCACGCAGGCGCTGAGGTTGACGGACGTTGTGGTCTTGCCCACGCCGCCCTTTTGGTTGGAAATGGCGATGATCTTGCCCATGTGCGTTCCGTCCTTCGTCTTATACTCTATATTTATGCGGTTTATGCATCGTTTGGCGATGTATGCATCAAAAGGCAGTCGATGGAGTCGGTCAGGGCGATAAAGCTGGCCTCGATGACGTTGGTGGACACGCCTACGGTGGAAAATACGTTTTTGCCATCCGTAGAATCAATATGCACGCGCACGGAGCTGCCCGTGCCTGTGCCGGCCACCACGCGTACCTTGAAGTCGCTCAAACGCATATTCCCAAGCACCGGATAAAAGCGCGAAAGCGCTTTGCGCAGCGCCAGGTCAAGGGCGTTCACCGGGCCGTCGCCCTCGTCGGCGGTGATTTCCACGCGGTCGCCCACCGAAACTTTCACATACGCCTGCGCGTTGAGCATGCCGGGGTCGGGCCGGGAAAACACGTGGAAGTCCAACACCTTGAAAAACGCCGGGCGGCGGCCGAGCGCGTCGAGTATGCGCAGGGTCAAAGAGCCGTCCGCGTCCTCAAAGGAATAACCCTCGGCCTCCAGCGCCTTGATGTTTTCCAGGATGCGGATGGTGGCCTCGCTTTCGCGGGTCAGCTCCGGGGCCACCTTTTTCAGCCGCGTAAGCAACGCGCTGCGCCCGGCCACCTCGCTGATGAGCAGGCGGCGGCGATTGCCGACCAGCTTGGGGTCGATGTGTTCAAAGCTGTCGCGGCGCTTGAGCACGCCGTCTATGTGCATGCCGCCCTTGTGGGCGAAGGCATTGCGGCCCACATAAGGCATGCTTTCATCCATGTTGAGGTTGGCAAGTTCGCTGATGAGGCGCGCCGTATCGCACAGGAGGGCAAGCGACCCCTCCGGCAGGGCGCGCATGCCCATTTTCAGTTCCAGATTGGGCAAAACTTCGCAGAGGTTGGCGTTGCCGCAGCGCTCACCATAGCCGTTGATGGTGCCCTGCACCTGGGTGGCCCCAGCCTCCACCGCCGCGAGCGTTCCGGCAGTGGCAAGGCCGGCGTCGTTGTGGCAGTGGATGGCCACGGGCACGGAAAAACGGGCCGTTACCTCATGCACCGCCTCCGCCACCGCGCGCGGCAGCGTGCCGCCGTTGGTGTCGCACAGGGAAAGGCGCGCCGCGCCGCCGCGGCAGGCCGCTTCCAGCGTGGAAAGGGCGTAGGCGGGGTCTTCGCGGTAGCCGTCGAAAAAGTGTTCGGCGTCAAAGAATACGCTCATGCCGTGGCTGGTGAGAAAGCGCGCCGTGTCCTCGATCATGGAAAGGTTTTCCTCCGCGCTCACGCCCAATACGTCGCGCGCCTGCGAAATGCTGGCCTTGCCCACGATGCTGGCAATGTGCGCGCCGCACGCAAGCAACGCGCGCAAGCCCGCGTCGTCCTCGGCGCGCACGCCGCTGCGGCGCGTCATGCCAAAGGCGGCCAGGCGGGAATTTTTCAGGCGCAGCTTGTCCCGCGCAAAGCGGAAAAGCTCTGCGTCCTTGGGGTTGGAAAAGGGGTTGCCGGCTTCAATGTAGCTCACGCCCAGCTTGTCCAGGGCGCGCACGAGCTTGATCTTGTCCTCCAAGGAAAAGATTACCCCCGCGGCCTGTACGCCGTCGCGCAGCGTCGTATCGAGAATTTCCACCGTGCGCTGGTTCACGCGCATCCGCCTCCCATTTTCCATGTCCTTCTATTGTAGCAAGTTTTGCGGGGAATAGCAAGATGCAAAACCGGGGCTTTTGCGTTCAGAAAGCTGTCACCCGGTTTTAATCCGTCTCTAATTTCCCGGCATGGCGCTTTAATGTTTGTGGTATAATATATTCGCGTCGGCAGGACAGAAGGAGGAAATGGAAATGACCAATTACGAAATGGTTGAACTTTTGCGCCAGAAGGCCAACGTGAGCTATGAGGAAGCCAAGGCCGCGCTGGAGGCGGCGAACTGGGATTTGCTGGACGCCATCGTGCTGCTGGAGCGCGAGGGCAAGGTGCCTGAAAACGACGCGCGCTTTTCCACCAAGGCGGAAAGCGGGGAGAAGGACAAGGAACGCGAAGAAAAGCAGAAAAAGCGCGACGGCGCGTTCAAAGACGGGGCGCGCACGGTGGGCGGCATTTTCCGCCGCATGCTTAACTACGGCAACCGCAACTTCATCGTCGCCTCGCGCGACGGCAAGGAAGTGATCTCCCTGCCGCTGACGGCGTTCGTGTTGCTGCTGCTCATTCCGCCGATTACGCTGTGGCTGATGGTGGTTCTGATGGTGATCGGCCTGTTCTTCGGCCTGCGCTACTCGCTGCGCGGCGACCATCCCGCCAACGAGAAGGTCAACGAGTACATACACAAGGCCGAGGGCGCCGCCGAGCGCGTCAAGCAGGAGTGGCAGGAAAAAGACGGGGATGCGTCGAAATAGATAACGATAAGATTGATCAGATTGCCGAAAAAGGTTGGCAGAGCCGCCTGTAAAATCGGTTCCGGCGAAAGGTTGAAAACCCGTTGGGTTTTCAAGTCGGCAAAGCCGACCGATTTTGACGATTTGAAAAATCGGCAAAATCGCCTCCTGTGCGGCGGAACCGCAGATATTTTTGCGCAGG
>DVFZ01000064.1 GCA_018712945.1 Candidatus Pullichristensenella stercorigallinarum | reverse complement strand
CATGTGAGCGCCAACTACCTTGCCCACCCCGAGCTGGAGCCGCCCTTTGCCTGCCTGGTGGCCTCGGGCGGGCACAGCCATATCGTGCTGGTGGAGCATTACGGGGAATACCGCCTGCTGGGGCAGACGCTCGACGACGCCGCCGGCGAGGCCTTTGACAAGGTAGCCCGCGTGCTGGACATCCCCTATCCCGGCGGCCCGCTGTTGGACAAGCTGGCCGAGGAAGGGGACGAGCGCCGCTATACCTTCCCGCACCCGCATACGCCGGGCAAGTATGACTTTTCCTTCAGCGGCCTCAAGACCGCCGTCATCAACCAGGCGCACACCATCCGCCAGCAGGGCGGCCAGATCGACGCCGCCGGCTTTGCCGCCAGTTTCCGCCGCGCCGTGGTGGACGCGCTGGTGGAAAAGAGCGTGGCCGCTGCTGTGGAAGCCGGGGCGACGGCGCTTGCCGCCGCGGGCGGCGTGGCCGCCAACCGGCTTCTGCGCCGCGAACTTGAGCGCAGGGGCGCGCAGGCGGGCTTGCGTGTATTTTTACCGCCTGTGGCCCTGTGTACAGACAATGCCGCTATGATCGGTTCCGCCGCCTTTTACCGCCTTATGCGCGGGGAAACGGCTGCGCTGGACTTGAATGCCCTTCCGTCGCTGCGCATGTTTGCGTAAGGCATGCGCGGCGGCATTTTTTGCCGCTGAAGCGCTTTGGTGGGCAGAACGGAGTCTGGAACTGTGCGTCCGAACGAAATGTATAAACCGAATACCTGAAAATGCAATACATTTGTAAAATATACAGCTGATTTTGCAATATATTTTCTGCGTTCAAGGGACTCACTGTTGTGGAAAAAGAGGTAGAAATCTACGATATTGACAAAAATGTGCCAGTCGCCGTCGCAAATTTGTCTTAAAACAGACTGATTTTCTTATTGATATGACAAAAAAGAACTTTGGTCTGTGGAAAATATATAACAATTCACCGGCCGAAGGGCTGAATAATCGTGGAAAACCCCGCCGCACAGGGGGTTTTACCCCCAAAACCTGTGGAAAACCCTGTGGATAATGTGGATGAAGGCGTTTTTCATGCACTGTATATACGGCCACAATTATGAATTTCATGCAGACAACGGCTTTTTTTCTCGGGGAACTTGTGAAATACACGCAATATCTGGTATACTATTGTCAGCAAGGCTTGAAGGAAAAGGAGAGGTCAGGGCATGAAGAAAACGTTCAATTTCCTGGGGTTTGACTTCGGCGCTTCCAGCGGTAGGGCCATGCTCGGCGTATTTGACGGCGAGCGCGTGGAAATTCGGGAGCTGCACCGCTTTCTGAATGAGCCGGTCGATCTGGTGGGCCGGTTCAGCTGGGATGTGCCACGGCTGTTTTTCGAAATGAAGCAGGCGTTGAACAAGGCCGCGAAGGAGGGCCTGCGAATCGACGCCATCGGCATTGATACCTGGGGCGTAGACTTTGGTCTGGTTGACAAAAACGGCTATCTGCTGGGCAATCCCGTGCACTACCGCGACGCGCGCACCGACGGCGTGATGGAAAAGGCCTTCGCGGTGATGCCGCAGGAGGAAATTTTCCGCCACACGGGCCTTGCCTTCATGCAGTTCAATACGCTCTATCAGCTCTATGCTATGAAGCTGGAAGGCGACCCCACGCTCGAGGCGGCTGAACACATGCTGATGATGCCGGATCTGCTTGCCTATCTGCTCACCGGCAAAATGGGCACGGAATACACCATCGCCTCCACTTCGCAGCTCATTGACCCCTTTACCCGCGATTGGGACTTTGACCTCATCGACCGCTTCGGCCTGCCCCGGCGCGTTTTCACGCCCATACAGCCCTCCGGCACGGTGCGGGGCACGCTTCTGCCCCAGATCGCCAAGGAGTGCGGCGTTTCCGAAATTCCCGTCATCGCCGTAGCCTCGCACGATACGGCCAGCGCCGTGGCTGCCATTCCCGTTGCCGACCCGGATTTTGCCTATATCAGTTCCGGAACCTGGTCGCTTTTGGGCGCGGAGATTCGCACGCCGCTGTGCGAGCCGGGGGTCATGCGGGCAAACTATACCAACGAAGGCGGCATCGACGGCACCATCCGTCTGCTCAAGAACATCATGGGCCTGTGGATCATCCAGGAATGCAAGCGCGAGTGGGACCGCCGCGCCGATGCGGTAAGCTTTGCCCAAATCGTGGAAATGGCGGAAAAGGCCGATCCGTTCATCGCCTTTGTCGATGTGGACGATCCCTGCTTCCTGGCCCCGAACGACATGCCCGCCCGCATTCAGGCATACTGCCAGAAAACAGGCCAGCGCGTGCCGCAGTCGCGCGGCGAGATCGCCCGCGTGGTGTATGAAAACCTGGCGTTCAAGTACCGCTGGGCTGTGGAGCGGTTGGAAAAGGACATGCTCAAAAAGCGCGTGAACGTTTTGCACATTGTCGGCGGCGGCAGCAAGAACGATATGCTCAACCGCTTTACTGCCGACGCCATCAACCGTCCCGTCATCGCCGGCCCGGACGAGGGCACCGTGATCGGCAATCTGCTGGTACAGGCGATGGGCTTGGGGGCGCTCAAGGATTTGGCGGCGTTGCGCCGCGTGGTGGAAAATTCCTTCCCCACCCGCCGCTTTGAACCCGAAAACGCGCCTGCTTGGGATGCTGCTTATGCAAAGTATCTGGAAGTGGTGAAAAAATAGTCAATGAAGGCATTTGAATTTGCCCCGGGCGCACTGCCCGGTTCCCTGGAGTTGGCCTATCTGGGCGATTCCGTTTACGATTTGTACGTGCGCGCCCGCCTCGTGCGCGAAGGCGGGCACGTGCGCGATATGCACCGCGCCGCTGTGTCGATGGTATGCGCGCACGCGCAGGCCGGGGCGTTTGCCCGTGTAGAGGAGGCACTGACCGAGCGTGAGCGCGACGTTGCCCGCCGTGCCCGCAACGCCCACCAGACCCCGCCCCGCCACGCCGACGCTGCCGAATACCACCGCGCCACCGCGCTTGAAGCCCTGGTTGGCTATCTGTTTGTCACTGGGCAGACGGAGCGCATGGAGGAAATTCTCGATTTGGCACTGGAGGAAAACCATGAAGCACGATGACCGCCGCGACGGAAACCATCGCGGCAAGAATCCGCCGCGCCCGGCGCGCCGGACATACGATATCCCCCCGGCCGAGCGCGCCGGCGGCCCGGCGCAAACGCTGCCCGTCCGTCCGGGCGAGCGCGCTCATGCACAGACGCTCCCCGTCCGCCCTGGCGAGCGCGCCCATACGCAGGCATTGCCCATTCACCCTCGTGAGGAACGTCCACGCCGTGCGGAACGTCCGCCCCGGTCATATGACGCGGCGCCAGAGTCCGAGCCACCGGAGAACCTGCTCGTGGGCCGCAACCCCATCCGCGAGGCGCTCAAAAGCGGCGCGCCGTTGGAAAAGCTGTTGGTGGCCGAGGGCGACCTTTCCGGCGCAGCGCGCGATATCGTGCGCATGGCCCGGGAAGCGGGCGTGGTGGTGCAGTTTGTGGAGCGCTACCGGCTCGACCAAATTTACCCGGCCCATCAGGGCCTACTGGCTTTCCGCTCAGCGCGGACCTATTCGAGCATTGAAGAAATTCTCGCCTATGCCCGCGAGCGGGGCGAGGAACCTCTGGTGGTAGTGCTGGATCAGGTGACCGATCCCCACAACCTTGGGGCCATTATTCGCACTGGCGAGTGTGCGGGCGCGCACGGGGTTATCATTCCCGAACGGCGCGCCGCTGGCCTGACCCCGGCCTGCGAAAAGGCGGCGGCCGGGGCGTTGGCGCATATGCGCGTGGCGCGGGTGAAAAACTTGAACCGCGCCCTGGAGGAACTCAAGCGCGCCGGATTGTGGGTGGTGGCGGCGGCGCTGGAGGGTGAAAACGCGCTTACGGCGGACTGGACAGGCCCGCTGGCGCTGGTGATCGGCTCGGAGGGCGAGGGCATCTCGCGCCTGACGCTGTCGCTATGCGACCGCCGTGTGACGCTGCCCATGCTGGGGGAAATTTCCTCGCTCAACGCTTCGGTGGCGGCGGGCGTGCTGCTTTATCAGGTGGTGCGCGCGCGCGGAGGCGGGCAATGAAGAAGCAGCGCGTGCTGATTGTGGATGGCTACAACGTGCTCAACGCCTGGAAAAGCGCGCAGGGCATGGACGCGGCCACACTCAGCGACGCGCGCGAGGCCCTGGCAGCGCGCTTGATGGACTATGCCGGCTTTTCCGGCCAGAAGGTTATCCTAGTGTATGACGCCTATCTGGGCGACCGCAGCGCGCGCAGCGAGGAGCACATGGGGCCGCTGACAGTGATTTATACGCAGAAGAACGAAACGGCGGACAATTACATCGAGCGCCTGTGCGACCAGTATGCGCGCGATGCCGAGCTGGGCCGCATCGAAGTGCGCGTTGCCACCAGCGACCGGGTGGAGCAGATGGTGGTTCTGGGCCGTCATGCCACCCGCCTTTCGGCGCGGGAACTGCTCGTGGAGATGGGCCAGGTATCGCGTGCCGGCCGCGAGAGAATGCAAAGGGCGAACGGGGCACGCTCGGCGATCATCGAACGCCTGCCCAAAGATGTGGCGCGGCGCCTGGAGGCCATGCGGCGGGGAGAAAAGGATCCGGAGGACAAAGACACTTGATGTATTACGAGAGATTTGAAACCATGGCGGATGAGGAGATCGTTGCCCTTGCGCAGGAGGGGGACGGCGCGGCGTTGGAGTATTTGCTCAACAAGTACAAAAACTTCGTGCGCACCAAGGCGCGCAGCTATTTCCTCATTGGCGCGGATCACGAGGATATCGTGCAGGAAGGCATGATCGGCCTGTATAAAGCCATCCGCGATTTCAAGAGCGAAAAGCTGACCTCGTTCCGCGCTTTCGCGGAGCTTTGCGTCACCCGCCAGATCATCACCGCCATCAAGACTGCCACGCGCCAGAAGCATATTCCCTTAAACAGCTATGTGTCGCTGAATAAGCCCATCTACGATGAGGAGAGCGACCGCACGCTTCTGGATGTCATCAGCGAGGATGTGCCATCCGACCCCGAGGCCATGATCATCGACCGCGAAGATCTTTCTTTTATTGAGGGGCGCATTGGCGAGATGCTGTCGGATTTGGAAAAGCAGGTGCTGGTGCTCTACATGGAGGGGAAAAGCTACGTGGAAATTTCCGAGGCCATGGGCAGGCACGTCAAAAGCGTGGACAATGCCCTGCAACGCATCAAGCGAAAACTGCAAAAATACCTCGAAAAGAAGTGAGTATGGGAAAATTTAATATTAAGCTGTTGACAAAAGAGGAAAACTAAAGTACAATACACTTCGTATGACGGCGGGATTTACGCGCGGGTGTAGCTCAATGGCAGAGCTCCAGCTTCCCAAGCTGATCACGTGGGTTCGATTCCCATCACCCGCTCCATACGCCCGGAAGACATGACAACGATTTTAGGAGGAGAAACAACCATGGCGAAGGCAAAATTTGAGCGCACGAAGCCGCATGTAAACATCGGCACGATCGGCCACGTAGACCACGGCAAGACCACTTTGACCGCTGCGATCACGATGGCGTTGTCCCAGCAGGGCAAGGCCGCGGCCATGCGCTATGACGAAATCGACAAGGCGCCGGAAGAGAAAGCGCGCGGAATCACGATCAACACGGCGCACGTAGAGTATGAGACGGACAAGCGTCACTACGCGCACGTGGACTGCCCCGGCCACGCGGACTATGTTA
>DVFZ01000063.1 GCA_018712945.1 Candidatus Pullichristensenella stercorigallinarum | reverse complement strand
TGGAGGCAAGGGTGATATTTGAGCCGCCCTATCGCGCCCCGGAGGCCCTGCGCGGGCTGGAAGGGTTTTCACATATCTGGCTGATCTGGCAATTTTCGCAAGCGCTGCGGGCGGGCTGGTCGGCCACGGTGCGTCCGCCGCGGTTGGGGGGGAATGTGCGCATGGGCGTATTCGCCACCCGCTCGCCGTACCGGCCCAATCCCATCGGCCTATCCTGCGTGCGCCTGGAAGGAATCGACTTAAGCGGCGCGGAAGGGCCGGTTTTGCGCGTGCGCGGCGCGGATTTGCTCGACGGCACGCCCATTTATGATATCAAGCCTTATTTGCCCCTTACGGACAGCCATCCCGAAGCCACGGGCGGCTTTGCCGCGCCGCTGGCGGCGCATGCGCTGCGGGTGGAATTCCCGCCGGAACTTTTAGAAAAAGTGCCCGAGAGAGCGCGTGCCGCGCTTACAGAGGTGCTGGCGCAGGATCCGCGCCCGTCTTATCAACACGACCCGGAGCGCGTCTACGGCATGCCCTTCGCGGGTGTAGACGTGCGCTTCATCGTGAAAGGAGACGTGCTCACGGTGTGCGAAGTTGTGCCCTATGAAGATGGAAATAAATGCTTGTGAATGGGTTTTGTGGCGATGGGAAACAGGCTGAACATCTTGCCACTTTTCTGACCGCCATGTTCCTGTGCCCGCCGTTGCAAACCCATGCGGAAAGTAGCCGATGGATCGTTGCGTCCCGCCGAAATCCGCCGGCCTTTTTATGTCCGGGCGCTTGAGCAGTATTGCCATACATTCAATGTACATATATATATCCAATATTTCACCATACTTTCACAGAAAAACGGCCAAATGTTGCATTGACAATGCTACTTTGACGCGCTAGAATATTGTTTGTTTCCGAACAATATTGTGCGGAAGCTGCGCAAATATAGCGCGTTATTTATTTGCACAAGGGGAGAAAGCCGAGTGGAGAAAGACTGTGGGGTATGGATCAGCATTCTGTTCCACAAGCTGCGAAAGCGCATAAACGCCGACGTACAGAGCTTGGGCCTTACAGGGATACAAAGCCGCGTGATCCACTACATCCTTGAAAAGCACGCCCATGGGCCAGTGTACCAGCGCGATGTAGAGGGCGCGTTTGGTGTCAGCCGTTCCACGGTCACGGGCATTTTGCAGCAAATGGAAAAGGATGGCCTGATCCAACGCGAGAGCGTCGCCAGCGACGCGCGCCTGAAAAGCCTGATTCCCACTCAGAAAGCCATTCGGCTGGACGCACAGGTCGATGAATGCCTTCATCGGGTCGAACGGTGTCTTACGCAGGGCCTGTCAGACGCACAGCTTGCCGCGTTTATGGACGCCGCCGCGCAAATGTCCGTCAATCTGGACGGATAAAGGCCCCGGCAGATGGAAGCCCCTTGGCGAAACGCGGCGTATATGCGCGCATCCAGGGAAGAAGGAGGAGTGTACCATATGGTAAAGACCCTTGCTCGCAGTATCCGCGAGTTCAAGAAGCCGGCGATTCTCACGCCGCTGTTGGTCACGGTCGAAGTGATTCTGGAATGTATCATTCCGTTCACCATCGCCAATCTGGTCAATCAGATGCAGGCGGGCTGTGGAATGGACGTCATCGTCCGCTATGGCATTCAGCTGCTGGTTATGGCCCTGTTGTCGCTGGTGTTCGGCGTGGCGGCCGGCAGCACTTGCGCCACGGCCTCGACAGGTTTTGCGCGCAATTTGCGGCAGGATATGTTCTACCGCATCCAGGATTACTCGTTTGAGAACATTGATAAGTTCTCGGTTTCCAGCCTGGTTACGCGCATGACCACCGATATTTTTAATGTGCAGATGTCCTTTATGATGATCATCCGCGTGGCCATCCGCGGCCCGCTGATGCTGATCTTTTCGTTCATCATGGGCTTTGCCATGGGCGGACGGCTGGCGATGATCTTCCTGGTCACCATCCCGCTGCTCAGCATTGGATTGGCGCTGGTCATCCGCAAGGCCATGCCCATCTTCCGCCGCGTGTTCCGCAAATACGATGCCCTGAACGATTCTGTGCAGGAAAACGTGCAGGCCATGCGCGTGGTAAAGAGCTATGTGCGCGAGGACTATGAAAAGAAGAAGTTCTCCGCCGCCGCGGAAGATGTCTGCAAGGACTTCACCCGCGCCGAGCGCATCATGGCCTTCAACAACCCGATGA
This sequence comes from Candidatus Pullichristensenella stercorigallinarum, assembly GCA_018712945.1. Taxonomy (GTDB): domain Bacteria; phylum Bacillota; class Clostridia; order Christensenellales; family Aristaeellaceae; genus Pullichristensenella; species Pullichristensenella stercorigallinarum. Next base: position 6,193 of record DVFZ01000063.1, on the reverse strand, counting down.
TGCAGTTCTGCGTCTACGCCGGCATGGTGTTTGTGCTGACCTTTGGCTCTTACTCTGTCATCACCAGCCGCGGCATGGAGGTTGCCGTGGGCCAGATGTCCGCCATCCTTACCTACAGCTTCCAGATTCTCATGAGCCTGATGATGTTGTCCATGGTATTCGTGATGATCGCCATGTCCATGGAATCCATGGAGCGCATTGTGGAAGTCCTCAATGAAAAAAGCAACCTCACCAGCCCGGAAAACGCCATTGCCGACGTCAAGGACGGCTCCATTGACTTTAACGACGTCAGCTTCAAATACTCCCAGAAGGCCGAGCGCATGGCGCTGTCGGATGTCGATTTGCACATACGTTCCGGCGAGGTCATCGGCGTTTTGGGCGGCACGGGTTCGTCGAAATCCACGCTGGTGCAGCTCATTCCCCGCCTTTACGACGTGACCGAGGGAAACGTCAAGGTTGGCGGCGTGGACGTGCGTTCCTACGACCTTGAAGCCCTGCGCAACGCCGTGGCCATGGTGCTGCAAAAGAACGTGCTGTTCTCCGGCACCATCAAGGACAACCTGCGCTGGGGCAACCCCGACGCCACCGACGAGGAGATGCTCGAAGCCTGCCGTCTGGCGCAGGCGGATGAGTTCATCCAGCAGTTCCCGGACAAATACGATACATGGATCGAGCAGGGCGGCGCCAACGTGTCCGGCGGCCAGAAACAGCGCCTGTGCATTGCGCGCGCGCTGCTGAAAAAGCCCAAAATACTGATTCTGGACGACTCCACCAGCGCCGTGGATACGCGCACCGACGCGCTGATCCGCGAGGGCTTCCGTAAGTTCATTCCCGAAACGACCAAGATCATCATCGCGCAGCGCGTCGCCTCTGTACAGGACGCCGACCGCATTGTGGTGATGGACGGCGGCCACATCAGCGCGATCGGCACGCACGATGAGCTGATGCGTACCAGCGAAATTTACCGCGAGGTCTATACGACCCAGCATAAGGCAGGTGATCAGGATGGCGAAGAATAAAAACAATGCCGCGGCTTCCGAAGCCCGCAAGACGACGGCCAGGGGCCAGCGCGCGCCCAAGGGCGTGTTGCGCCGCCTGTTGCGCACGCTGTTTGAGTTCTATCCGGTGCTGCTGCCGGTCACGATCGTGTGTATTCTCATCAACGCCATCGTCAGCGCCGCGCCCTCGATCTTCATGCAGAACATCATCGCCATTGTGGACGAGACGTACCAATCGGGCGACTGGGCCTCTGTGGCCGGCCGGATCTTCAGCTTTGTGGCCGTGCTGGTTGTCATGTATGTCATCAGCCTTCTGGCTGGCCTGTTCTACACGCAGATGATGGCGGTTATCACGCAGGGTTCGCTGAAAAAACTGCGCGAGAAGATGTTCAGCCACATGCAGGACCTGCCCATCAAGTACTTCGACACCAACGGCCGTGGCGACATCATGAGCTATTACACCAACGACGTCGATACGCTGCGCCAGATGATCAGCCAGAGCTTGCCGCAGATGTTGATTTCCGGCGTAACGCTTTTGACGGTGTTCTGCATCATGATGTATTACAGCGCCATTCTGGGCCTGATCGTGGTAGCGGGCGTCGTCTGTATGACGTTTGCGGCCCGGTATATCACCAGCCATTCCTCCAAGTACTTCCTGCGCCAGCAGGTCACGCTCGCCAAGGCTGAGGCGTTCATGGAGGAAATGATGACCGGACAGAAGGTCGTCAAGGTATTCTGCCACGAGGATGGCGCCAAGGCCGGTTTTGACAAGGTCAACGATGAGATCTTCTACAACGCCCGCAACGGCAACCGCTTTGCCAACGTGCTGATGCCCCTGCTGGGCAATATCGGCAACGTGATGTACGTGGTGGTGGCGTTGGTCGGCGGCGCGCTGATGCTCTCCGGCGCTCCCAACATCAGCCTTTCCGGCATGGCTTTCAGCATCAGCATTGTGGTGCCATTCTTGAACATGACCAAGCAGTTTGCCGGCGCCATTGGTCAGGTTTCCAACCAGGTGAACATGGTCATCATGGGCCTGGCGGGCGCGCACCGCATCTTCGCCCTGCTGGATGAAGAGCCCGAGACGGACGAGGGCTACGTCACGCTGGTCAACGCCAAAGAAAACGCCGACGGCAGCCTGACCGAGTGCAAGGAGCGCACGAACGTCTGGGCGTGGAAGCATCCCCACCATGATGGTACCCTCACCTACACCCGCCTGACCGGCGATGTGCGCTTCTTCGACGTCAACTTCGGCTATACGCCGGAAAAGACCGTGCTGCACAACATCTCCCTGTACGCAAAACCCGGGCAAAAGCTGGCCTTTGTCGGTTCCACCGGCGCGGGCAAAACCACCATTACCAACCTCATCAACCGCTTCTATGATATCAACGATGGCAAGATCCGCTATGACGGCATCAACATCAACAAGATCAAAAAAGCGGATTTGCGCCACAGCCTGGGCATCGTTTTGCAGGATACAAACCTCTTTACCGGCACGGTGATGGAGAACATACGTTACGGCAATCTCGAGGCCACCGACGAGGCGTGTATCGACGCGGCGAAGCTGGCTGGCGCCGATGACTTCATCCGCCGCCTGCCCGAGGGCTACAACACGAAGCTGCATGGCAACGGCGCAAACCTCAGCCAGGGCCAGCGGCAGTTGCTCGCCATCGCCCGCGCCGCGGTGGCTGATCCGCCCGTAATGATCATGGACGAGGCCACCAGCTCCATCGACACGCGCACCGAGGCCATCGTGCAGCGCGGCATGGACGCCCTGATGGCCGGACGCACCGTGTTTGTCATCGCCCACCGGCTTTCCACCGTGCGCAATTCCAACGCCATCATGGTGCTGGATCATGGCCGCATCATTGAGCGCGGCACGCACGAAGACTTGCTCAAGCTGAAGGGCACCTACTATAAGCTCTATACAGGCGCCCTGGAACTGGATTAACCGCCACCATCCTTTGGAGACGGCATTCCCTCAAAAACGGGCCTCCCGTCGCAGAATAACCGCTGCGATGGGAGGCTCGCAAATTTTCAAGGAGTCTGGATTATCTATTAAAATTGGGCTTTGGGGCCAACGTGAGATCGTTTGCGGATACATGGGGAAAAACGTTGGATGCCTTTAAGGCTTATCGGCATGCGCGCATGAAATGGGCCGCCAACTCGCGCAATTTGGGCGGCTTGTTTCCACAGAAGATACGACCTCTGGCATCAGCAGCATGGAATACGTACGCCGCGCCGCCGAGCGTTTTTTTCAGGGGATGTCAGTGCAAATAGTCGTTTGCCAACAGCATTACAGGCTCATGCTAGGTTATCATTCAAAGTGCAACGGAGCAAAAAGAGGAAGGACATCGCAAGGGCCTGTGTTAAAATGGAGCTGACACACAACAAACCAACAGGAGGAACAAGCGATGTCCTATCAGCATCTTACACTGGAAGAGAGATATTGTCCAGCAGAATTTCGGGAAAAAGGTTTGAGTATTCGTGTGATCGCACGAATACTCAAACGATCGCCGTCAACCATCAGCCGTGAGCTGAGACGAAATCGAGAGAAAAGCGGCTATCAATGGACTGCTTCGCTTCTTCCCAAGGGTTGTAACTTTCTGGACGTATCTCAAGCCGAGTTTGACCGAGTCCTTGATCTGATCAACCACAGGCCCCGCAAACGTCTCGCCTGGCTTTCTTCCTTTGATGTCTTCTTGAGACTGTTGCTCTTGCTTGACAATCTACCAAAAGCAAGCGCCATACCATCGTTCCCGCGCGCCAGGAAAAAGCTGACTTGTGCGCAGAAAAAAATCCACTTGTCATCAACATATCATGACCCGAAAACCGGCGCGCGCCTTTCCGAAGCGTCCTTGCTCCTCCGGGGCAAGCAGCGTCGCTTGGCACATGCACAGCGTCCCTTGCCCCGCCGGGGCAAGGCAGCGCCAACCAGCCTCTCACGCCTTCTCAATCACATATGCCTGCATGCCTTTCCGGCACCCATTCCGCTCGTAAAACCCCTCAACACCCGGCTGCGCGCCGAAATACAGCATTGTAGGCGTATTTTCCCGAGCAAGACGCAAGAGCTGACTGCCAATTCCCCGCCCCTGATATTCCGGCAACACGAGTATTTCTGTGATCGTGCCAAAGAAGTACCCGTCTGTCAAAAGCCGCAGGCATCCCACGAGCGTATCCCCATCATAAGCGGTGATGTTCAGCGTCCTGGTCAGCGCCGCGCGCGTCTTTTTCAAATCATACTCTCCCGGCCAGACGCGCTTGGCAAAGGCCAGAAATGTCTCTGCCGTTATCTTACGGTCGTCAATTCTGTATTCCATGCCCAACATCCCTTCCCGACCGCCCCAGCCTTCCCGAAAAAGGACGAACACAGCCTTGAGATGGCATGAATTATACCATTTCCGGCATAAAAGTCAAGAAGCGGAAACTTTTCTCCGCGCGGGAAACGCCCTGTCCAGAACCCGAGGCTCTTCCTTTTTTCACAACGCTATTGTATAATAAATACCAGATAACTTTGAGGAGGCGCGGCAATGAAAGTAATACTCGTCAATGGCAGCAGCCATACCCACGGCACGACGATGAAAGCCCTGGAAGAAATGATTCGCGTATTTGAAGCGGAGGGAATCGAAACCGAAGTTATCCAGCTTGGCAGCAAGCCATTGGCCGACTGCCTGCAATGCAATGCCTGCCTGAAAACCGGCAAGTGCGTATTCAAGGATGACGGCGTCAATGAATTTGTGGAAAAGGCACGGGAGGCCGACGGCTTTGTTTTTGGCACGCCGGTATATTACGCGCATCCGAGCGGAAGAATCTTTTCTTTCCTGGACAGGGCGTTTTACAGCAACGGCAAGGGCGGCTCGCCGGATGCGTTTCGCTTCAAGCCGGGCGCGGCGGTCGCGGTCGCGCGGCGCGGGGGAATAAGCGCCTCGTTTGACGCGCTAAACAAATACTTTGGCATTTCGCAGATGCCGGTAGCCGGTTCCACCTATTGGAATATGGTGCATGGGCTGTGTGCCGAGGAAGCGCCACAGGACGAAGAAGGCATGCAAACCATGCGCAACCTGGCTCGGAATATGATCTGGATGATGCGCTGCTTTGAAGAAGGCAAAAAGCACGGCGTCCCCTATCCGCAGACGGAAAAAACTGCGGTCACAAATTTTATCCGCAGGGATGACGGCCAGCGCTGATGAAGCGCATGGCGGAAGATAGGAAAGGGTCCATGTGAGAAGAGCACAACGCCTCCGGCTTCTTGCGGAGCCGGAGGTCAGGATGTTGATAAAGTCAACAGACTGCCAGAGGGATGAGAAAGCCTGCAAGACAAGGAAGCAAACTTGCAGTCAAGGGAGCTTACATGGGCGTAAGTGACCGCAGACTGCATGTGCAGCTGACACAGGAAGCAAAAAATGCCTCCGATTTCTCTTTGATCCGGGCAATTTTTGCGTTTGCAGGCTTTGTCAGCGCTCTGGCCCCCGGCTTCTTATGGAGCCGGAGATTTTCTTGTCGCGTCGTTTGGGAGAGTGCCTGGCCCGGAGAGACGTTGCACAACGTTTGCCATCATTGATTCCATCGCCGAGGCAATGCCAGGATTGATTCCCTGTGGCGGGGCGTTTACAAATGGAAGGTAGAACTTTTTTCTAAATCCTTCCGCGCAAAATCGCATCTCCGGCAGAAGCACAGTGGTTCCTGCAAAAAGGAACTTAATTCCTGTCCCCGTTTATTGTCACGCAAGGCCGTTCCCCCATACACAAAATGTGGCCATTGTGATAGGCCTTGCACGATAGGCGCTTTATGCATTCCCTTTCAAATTGAATACAGCGCGAATTTTCGCGTGCCAAACCCGATGTTCGGTTGGCGCTGCTTGCCCCGCCGGGGCAAGGGCGCTGTGGAGGTGCGGGGCGGCGCTGCTTGCCTGCGGCAAGGACGCTTCGGGAAACGCGCGCCCGGTTTGGGAGGCTTGTTATGTTGGCGGCAAGCGAAATCTTTGGGCTCGCAAGTTGGCTTGCTGTTGGGCGCGCGCGAAACGCTGGGCGGGGCGCTCTGTCTTCGCCCCTTCCAAGCAGCAGGCGCTTCCGGCGGGGCTACGGCGGGCTCTGCCCGCACCCGCTTAAGGGATTTATCCCTTAAGAATCCCATTTGCTACCGCGCAACCCCCGTCGCCCTGCAACGACAGCCGGGCGGCTCCTGCTCCTGAGCCG
>DVFZ01000062.1 GCA_018712945.1 Candidatus Pullichristensenella stercorigallinarum | reverse complement strand
CCGCCGCCGCAACCTCCCGCTTCATCCCGTGCGCTGGGAAAGCGTGCAGCCGGCACTTTTGCGCATAGCTCTCCCACAACGCAAGCCTGATTATTATACACCATATGGGCGTTTTATTGCAACTGGAAATCCAACGCACAGGTAATTTATTTGTTAAAAGTTGCATTTTTGCCCGCGAAGGCCGAAAAAGTGCGCCTCCGGGCGGAGGCGCGCGCGCCGGGGCGGAATGGGTCCTGGCGGCGCTGGAAAACCTTTCCCCGCGTAGGCGGGAAACGGCGCTGGAAATTTTGCGCGCTTACCTGCGCGGGGAGTAGGGGGCCGGGAACGGAGCGCATGCCCGCAATGGACGGCATTGCCGGATTCTTGATTTGCGGGAACGGGAATGGACCGGCGGCTTCGAGGGCCAGCGTGCCAAGCCCGCTTTGCGTGCAAACCGGGCATGTCCATGCGGGACGAATGTGGGCAGGGGAGGATTTTTGTGCCCGGCAGAGCAGAGAGGGATGGGCGCGGCTGTGTTGCACTGGCAGGGGCAATGTGAGCTGGCGTAGACAGACCCGCTGCTGCCTACGCGCGTTCGTTTGAAGGCGCTTGCGCATTTAAGATGCGCTCTATGCGGGCGCGGGGTTTTCCGTCCGCCCTCGCGTCAGGTGCGAAGGCCGGATTTGCATGCGCGCGCCCAGTCCTGGAAGATTTCGCCACCGGCATTGCCGCCGTGCGCCCCGGCATGGGGCGTCCTCGCGTGTGAGGAAGATTTAAGAGCACAACAGTTTTTTCCTTTTGAAGCTGATTGGCGTATCTGGAGGCATCGTCTGTCTCCGGCAAGGACATAAAGTAAGGGCTGATGGGATTTCAGGTGGTGAGGGCGGAAAGGCTGGATGAGAAGGGAGTAGGGGAGGCGGCGCTGCCTTGCCCTCTCGGGCAAGGGGCGCTGAGTGGTCGTGGGGCGACGCTGCTTGCCTGCGGCAAGGGCGCTTCGGGGAAGGCGCGCGCGGGTTTTTTCCGCTTGGTGTGTTTGGGGCAAGCGGAATTTTCTGCGCGCAAGCCGCCCCGTTCCGCGCGCGCGGGGCTGACGGGCGCAGACGATGGATTTCTTCCCCATCCGGGCTGCTTTCGCTTCCGGCGGGGCCACGGCGGGCTCCGCCCGCACCCGCTCAAGGGACTTGTCCCTTGAGAATCCCTTTGGCTGCCGCGCGGTTTCCCAATGTTACAACGAATGCCGGGCGGCTCCTGCGCGTGAGCCGCCCGGCGTCTTATTCGTTTCCCCGCTCCAATCAAAAACGCAACAAAGCGCGCCTGCCCCCTACTCGTGGGGCAGGCGCGCGTCGCTCCTACGCGGCAGCACTGGTTGTCGATACTATCGACGACCGGATTGAGTCGGGGGTTTCGGTGTCGCGCAGGGCGCGCAGCATAACCACCAGGCGGCCGTTGTCGTTTGTGTAGCTGCATGTGACCAGCGAAAGCAGCTGGTCGCCGCGCTCCACATCCACGGGGATATCAAAGATCGAGCGATCCTTGGCTTCGTTTACGAAGTTCATGAAATCCTCGTCGGTTTCAAAGTTAAAGACCTGCATATCCATAAAGCTCTGGTCGCCAGGCGTGGCGGAAATATCAAACACGGCAATGGGCACGTAGAGGCGATCCTCATAGATGGTGTTGAAGGTGACCACCGCGTTTTCCTTCAAAAAGTCCAAATCGCGGAATTCATCCAAATCGCCAAACACCGAGCCATCGCGCATGTTGTGGCCGTGAATGAGCAGATGCTCGTCCATCGGATCAATGGAGTTGCCTTGGTCCATAAATGCGGTGCCTTCCACGGCTTCCTCGCCGAAGAAGTTGTGGGTGAGGTAGTATTCGTTATCGCGCTGTACGACGGCAAATTCAATGCTGTCTGAGGCGATCAGGTAGCCCACGGTATCGGGGTTGGCCTCGAGGAGCTGGGCAAACGCCTCCTGCGGGACGGGTGTTTCCTCCTCGGCGCTGGCGCCGGGATCATAAAGCTGACGCATGGCGTCGTTGGCCCGTTGGCCCTGTATGCGGGCGCTGAACTGCCAGAGAAGCATCGTTACACAGGCGATGGCAATCAGCAGGCAGAGCACCCGAAGCGCAAAATTTATCGCTCCCTTTCCATGATGGGTCATGATTGGTTCCTCCATAGCCGGGCAAAGCGGCCTGCCCGACGCCGTCCGTTTCCCGCGCGGCCGCGGCGCGGTTTTTCAGCGGCCGCCTCCCAGGGGAGGAAGGCGGCCCGTTCATGTAAATTATGCTGCTTTCATCAGCCGCGCACAGACTTGCGCTTGAGCACCGCGTAGCCCGCGACGGACAGCGCCAGCAGGCTCACCAGCAGCGCGGTCGGCAGGGTGAACACGCCGGTTTCCGGCATGGTGCCTTCATACGCGACGGTGCGGGTCTGCTTTTCGCCGCAAACAGAGCAGGTGCGCTCCTGCGTGCCATCTTCTTCCTCGGTGGCTTCCTTGGTGGTCTTCCAGGCGCTCCAGCTGTGGCCGTTGGCCTCAATGGCCTCGGTGCGGGTCGCGCCGCACACGGTGCAGGTGTAGGTGCGCACGCCTTCCTCGGTGCAGGTCGGCTTGGTGGTCACCTTGCCCTCGTCCCAGGTATGGCCGGTGGCGGGGATGACGACGGTCTGGGTGTGTTCGGGGTTCAGCGTGCAGGTGTAAAGCACCTGGCCGTCCTTTTCGCAAGTGGCCGGGGTTTCTACGCCTTCATCAAAGATGTGCGCCTCGGGATCGACGGGGATGGCGCGGGTCTGGGTTTCGCCGCAAACATCGCAAACGCCGCTCTCAGAGCCTTCGGTGGAGCAGGTGGCCTTCGTCTCCAGCACCCACGTGGTCACGGTATGGCCGGTGGCGGGGATGGTGACGGTCTCGGTGTGCTCGGAATTCAGCGTGCAGGTGTAGACGATCTGGCCGTCCTGCTCGCAAGTGGCGGGAGTCTCTACACCCTCGTCATAGACATGCGCCGTGGGATCAATGGGGATGGCGCGGGTCTGGGTTTCGCCGCAAACATCGCAAACGCCCGTTTCCTCACCCTCGGTGGTGCAGGTGGCCTTGGTCACCAGCTCCCAGGTGGTTACGACATGCTCGCCGGTGGCGGGGATCACGTCGCCGCCAGTTGTAGCGTCACAAGTTTCGCACTTGTACACGGCGGTAGCGCCGTCCTCAGTGCAGGTGGCGGGTTTTTCTTCCGTTACCAGAACAGTATAGCTGTGGTTGCCCGTCGCAGAGATAGTTTCCACATAGATCTTTCCGCACTTGGAGCAAAGGCCCTGACGGCTGCCAGCATCTACGCAGGTGGCTTCCTTGGTGGTGGTCCACTCGGCAACCTCATGCGCGCCCTGATCCGCTTCACAGACCGCGTCCGTGGTCTGCTCCGGCTCGCTGGGCAGCTGCTCCGGCGTTTCCTCGGCCAGTGCCGGCAACGCGCAGAGCATGGCCAACGCAAGCACAAGGGTACAGATAAGTTTCCAGGATTTCATTGTTTTTTCCTCCTCAATAACATTCCCTGTTTTTCCACGGGCACCGGCCCGAGGCCTACCCCTATCCCCCGGGCGGTTTCCTCGTTCGGCGCCAGTATAGCACCAATTTGGCCGTTCGTCAACCGTTTCGGCGCAAGTTCGCATTAAAAAAGGCGTCCGATTTTGTGACGTCTGTTAATAATGTTAAATATGGTGAGATTTAACAGACATGCCACAACTTTTTGGAACCCATCTGCGTCTAACAATAAATAGCTATATGCGCGCGGGTTTTGGTTCATTCCTCCCCGCGCGCTTTTGGTTTATTTTTCCTGCCCGTCGGCCTTGCGCCGCCTGCGCGCTTCCACGATGGCGTGGGCGAGGAAGCAGCCGAAAAGAACCGGCCAGAAGTGGAACCTGTCCATGAAATAAAAATCGTACAGCGCCGGTTGGGTCGTCGCCAGCAGAAAATTGGAGCACACGCTCAGCAGAAGCGCCGCCGCGCTCATCAGTACATTCGGCCAGACCAGGCCGCGGGTGAGCGCGCCGTAGAGAATCATATACGCGCCCAGCAGGGCGCAGGCCAGCGGGATACCCAGGCCGTAAAGGTAAAAGCCCGGCGTCAGCCCCTACGACAGCAACGTTTGCGCCTGTTCCAGCAGCGCCGAGGCCGACGGGGCCAGCGCCAGACCGACGGCGCAGAGCAGCACCAGGGAGATCTGTTTCCATGCCCATTTCCAGTCCATGGCAATCCCTCCGTTTCCGTTTGTTCCATTCGCCAGTGGAGCGCGGAAGCATTATAGCATGGCGGGGGCGGGTCAAACTGGCACGCGCCGGAAGGTCAGCAGAGCTGATCGCGCAGGCGTTTGGGCAGCGTTGCCGCCATCAGAGCGTGGGCGCGGACGCACATTTCGCGCAGAAGCGCCTCGGGCAGTTCGCCCGTGGCCTCCGAGGCCGCGTCGCGGATGCGGGCGGTCACTTCCGCCCAGTCCGCGCCGGAATCGCAGAGGTAGACGCTGTTCCAGCAGTGCTTGGTGCAGTAGTAACCGGGGAACACGCGCCAGAAGGCGGCGCGGGCCAGCCCCGCCTCCACGGGGTCTGCCTTGAGGGTGAGAAGATAGTCCTCGCCGCGCCCGTTTTTGCACACGGCGGCAAACATCTTGCCGCCCACCTTGTAGCGCGTCCAGCCCCATTCAGGCTTAAAGTCGCTCTCCACGCCGGGCAGGGCGGCGAGGAAGGCGTGAACCCACGGGAAGTTGTTGGTCATTTGCGGTACTCCTCGAGGATGAACTTGGGGCGGCGCTTGGTTTCCATATAGATTTTGCCCACGTATTCGCCAATCAGCCCCAGGGCGATGAGCTGCAAGCCGCCCAACAGCCAGATGGACATGATGGTGGAAGCCCAGCCCGCCACGCTGTGGCCGCCAATCAGGGAAACCAGCACATACACCGCCATGGCCACGCCCAGCAGCGCGCACAGGACGCCCAGCAGGGTGACAAAGCGGATGGGCTTGTTGGAAAAGGAAGTGATGCCCTCGATGGCGAAGGCCACCATCTTTTTCAGCGGATACTTCGATTCACCGGCCACGCGCTCGCCGCGCTCATAGTAGACCTCGGCGGTCTTGAAGCCCAACAGCGGCACCATGCCGCGCAAAAACATATTCACCTCGCCAAACTGCATCAGCGCCTCCACCGCGCGGCGGGAGAGCAGGCGGTAATCGGCGGCGTTGTAGACCATTTCCACGCCCAGCTTGTGCATCAGCTTGTAAAACCCCTGGGCGGTGTTGCGCTTGAATGTCGTGTCGGTGCTGCGGTTTTTGCGCACGCCGTAGACCACGTCGCAGCCCTCCTGGTATTTTTCCAGAAAACCGTAGATGGCGTTTACGTCGTCCTGCAAATCCGCGTCGATGGTCACCAGCGCGTCGCAGTGCTCGCAAACCATGCGCATGCCGGCCCATAGGGCGTTCATGTGCCCGGCGTTGTGGGCCAGCTTTACGCCCTCGAAGCGCTTGTCCTTTTCGTTCAGGGCGCAGATGACCTCCCAGGTCTTGTCGCGGCTGCCGTCGTCCACCAAGGTGACGCGGCTTTCCGGGGCGATCAGGTTCTTGCCGGTCAGGTCGTTAAGAAGCCCGGCCATGCGCGCGGCGGTGATGGGCAGGGCTTCTTCTTCATTATAGCAGGGAATGACGATGTAAAGCACGGGCGTTTTCATGCCATTGTCCTCCTCCACCCATTTATTTGTATATGACGTTTTGCTCGCCCAAAAGGTTCGCAAGCTGGAAATAATCGTAGCCCTCGTCCACCCAGTACTTTTGCGGCGTGCGCTGGGCGCGGCCGCTTTCGGCGCTGACGAGAATCACCGGTATGCGCCCCGGCGTGGTTTCGAGAATGGCGAGCACTTCCTCCCGCCGCGCGTCCGGGGCCTTGATGTAGAGCTTCTTTTCGCCGTTCCCCTGCCGGCGGGCGGGCGCGGCGGGCATGGCGCTTTCCGCCGCCTCGCCAAGCGGCCGCACCGTTTCCATCAGCAGCTTGGGCGATTCCTCCTCGCGCACGGAGAGATGGCCGGTCATCAGCACCGGCGCGTCCTGCACAAGCAAAGCGCTGAAGCGGTCGTACACCTTGGGGAACACCAGCACTTCGGTGACGCCGTACATGTCCTCCAGCTGCACAAAGGCCATCATCGTGCCGGACTTGGTGGCCTTGAGCTTGCGCTCGGCGATGATGCCGCCCATGGAGACCGTCCTTTGATCCCAGCTCATGCCGCCGTCGGCCTCCTCGGAAAGTCCCTGCAACAGACGGGCGTTGACCTCCAGTTTGGAAAGGGCCTCTTCAAATTCGTCCAGCGGGTGACCGGAAATGTACACGCCGGTGACCTCCCGCTCCATGCGCAGGAGGTCGCGGCGGGAAAACTCGGGCAGGTTTGGCAGCGGCGGCGGGGCGATTTCGATTTCCGCGTCCATATCAAACAGGGAGAGCTGCCCGCGCACGGCGGTCTTTTGCCGCTTGCCAGCGGCGTCAATGGCGCGCTCGTACACGCCCAGCTTCTGGGCGCGGTTGCCGGGCAGGCCGTCCAGCGCCCCGGCGCGGATCAGGCTTTCGATGCACTTTTTGTTCACGGCCACGCCCGCCACGCGCTCGCACAGATCGAACACATCCTTGAACGGCCCGCCCGTTTGCCGCTCGGCCACGATGGCGGCAATGGCCCCGTGGCCGAGGTTCTTGACCCCGGCAAAGCCGAAGCGGATGGCCCCGTCCTCTACGGAAAACTTCTCCTGCGAGCGGTTCACGTCCGGCGGCAGCACGCGGATGCCGCGCTTTTTGCATGTTTGGATATAAAAGCCCACCTTGTCGGAATTTCCGGCCACGCTGTTCATCAGCGCCGCCATGAACTGCACCGGGTAGTGCAGCTTCAGCCAGGCCGTCTGCACGGCGACGAGGGCGTAGGCGGCGGCGTGGGACTTGTTGAAGGCGTAGCTGGCAAAGGCGGTCATTTCGTCGAATATGTGTTCGGCCACCTGCTCGGGAACGCCGTTGCGCACCGCGCCGGGAATGACCACCTTGCCGTCTTCCACCAGGCCGTGGATGAAGTTTTCCTTCTCCTTGGCCATGACGTCGTGCTTTTTCTTGGACATGGCGCGGCGCACCAGGTCGCTGCGGCCGTAGGAATACCCGGCCAGGTCGCGCACAATCTGCATCACCTGCTCCTGATAGACCATGCAGCCGTAGGTGACGTCGAGGATGGGCTTCAAAAGCGGCGTTTCATAGCGGACGCTTGCGGGGTTGTGCTTGCCCTCGATGTAGCGGGGGATGGACTCCATCGGCCCGGGGCGGTAGAGGGAAATGGCGGCGATGATGTCCTCGAAATTCTCGGGCTTCATGTTGGTCAAAAACTGCTTCATGCCCGCGGATTCGAGCTGGAACACGCCGTCGGTATCGCCCTCGGAAATCATCTTGTACACGCCCGCGTCGTCCAGGGGGATGTCCTCGCTGGTAAACGGCTCGGCCCCGGCCTCGATGGCCAGCGCAATCGAGTCCATGATGACGTTGAGCGTGCGCAGGCCGAGAAAGTCCATCTTCAAAAGTCCGAGCGCCTCCAGCGTGCCCATGGGAAACTGGGTGGTAACCACGTCGTCGTTGGTTTGCAGGGGCACGTAGTTGACCACCGGCTCGCTGGTGATGAGCACCCCGGCGGCGTGGGTGGAAGCGTTGCGGGGCATGCCCTCCAGCTTTTTCGCCGTGTCGATGACCGCGCGCACCTGCTCGTCCCCTTCATAGAGGCGGCGCAGCTCCGAGGAAAGCGACAGGGCGCGCTCCAGCGTCATGCCCAGTTCAAAGGGCACCAGCTTGGCGATCTGGTCGGTCTGCTGGTAGGACATGTCCATCACCCGGCCCACATCGCGGATGACGGCGCGGGCGGCCATGGTGCCGAAGGTGATGATCTGGGCGACGTGATCCGCCCCGTAGCGGCGGCGCACGTAGTCGATCACCTCGCCGCGGCGCTCGTAATCGAAGTCCACGTCGATATCGGGCATGGAGACGCGCTCGGGGTTCAGAAAGCGCTCAAAGAGCAGGCTGTATTTCAGGGGGTCTATGGAGGTAATGCCCAGGCAGTAGGCGACGATGGAACCGGCGCCGCTGCCGCGCCCCGGGCCGACGCCCACGCCGTGGGTGCGCGCGTAGTGGATAAAATCCCAAACGATGAGAAAATAATCCACATAGCCCATGCCGGAGATCACGCCCAGTTCGTATTCCATGCGCTCGCGCGCGTCCGAGCGATCCTCGCCGTAGCGCTCGCGCAGCCCCTTTTCGCACAGGGCGCGCAGGTAGGCAAAGGCGTCCGTCTCGCCCTCGGGCAGCGGGAATTTGGGCAGGTGGGTGGTGGAAAAGTCAAAGTCCACCTGGCAGCGCGCGGCGATTTTCGCCGTGTTTTCGATGGCCTCCGGAAAGTTGGGGAACAGGGCGCGCATCTCGTCCTCGCCCTTGACGTACAATTCCCGCGTGGTCATCTTCATGCGGTTGGGGTCGGAAAGTGTCTTGCCGGTCTGGATGCACATGAGCACTTCCTGCGCGTCCGCGTCGGCGGCGGTGAGGTAGTGGCAGTCGTTGGTGACGACCAGGGGAATGTCCATTTCCCGCGCCAGGCGCACCAGCCGCGGCAATACCTGCTTTTCCTCCGGGATGCCGTGATCCTGCAATTCCACATAGAAATTGCCCGGCCCGAAGATGTCCACATACCGTTGCGCCATTTCCCGGGCCTCGTTGTCCCGCCCGTCGAGCAACAACTTGGGCAAATCGCCCGAAAGACAGGCCGACAGCGCAATCAGCCCCCCGGAATACTTTTTCAGCAGCGCGTAATCCACGCGGGGACGGTAGTAAAACCCGCGCGTAAAGCCCTCGGACACCAGGCGGGAAAGGTTTTTGTAGCCCTCGTTGTTTTCGCACAGCAAGACCAGATGCGAATATTCGCGGAACTGGCTCTGCTTTTCGTCCATATCCGGGCAGACATACACCTCGCAGCCAATGACGGGGTGAATGCCCGCGTCCTTGCAGGCGCGGTAAAAATCCACCACGCCGTACATCACGCCGTGGTCGGTAATGGCGCAGGCGTCCATGCCCAACTCCTTCAAACGCGCCATAAGCGGCTTGATGGAACAAGCGCCGTCCAAAAGGCTGTATTCGGTATGCAGATGCAGATGTGTAAACATTCTTTCCCCCTATGTATGCCCTTTTACAAAAGGGCGGACAATATTCAAAGCCCCTGCCGCAAAAACACCCGCAGGGATTTGCCCCCTGCTCGTGGGGCAAATCCCGTCAATCTGTCCGGCGGTAGCATTGGCCGTCGGCACTGCCAACCTCCGGCAGGAATTTGCCCTCTACTCGT
The DNA here is from genome assembly GCA_018712945.1 of Candidatus Pullichristensenella stercorigallinarum. GTDB lineage: Bacteria > Bacillota > Clostridia > Christensenellales > Aristaeellaceae > Pullichristensenella > Pullichristensenella stercorigallinarum. The sequence goes on along the minus strand of DVFZ01000062.1, from coordinate 83 downwards.
GGGGCAAATTCCGTCAATCCATCCGGCGGCAGCTCTGGAAGCCGGCACTGCCGGTGCCCCCTGCTCGTGGGGCAAATCCCGTC